>JAKOQZ010000088.1 GCA_029778105.1 Pseudomonadota bacterium | reverse complement strand
GCCGCTGATCTCAAGCCTTCGCAGCCAGGAGGCCGAGTTGAGCGTCAAGCTCGCGGAGCTTCTGAACAAGTATCAGGACCGCCACCCCAAGGTGATGCAGGCCCGTTCGGAGCTGAGCGATATCCGTTCGAAGATCAGCGAAGAAACTTCACGGATCGTCGGCTCGATGCGCGCCGAGCTTGCGGCGGCGGTCGCGACCGAGAACGCCATTCAGGCCCGGCTCGACGAACTGGAATCGACGGCCAACGACAAACGCCAGGGCGTCGTCGGGCTTCGCGCCCTGCAGCGCGAGGCCGACTCGATCCGCAATCTCTATGAAGCGATGCTGGCGCGGCTGAAGAGCACGCAGGGCACGGACGAAATCCAGAGCCCGGACGCCCGAATCCTGTCCGAAGCTCAGATCCCCGTCCGGCCCAGCTCGCCGCGCAGCGCGACTCTGGTCTTCGGCGCGCTGATTCCCGTTGCGCTGTTCTTCGGCGTCGCCGTCGCTTTCATCGTCGATCGTCTGGACAATGGTTTCCGCACACTGGAGCAGGTGGAGCAGAATCTGGGTCTTGCCGCCATCGCTTCGGTGCCCGATGCCGGGCGCAAGGGCCGGGCTTCCGACCCGGCCAGCCTCGTGGTCGACAAGCCTCTATCCGCCTATACCGAAGCGATCCGCAGCATGCAGACCGCGTTGGCGATCTCCAATGTCGACAAGCCGCCGAAGGTCGTGCTCGTGACATCGGCGCTGCCGAGCGAAGGCAAGACCACGTTGGCGATTTCGCTTGCCCGTCTCAAAAGTCGTGGCGAGGCCAAGGTGGCGCTGCTCGATCTGGACCTGCGGCACCCGAATGTCATGCGCGTCTCGAAGGCCGAAGCCGGAGCGGGCGGGGTTATCGAGTACCTTGCCGGGCGAACCTCGCTGTCCGAGGCGATGGCGATCGATCCGAAATCGTCGATGCACATTCTGGGCGTCAACCAGCCGGCGATCAGCCCGCCTGACGTTCTGGCGTCCAACGCGATCGGCCAACTGATCGAGCAGCTGCGCGCCAACTACGATTTCGTCGTCATCGACTCCGCCCCGGCGCTGCTGATCAACGACACCAAGTTGATCCTGAAGCATGTCGACTCGGTCGTCTTCACCGTGCGCTGGGAAAAGACGGCGCGCGATGCGGTCGCCGCAGCGATCCGCCAGCTTCGCGATGCCGGCGCCGTGATCGCCGGTGTGGTGCTGAACCGGACCGATGCCCGCCGGTCGACGATCTACTCATACGGCACGTCGGCCTATTCGAAGTACACCCAGTACTATCAGTCCTGACATGCTCGGGCGGATCGCAATCCGCGCGATCGCGATGACGCCGGGCCTCGGCCTGGCCGTGTTGGGCATTTCGGGCCTCCAGTCGGGGTTTGAGGCCAACCGGGCGCTTGCGTCGGTCGAGCGGCTCGAAGCCGATCCCGTCGCATCGCCGGAATCTTATGAGGCGGTGGCGCATCTGCTTGCGCGCCGCGCGCAGCGCGATGGCGAAATCTCCGCGACCCGCGGGCTGCTTTATGTCCAGCAAGGCGATCTTTCGCGACGCGACGGTCAGGAAGGCGCTGCGAAGTCGTTCTATACGGCGGCTTTGGACCCGCTGGGGATCGCCGTGCGCAGCATTCCTCTTGAGCCGCGCGCTTGGACCGCGATGGCGTGGGCGCGGGCCGCGAGCGGCGACGAGGCGGGTGCGGTTTCGGCGCTGCAGGTCGCCTATCTGTCGCGCAATCTGATCCTGCCGTTCATCGTCGTGCGGACCCGGACGGCGATGTTGTGCTGGGATAAGCTCGATCAGGCCGTGCAGGCGCTCGCGATCGAGGATCTGCAGACGATCTGGGCCCGCCACGAATGGCGGCGTTCGCTCGCACAACTGGTCTTTGAGCCGGGCGCGGATGCGGCCCTGCAGGCAGCGTTTTCGGGCAACCCCGAGGCAGTGCAGTGGATCAACCGGGTGCGCGTCAGAAAGACAGCCTCAGACGCGCGCTCGTGAAGCGTCGTTCAGGCGACCGTCGATACGACCAGGGTCCAGAAGCCCGCCGACAACAGGGCGGCGCCCATCCAGGTGACGCAAGAGACCCAGTCCAGCCGCATGCCTTCGGCAGGCTGGCTCACGACGCCTGAGTAATCCGGATCAACGCCAGAAATGTCGGTCATTCGGTTCCCCGTCTCGCGACCGGAAGCTATCCGGGCGCCGTTTCGGCGGGGTTTCCGCATTCAGTCCAATTTATCTGAATTGTCGTGACAGTCGGACGCGGCGCCGCTCGCCGTGCCGCATCCTCGCTGAATACGCGGCTTGCGCCGACCGGGCGCTCGCCGGGACCTAGTCTTCTGCGAGGATCGCGATAAGCCGGCGCCAGGCGGCCGCGGCCTCGATGTCGCGATCCTGCAATGCATCGGTCAGCCGGGTTCTGGCCTCGTCAATGGCGCCCGAGCCATAGGCCCGGATCAGCACCCCGGCCGTCGCCCGCAGCGTCGGCTCGGTCAGTCTGGCCGTGCTGGGCCATTCAGGGGCAGAGATCGCATGCATGAGTCGGTTTCCTGCACATTGACCTTAGTGGGGAGCAAACCAGAATTGTGCGGTGCAATAAAGAGCTAAATGCATGTCATGCATTGTTGTTCCGGCATCCTTCGTATCCAGGTTTCGCCGTTGCGACAGGCGGCTGCTGCAACGCCGTGTCTACGTCCCATCGCGGCGACGGCGCTGCCTTGACGTGGCGCTGGATGTCGGGCTTGAGGGGCTGATCGCTTCAGGAGCGCATGAGTGAAACGCTTTCGGATTGGTACACGCGGGTCTCCGCTGGCGCTGGCGCAGGCGCATGAGGCCATTCGTCGCCTGTCTGCGGCCATGGGCTGGTCGGACACTGAGGCGGCGGAGCGCCTTGAGCTGGTCGTCATCAAGACGAGCGGCGATCGCATCACCGACCGGCCTCTGGCGGAGGCGGGCGGCAAGGGCTTGTTCGTCAAGGAACTGGAGGAGGCACTGTTCGACGGGCGCGTCGATCTGGCGGTCCACTCCATGAAAGACGTGCCGGGTGTGCTTCCAGAAGGCCTGGGAATCGTTGCGGCCCTGCCGCGAGAGGATGCCCGCGATGCGCTTTTGGGTGCGGATTCGATCGCCGTCCTGAAGCCCGGCGCGCGCGTCGGCACCACCAGTCCGCGCCGGGCTGCGGCGCTGCTGCACCAAAGGCCGGACCTGTCGATCGTGCTGTTCCGCGGCAATGTCCAGACGCGGCTGGACAAGCTGGCCCGCGGCGAAGCGGACGCGACGCTATTGGCCATGGCGGGTCTTAACCGGCTGGGGCTGCAACCCGCGGTAGCGCCTCTGGCGACGGCCCAGTTTCTGCCCGCTGCGGGGCAGGGTGTGGTCGGGCTGGAGTGCCGGTCAGACGACGAGGAGACGCGCGCCCTTGCCGCTCTGGTCGATGACGCGCCGACGGCTGTTGCGCTCGCCGCCGAGCGAGCGTGCCTTGCGGCGCTCGATGGCTCGTGCCGCAGCGCGATCGCGATCCATGCGGCGAACGAGCCGGGCGGCGGGTTTGGGCTGCGGGCCGAAGTCTATGCGCTTGATGGTTCGGCCCGGGAAGTCGCAGCCGTCCGGCTGGAGGAAACGCCAACGGTGGCCGATGCGCACGCCCTGGGCAAAACAACCGGCGACGCCCTCAAGCTGCGTGCTGGGCGTCTGTTGAATCTCTAGCCGCTCTCAGACGTCGAAATACACGCCGCCGAAGCCCAGCGGCTTGGAGGCCGGCATGCGCGCACGCCGGGGAAGCAAGGTGCGAATCCCGCGGCTGAGCGTGACGCTGAGCGTCTCGCCCCTCTCGCCAGCCATGACCCAGGTGAGCAGGTGCCGCCCGGGCGCGAGATCCATGGCCCCGCGTCCGTCCACGACAGCCAAGGGCGCCGCGTCGATCCAGAGCCAGCATCGGGACACCGATCCGGATACGGCGACTTCGACCTTGCTCAACGGCCCATCTCCGTCACTTCCGCGGGTGGTCTGAGATAGACCACACGGTTTTCGGCGCCGCGCCATTCGGGCAGCGGATCGCAATGCGTGGCGCGCCAGATAAGGCATTGCGTGCGCCGGGTCGGACCGAACACCTTCCGGTAGGGCGGCAGGAATATCGAGTCTTCACGAACGACAATGCCGTCAAAATAGCGCCCCCGCTTCATGCCGGACCGCGCAATCACGATATAGGCCTTCGCCAACCGGTTTCCTTTCGCTCCCGCGATCAGTCGGCTCTGGGCGGCCGACCAGACGTTGGCGAGAGCGTGGCGAAGGGCGGTTGAGACGTCTGTGGCATTTCCCACAGCCCCCGTCGGGTTGCGCAGCGGCCGGGGGACCGGTCTAGTCGGAGGTATGAACGGCCGTTCGGCATCGCCGCCACCCTTTGCGTTCCTGCCGCCGGCGCTGCGGCAGAGCATCGCTGTGCACCTGGTTGAAAGACGCGTTCCTGCGGGCAAGACCATCCTCTCCAACGGTGCGCGATCATTGGACGTATTCTGTCTCGTTTCGGGCGCTGCGCGTATCGTTCTGCACAGTCCGGCGGGACGTGCGGTCTCGGTGAGAGATCTTGCGCCCGGCGACGTTTTCGGCGAGCTCGCCGCGCTGGACGGCGGCCCGCGCTCGGCGAGCGTCGTCGCCATCGAGCCCGTGACGCTTTCCGTAATGGCGCGGTCCGACTTTCTGAAGTGCCTTGAGACATCGCCCGAAGCCTCGCTTTGGCTGGCGCGGCGTCTCGGAGCGGAGGTCAGGCGGCTGACGGAGCGTGTTTTCGAACTGAGCGCGCTCAACATGCAGGCCCGTTTGCATAGCGAGCTGCTGCGCATGGCGCGTTTGGCGGCGCCGTCGACCGTCATCGCGCCGGCGCCGACGCATGAAGAGCTCGGCGCCCGCATCGGTTCGCATCGCGAGGCCGTTACGCGCGAGCTTCGGCGGCTGGCCCGGCTCGGCGTGATCACGACCGGACACAAGCGACTGTGTTTTCTCGATCTTGAGCGATTGGAAATGTCGGTGCGCGAGTTGGCATCTGTATCTGACCCGCTGACGTGACTTGTGAGAGACGCGCTGGCGATGTTCACTTCGCCATGCGAGGGGCGACATGGTGAAGAACCCGGGCGGTCAGTCCATCCGCAGGGGCATGCAGGGGCAGACGCGAGGTACAGGGATCGTTTCCGGCGGCGCACAGCGCCGTCAGGTGACGGTGCTGTTCTGCGATCTGGTGCGTTCGGTCGAGCTGACCGAACGGCTCGACCCTGAAGATTCGCGCGATGTGCTTCACGCCTATCTCAACGCCTTCGCGCAGCGGATAGAAAGCTCCGGCGGGTTCATCGCGCGCTATACCGGCGACGGCATCATGGCGTATTTCGGCTATCCGCTGGCGCGCGAAGGCGACCCTGCCCGGGCCATCAGGGCGGCGCTTTCCGTCTGCGAAGCCGCCCGTACACTCGTCCCGCCGCACGGCCATGCGATGTCTGTGCGGTGCGGAATTGCGACCGGGCCGACGGTCATCGGGGATCTGGTCGGCAAGGGCGCCGCCTCGGAGCGCGGCGTCATCGGGAGCGCCCCTAACCTTGCCGCACGTCTGCAGGCCGTCGCGGCGCCGGGACAGGTCGTGGTCTGCGCCGCGACGGCACGGCTTGCCGCCGGCCTTTTTGAGATGGCGCCGATCTCCGGTCTTGAGTTGAAGGGTTTCGCCAAGCCCGAAACGGCCTTCGCCGTCGAGAGCGCCGCTGACTTCAGCCAGCCTCTGTCGGAACGGTTGGCGCACCGGCATGCGCCGCTGGCGGGGCGATCGGATGAACTCGCGCAATTGGCCTCGGCCTGGCGGCGCGCCAAATCCGGCCGGCTGGTGTTTGTGCCGGTGCTGGGCGAGGCAGGCATCGGAAAATCCCGCCTGATCTACGAGTTTCAGCGCAGGATCTCGGGTGAAAGCCATGTCTGGCTTGAAGCCGCAGCAGACCCTTCGCAGGAAGGCACCGCCTATGCGATTGCGCGGCGGTTGATCCTGTCCGCATCGGACAGCGACGAGGGTCTGACCTATAAGAGCTTGGAGAAGATGCTGGCGCTGTCGGGCGTCATGCCTGCCGGCGTGATCGGACCTATTGCGAGCCTTATGGGGCTGGCTGATGATGAAGATCAGGGCGTGTATAGCGGCGAAGACCGCAGGCGGCGCCTGAATGCCTCGCTGGTCTCCTGGCTGCTGGCCCGGACAGCCGACAAGCCGGGGATTATCGTGATCGAAGACCTGCAGTGGGTCGATCCCTCGACGCTGGAGCTGGTCAGAACGCTGCTGACCACCAAGACGAGCGCCCCGCTTCTCGTCATCGGGTCGTCCCGCGCGGCGATTCCGGCGCTGGGGCGGTTGATGACGGGCGGGCAGGCGATAAGGCTTGCGCCGCTGAGCAAGACGGCGATCGGCAGCATCGTGGGTCGGATCGCCGGGCCGGATCTGGCGGCGGAAGGTGTCGAAGCGCTGGTCCGGCGGTCGGACGGCAATCCGCTCTTCGCCGAGGAGCTGGCGACGCATCTCATCACCGCGCCACAACGGATCAACGCGTTGCCCGATACGCTGTCGGGGCTGCTGACGGCGCGTCTGGATGCGACCGGCTCAGCTGCCTCGCTGGCGCGGGTCGCGTCGGTTCTGGGCCCACGTTTTGAAGAAAGTCTGCTGCGCCGTCTGACGCGCTTCCCCGCGCGGCGCGTCAGCGCGGATCTGAAATCATTGCTTCGGTCCGATCTGCTGACGATTCGGGCAGGGCAGTATGCATTTCGTCACGCGCTCATTCATGAAGCCGCCTATGCGTCTTTGCTGAGAGACGACCGCCGGTCGCTGCATCGCCGGGCGGCGGGTCTGGCCGCAAAGACGGGCGCTTCTGCGGAGACGATCGCCCGTCACTGGCGCGAGGCGGGAGATCTGCGGCGGGCGACTGACGCCTATCGCGATCTCGGCCGCCGATATGTCGCAGAGGGCGCGCATGGCGAAGCGGCGCGCGCCTACCGTGCGGCCATGGAGATGTTGACGCAGATGCCCGCCAGCATCGAGCGGGACCGCGAGGAGATGGAGCTCAGCAGTGCGCTGACCAACGCGCTGCAGATCACCGACGGCTACTCCGCACCCGCAGTCGCCGAGGCGGCGGCACGCGCCCGGACTCTGGCAGAGCGGCTCGGCGAAAGCGGCCGGTTGTTCAACCAGATCGCGGCGGAATGGATGGCGGCGTCCAGCGCCGGCGATTACGGCCGGGCACGTGAGCTTGCGGCCCGCGCGATGCCCCTTGCCGAGGCCGATGGCGGGCCGGAGACACTGGGCACGGCGTTCATGATCCAGATGACCACGGCCTATCGCGTCGGCGCCTTGGTCGAGGGCGAGGCAGCCTATCGCGCCGGGGCGGGCAGCTTCCGCACCCCCGCCTTCGTGCGCCGTCCAGGCGCCGTCCCCCAGACCGTCGGCAATGCGGCGGTGAATGCCTGGCTGCTCGGCCGTGCCGGCCTTGCGCGCCAGCGCAATGCCAAGGTTGTGGCCCACGGCGAGAAATCGACCGTGCCCTATGTCCGCGCCTTCGCCTTCTACATGGCCGCCATGACGTATGTGCTGATGGACGAGCCGGGCGAAGCGGCGCGGTTGGCGCGGGCGGCGATGACGATTTCAGACGCGGAAGGGTTTCCGCAGTTCTCGGCGACCGCGCGCATCGTCCTCGGACGTGCGCTCGTCATGCAGGGGCGTCGAAAGGCCGGAATCGCCATGATGCAGGACGGGCTTGGGCGGATGACCGCCAACCGGTCGCAGAACGGCCAAACCATGTATCTGACATGGCTGGCCCAATCGCACCTGGAGAATCGTGATCTGAAGGCGGCGCGCGCTGCGTGCGACAGAGCCCTATCGATGAATCCCGCCGAGCGGTTTTTCCGGGCGGAAACGTTGCGGGTGCGGGCATTGTGTTGCGCCAGACCGGAACAGGCGGCGCCCTATCTGCACGAGGCGCTGGCGCTCGCCAGGGCGATCGGGTCGGGATGGGCCGAGCAGAGGGTTCTGGCGGTCATTCCTTGAGTCTGACGGCTTCGCCGGAAACGGCTTCGGCGGCCCAGCTTTTCAGCGTCTTGTTGCGCGCGCCCGACGAAATCAACCAGTAGCGCCCCTCGCCGGCCGGCACGAAATCGAATGTTCCGGTGAGGGTCTGCCGGATGGGCAGTTTGCGGCCGTTCGAATCGGCGCCGGTGCAGGTGAAGGTGATCGTCGCGGTTGTGAAGCCGCCGGAGGATGCGGTCTTTCCGGTCAGTTTGAATGCGGTGTGGAAGAGGGCGGCGTCATCGCCCTTGAGCGCCAGCACCGACGAGCGGTGATCGCCTGTGATCTTGCCTCCCGCGATCTTCATGAGCCCGACCCCGACAAGGTGGTAGGGCGCGCCATCCGCCATGGACGCACCATCGAAACGGTAAGCGTATGAGCCATTTTTCATCGTGAAGGTCTCCTGCCGCGCGGGTTGCGTCGAATCGAAAGACAACCTAAGGAGTTAAGCGCCAAGTGCGCACAACCTAGAGGTGTATTTATGGCAAGTCGTGAACGATTTTCGCAAAGTCTGGTGGCGGGCGGCGCCCAGGTCATGTGCATGGACCCGAAGTCCATCGCAGGGCTTACGCCGGAGCAGATCAGCGCCCTGCATGCCTGTAAGCACGAGATCCTGGGATCGCTGTGCAGGCTCTACATGACCGTGCCGCAGAAAAAGGCCGACGCGGTGCTCAAGAAATATCTGAGCTTCCCCGACCCGAAGAAATAGGCGCCGGCCCGCGCCGGGCGGTTGCTGGGGCTGCCGTGCGCGGCCCTGCGCAGCCGTCCAGGGCACCGGTCCCGTCCCGTACGTGCCGTTCGAGAAGCGGGCCGTTTGTTCCAGTCTTTCCTAGCCGATCGCTTTGCGAGGCTCGGTCGTGCGCGGCGAGCGCAGCGCGATGTAGATCGCGGGGATCACCAGCACGGTCAGCAGGGTCGACGACGCCAGCCCGAACAGCAGAGAAATGGCCAGGCCTTCGAAGATGGGATCGAGAAGAATCGTCGCCGCGCCGATCATCGCCGCGATGGCCGTCAGAAGGATCGGCTTGAAGCGGATCGCTCCGGCTTCCAGCAGCCTTTCCGGGAGCGGCGTGTCTTCACTTTTGCCGTGACGGATGAAATCGACCAGCAATATCGAATTGCGCACGATGATTCCGGCGAGCGCGATGAAGCCGATCATCGATGTCGCCGTGAACGCCGCGCCCAGCATCCAGTGGCCGAGCATGATCCCGATCAATGTGAGCGGGATCGGCGTCAGGATGACCAGAGGCAGCCGGAACGACCCGAACTGCGCGACGACGAGGACGTAGATCGCGAGAATCGCGACCATGAACGCCGCGCCCATATCGCGGAAGGTCACATAGGTGATCTCCCATTCGCCGTCCCATAACAGGCTTGGCCGGGATTCGTCGCCGGGTTGCCCGTAGATCAGGATCGACGGCTCGGGCAGCGAGCCCCAATCGTGGGCGTGGACGCGCTTCGCCACATCCATCATGCCGTAGATCGGCGCTTCATAGGCGCCCGCCAGCTCGGCCGTGACCATTTCGGCGAAGCGTCCGTTGCGCCGATAGATCGGAAAGGAGCCCTGCTCGGTGGAGACCTTGACCACATCGCCCAGCTCGACGACGCCTTTGCCGCCCGGAATCTGATCGGCGGGAACCGGGGTGGATGCCAACAGCGCGTTCCAGCTGAGCCCCGACCTCGGCAGACGGACGACGATCTCGATCGGATCGCGCCCCTCGCCGCGATGGGAGTAGCCGACCGTGACGCCGTCGAGCAGGGTGCGAACCGTGTCGTAGACGTCGCTCTGACGAACGCCGAAGAACTCCACCTGTTCCTGATCGATCGCGATGCGCAGGCGGGGGCGGGGTTGGCCGAAGGAATCGTCGACATCGACGATGTAGGGCACGTCGGCGAAGATCTTCTTCAGCTCGCCCGCCACGGCGCGGCGGGTGGCGGGATCGGGGCCGTAGATCTCGGCCAGAAGAGTCGCCATCACCGGCGGGCCTGGCGGAACTTCGACCACTTTCACCGATGCGCCCTCGGGCAGGTCGAGCCCGGCCAGGCGCTGCCGCAGTTCGAGCGCGATCTCGTGGCTTTCGCGCGCCCTGTCTGATTTGGGCTGCAGATTGATCTGCAGATCGCCCATCTCGGGCTGCGCGCGAAGATAGTAGTGGCGCACGAGGCCGTTGAAGTTGAAAGGCGAGGCGGCGCCGGCATAGGCCTGCATGCTGACAACCTCGCCCATCGCGCCGGCGCGGACGGCGATCGCCGAAAGCACGCGCTGCGTCTCCTCGACGCTGGAACCTTCCGGCAGGTCGACCACGACCTGGAGTTCGGACTTGTTGTCGAAGGGCAGGAGTTTGACGGTGACGCCGCCGGTTGCGAACAGGACCAGCGAGAGCAGAGTCGCGGCGCCCACCGTCAGAAGAAACACCCACGCGCTGCGGCGGGATTTCAGCACCGGCGCGGCGACGCGCCGATAAAGCCGGCCCAGCCGATCGACGCCGTGCGCGTGGTGCGCGCCGGCCGCCGCCTGGTCCTTCGGCGCGAGCTTCGTCATGAGCCACGGCGCGATGACCATCGCGACGAAGAACGAGAAGATCATGGCCGCCGATGCATTGGCCGGGATCGGCGCCATATAGGGGCCCATCAGCCCCGACACGAAGAGCATCGGCAGCAGGGCGGCGATCACCGTCAGGGTCGCGACGATGGTGGGATTGCCGACCTCGGCGACCGCTTCGATGGCGGCTCTCGATCGCGAACGGCCGTCGCGCATCGCCCAGTGCCGCGCGATGTTCTCGATCACCACGATCGCGTCGTCGACAAGGATGCCGATGGAAAAGATCAGCGCGAAGAGGCTGACGCGGTTGATCGTGTAGCCCATCAGATTGGCTGCGAAGAGCGTCAGCAGGATGGTCGTGGGGATCACGACGAAGGTGACCACGGCCTCGCGATAGCCGATGGCGAAGGCGATCAACAGAACGATCGAGATCGTCGCGAGGCCGAGGTGAAAGAGCAGCTCGTTCGCTTTCTCGTTGGCCGTTTCGCCGTAATTGCGCGTGATTTCGACGGCGAGATCGGGCGGTATCAGGCCGCCTTCCAGGCTGTGCAGCCTGGCCTCGAGCGCGGCGGAGATGTTCACCGCATTGGCGCCGGGGCGCTTGGCGAATGCGAGGCTGATGGCAGGGGCTTCGGTCCAGACGCGACCCTCGCCCGGCGTCAGCGTCCAGACGCGGGAGTCCTGGGGCTTGGGCCCGATCACGACATTCGCGACATCCTGGACATAGACCGCCCGGCCGTCGCGCGTGGTGAGCAGGAGCTGGCCGATGTCCGGCATGCCGTTCATCGTCTGGCCGATCTCGGCGTCCATCGCGGAGCCGGTCTGGCGCAGGCGGCCTGCCGCGAAGGCTGTGTTCGCTTCACGGACCTTGGCGGTCAGCTGCTGCAGCGTCACGCCATAGAGGGACAGCTTGGCGGGGTCGGGCAGAACCTGGATCTGGTCGGGCCGGCCGCCCACCATGAAACTGATGCCGACATTCTCGACCTTGGTGAGCTCGTAGCGCAGTTCGTCGGCCACCTTGAAAAGCTCGTTCTCCGGCCAGCGCCCGGAGGCGCCGGGCCTGGCGGAGAGGGTCACCACGAAGATGGGGACGTCGTTGATGCCGCGGCCGACGATCAGCGGCTCGGGTATGCCGACCGGGATCTTGTCGTAATTGGCGCGGACCTTCTCCTGAACGCGCAGGATGGCGTTGTCGGGGTCGGTGCCGACCTTGAAGCGCGCCGTCACCACCGCCCCGCCATCGTTGGTCTGGCTGTAGACGTGTTCGACGCCGTCGATGCCCTTGACGATGGCCTCCAGCGGCTTGGTGACAAGCTCTACCGCGTCCTGCGCCTTCAGGCCGTCGGCGCGGACCTGGATGTCGATCATCGGGACGCTGATCTGCGGCTCTTCCTCGCGCGGGATCACGAACAGCGCCAGAAGCCCGACGGCCAAGGCCGCCAGCAGCAAAAGCGGCGTTAGCGGCGAGGCGATGGTGGCGCGCGTCAGGCTGCCGGACAGGCCCAGTTTCACGGCTGCACCAGCGTGTCGCCGGGGCGCAGCCCGCTGAGGATCTCGATTGCGGCGGCGCCGGTCTCCAGCATGAGGGGCTGGCCGATCTGGACCGGCGCATCCACGACGCTGCCATCGGACGCCTTCAGCCGGACATAGTCGGCGCCGAACCGGGTCAGCACATAGACCGATGGGACGACAATGGCCGGGCGCGGCTCCGACGCGACCAAGACTCGAACGCGCTCTCCGACGAAGTACTGCTCGAGCCCCTCGACGGCGGCGTCTGCGACGACGCGGCCGTCCTCGATCTGCGGATAGACCAGCGTGATCTTGCCGGATTTCCGGGCACCGTCACCGTTGTCGATCTGGATGTCGTCACCGGCTTTCAGAAAGCGCGCGTGTCTTTCCGGCAGGCGAACGCGAAGGACATAGGTTTCATCGGCGATCACGGCGATCGCCTCGCCTGGCATCACCACCGCGCCGGTCGTCGTGGGGACGCGGAGGACGCGGCCGGCGCGCGGCGCGAAAACCTGACCTTCGGCAAGAAGCTGGCGCTGGGCCTCGAGACGGCTTTGAGCGACCGAGGCCGCCGCTGCTGCGGCGTCGAGCTGCGCCTTGGCGATGACGCCGCGCGCCGCAAGGTCGCGGGCGCGCGCCAGATCTGCCGCGGTCTTGTCGGCTTCCGCCTTCAGCGCGACCAGCTGGCTCGCCAGCTTGTCGTCGCCCACCGAGGCGATTTCCTGCCCGGCCGTCACAAGATCGCCTTCCCTCACAGACAGCTCGGCCACCGTTCCGCCGATACGGGCACGGGCGGGGACGACGTTGCGGCTTTCGATGGTTGCGAAGACCGGCTTGGGGTCGCGCAGCGCGGTTTCCGCGACGACCAAGTCTTCGGCGAAAGCCGGCGCGACAAAAAGAATCGCCGTGAGCCATGCGACGCGCAACATCCTAGCGTTCCCTTTCCACACGCAGTCCGGCGTCCGCCCAGGCCGACAGCCCGCCCGTAAGATTGAAAACGGTGAGGCCGGCGCGCGCGCACTGCTCCGCAGCGCGCATGGACCGTCCACCGGCCGCGCACGAGATGACCGTCAGCCGGCCGGTTTCCTGTGGGATATCCGCCACGCTGAACGAGGACAGAGGCATCGATACGGCGCCGGGAATGCGCGCCGCCGCGAACTCGTCGGGCTCGCGCACGTCGATGAGGTCACAGGTGCCCTTTCCCAGCGCCATCGAAACCTGAGCTGGCGTTAAATTCCGAACGATCGTCATTTTTTCACTCCTGACTTGCCGGCCTTTTTCCCGGAGGCGGGGGCGCAGAACGCGTTGTAGGCCGCCTCCATGATCATGCGCGCGGAGGCGCTCGACAGGCTGTAGTAGATGGTCTGGCCGTCGCGCCGCGTCGACACGAGGCCGGCATTGCGAAGGATCGCGAGCTGCTGCGAAACGGCCGTCTGGGCCGACCCGGAGAACTCTGCGAGTTCTCCGACGCTGGCCTCGCCATCGACCAGGCGGCAGAGAATCATCAATCGCTTGGGATTGGAGAGTTTCGACAGCAGCGCGCTGGCTTCGCCCGCAGCCTGCCTCATGCGGTTTGGATCGATATCCATCTGACGGCCTTTCTATATGCATATATGCGCACTATTGCATATATATCAAGTGTGTGGTTATTGGCGCTGCGGGTGGACGTGGTCGTCACCCTCGGAGATCGGAGAAATCGCCATGACGCTGGATCGCGCCGTTTTGATGTTTGCCGGCTTTGTCGTGCTGCTGGGCCTTGCGCTGGGATATTTCGTCCACCCCGGGTTTCTCCTTCTCTCGGCCTTCGCCGGGGTGAACATGATGCAGGCGGCCGTGACCGGGTTCTGTCCGGCCGCCATGGTCTTCAAGGCCTGCGGGATCAAGCAAGGCGCCGCCTTCTGAGCGGGCTCGGCCGTTTCAGGTCCGGGCGGCTTCGCCCGGGCCTCTTTGCCGTTTGGCTGACCCGATAAGTTGACAGCCTGCGAGCGGCTGATCACCATTTCGCTCGCGGCGCATCTCGCATGGCCGAGCAAGGTAAACGCAGCCCGATGTCGCCATCCGCCTCCAAGAGCGCCGCGCGTGTCCTGCATGGATGCGCCGGCGCACCGCAATCAGGGTCGCTTCTTGCGCGCTAGGTCGCCGACCGGCCAACTTCTGGCTGAGATATTCGCCTTCGCTCGCAGCTTCGCCGGCTTTGCGCGGGGCAGGGCGGCGCGTGCGGTGCTGCTCGTCGTTCTTGCGACCCTCAGCGAGGGACTGGGGCTGATCCTTCTCGTTCCGCTGCTGGAAATTTCCGGGGAGACGGCAACGCCAAGCCGTCTTACGCGAGCCGTCAGCGAAGGTTTCGAGCTTGTCGGATTGACGACGGCCGGCGGCATGCTCGCCGGAATCGTCGGATTATTCGTCGTGGCCATGATTGCGCGGGGCGCTTTGCTGGCATCGCGGCAAATCCTCCTCGCCGAGATCGAGTCCTCCTATCTGATCGATCGACAGAAGACGGTGATCGGTCTTCTCGGCAGGGCGGGTTGGGGCAGCATCGCCGGCGTGCGCCATTCCCGCATTCTCCATCTGCTGGGGACCGAGATCTATCGCGTGGGGCAGGCTGCGGTCGGCCTGGTGGAGTCCTGCGTCGCCGTCATGGCCATCGCCGTTTATGCCGCGATCTCGCTCTATCTCGATGCGGCGCTGTCGCTGCTGGCTTTCGTCCTGCTGGGGGTGAGCGCGCTGATCGCCCGTGGCCTGCTGCAACGGGCGCGACGGTTGGGCGAGTTCACCAACGACGCCCATCTGTCGCTGCTCAACGATGTGACGCAGTTCCTCGGCGCCATGAAACTCGCCATGAGCCAGAATCTGCAGACCTCGTTCGTCTCTCAATTCGGCCGTTCACTGGACAGGATGCTGGTGGCGGAGATCGGGTTCGTCGCCGAGCAGAACAGGGTCCGCTTCGTCCTGACGGTTTTGGGCACACTGACCGTCGCGGCCATCGCAACCTTCGGGGTCGCCTATGCCAAGGTGCCGGCGGCGGTGCTGCTGACATTCATCGTGATCATTTCCCGCCTGAGCGGACCCGCCCTGCAGCTTCACTCTCATCTGCTGAATCTTGTGCGGACGTTGCCTGCCGTGCGCACGCTGGACGGCCTTGTGGCCGAACTTCAGACGCGCACCATCGCGGCAGATCCCTCGCCTCTGGCGTTTCAGGATATCCGCCTTGAGCAGGTTCACTATATCCACCCGGGTTCGGACACGCCGGAGAGCCGCCAGGCCGGCATTGCCGACGTCAGCCTTTCCATTGCGAAGGGTGGCTTCATCGGGCTGGCCGGCGCTTCCGGCGGCGGCAAAACCACACTGGCGGATCTGATCGTCGGCCTCCACGCCCCGCAATCGGGCCGCATCCTTGTCGGCGGCGCGGAGGTCAACCTGACGGAACGCCCCGCCTGGCGCGATCATCTGAGCTATGTCGCGCAGGACGCCTTTCTGCTGAACGACACGGTAAAGGAGAACCTGCTCTGGTCGCATCCGGGGGCGAGCGCGCGCGAGATCGCGGAGGCGCTGGAGGTTTCGGGCGCGGGTGAGGTCGTGAATCGTCTGCCGAACGGTCTGGAGACGGTCGTCGGCGAGCGAGGCGCTTTGGTCTCGGGCGGAGAGCGGCAGATGATCGCGCTCGCCCGCGCCCTGATCCGACGCCCGCGCCTGCTGATCCTGGACGAAGCGACGAATGCGATCGATGTTGGGCGCGAGAGCAAAATTCTCGAGCGGCTCAACGCGCTGCGCCCTGAGCTGACGATCATTCTGATCGCGCATCGCGCCGAAAGTCTGCGATTCTGTGACGAGATCTGCATCCTTGGCGAGGGGCGGATCGTGCGGCGCGGAAGCTACGCGTCGCTTCGCGAGCAGCTGGTGGCGATCAGCAAGTCCGACCTGGAGGGCTCTATCTGATGGCCCAAGCCCTTTCGGGTCGAGCGGACTGACCCGATGACGCAATTTTTCTATGCCGCCTTCGGGCTGGTTTTTCGGTCTGCGTTTCCTGTTCACGCGCTGGAGCCCCGGCGTCTTCCGGTGAGCGAGCGCTGGGACGTCGATATCTGCCTGGGCGATGTGCCCTCACCGCGCGGGCCCGTCGCGATCGATGAAATGTTCGTCGAGATCTCCGCTGATGCGGCGGTTCTGGAGATTCCGGAATCAGGTGTTTTCCGCATCGCCGCCGGATCGGTGATGGAGGTGCGGCCGTGGCCGGGCGCGACGGCGGACCAGACCGAAGCCTATCTGCTCGGCACCTGCGTCGCAGTTCTTCTTTACCAGCGCCGGCTGCTTCCACTGCACGCCAATTGCGTTGTCCGCGGCAACGCCGCCTTCGCCGTGTGCGGCGATTCCGGGGCCGGCAAGTCGACCCTCGCCGCCTATTTCTCGCGGGCCGGTCTGCCGCTGCTCACCGACGATCTGTTGGCCATCGAGCAAACCACGCAGGGTTTGAAGGCTCACGCGGGCATCCCCAGGATGAAGCTGTGGCGCGACGCGCTGCACGCGTTCGGGCAGACATCGGACGGGCTGAGGCCTGTCAGCTGGATGGATGACAAGTTCGAGATACCGCTAAGTCAACTTGCCTCGGGCTCCTTTTGCGTCGGGGCGATCTACTGGTTGCGGTTGGCGGAAAACGGCGAAACGGCCATCGAGCGGCTGGAAGGTGCGCAAGCCGTGGCGGTCATCGTGCAGAATATCTATCGCCGTCAATTTGCGGATATGGCCGGAGAGTCGCGGGTTTACTTCGAGACCGCCGCCCGATTGGCGCAGCAGGTCCCAGTCTTTGCCTTTTCAAGGCCCGCCGGATTTGAGCACTTTGAGGCTTCTGCTGCCGCGCTGGTGAGGCACATGGACGCCATGACCGAACAGCCGTGATGCTGCGGCGCACACTTTTTTCAGTTTTAAGGTAAATTTATCACGCAGTGTCCGTAGACTCCGGACTCGCTGGAACTCTACATGACGGTCTTGCCATTGGCTGGCCTCTGATGTCGGAGGTTTGGGTTTTTGTTGGAGGGATCGTGGAAAAAGTCCTTGAAGATCGCGCCCCGCGCGCCGTTTGGGAGCGTCCGGTTCTTGTGCGCATGGACGCCGTCCGGGCCGAAGCCGGTCCCGGCATGGCCGTCGAGATGATCGGCGGCGGAACCGGCGATAACGGCATGATGACGTCCTGAACGTCAGATCGGTCGCATCGTTTGGCGTCGCTGACATGGTTCGGCGACGCCTTTTCTTTGTTGTGCAAGGTAACAGTCATTCATGGTCCTGACCCTGTCATCCCGTGTCGGGCGCTCTGGCGCGGCGATTTCCGCCCAGGTCGACGGGCAGACCGTCGCGCTCGATGTGAACAAGGGCGTTTGCTACGGCCTGAACGCCGTCGGCACCCGAATCTGGGATTTGCTCGCCGCGCCTCTCACCGTCGGTGAGATCTGCGCGCAGCTGGTGAGCGAATACGAGGTCAGCCTGCCGGAGTGCCAAGCCCAGACACAGGCATTGCTCGAAGACCTGAGCAGAGAAGGCCTGCTTCTGGTCGCCGGCTAGAGGACGGGCAGGGGAAGCGCGTTTGAGCGAGCCAGCGCAGGGCGGCCAGGCGTGACGGCGATCTGCGGCAGCTATCGTCAGGACGCCGCGTGCACCGCGCGAGACACCGCGGACATGCTGGTCGCCCTGACGGCCTATGGACTGGCGGAGCCGCGGCAGGCGAGCCTTGGCGGCGCATCGATGGGCTGTCGCCTGACCACTCTCGTTCCCGAGGACGCGTTCGACGCGCAGCCCTATCGGTGCGGCGGTGGCCGGTACCTGATCGTCGGCGATGTGCGTCTGACCGAACGCGACAGCTTCATCGCCGACATCGGACTGGGCGCAGCGGCTCCGCGCATGAGCGATCTCGCCGTCGTCGCGGCGGCTGTCGAGCGTTGGGGCGAAGACGCGATCGCGCGCATCTACGGTCCGTTCGCAATCGCGATATGGGACGCGGTCGAGCAGCACCTTCTGCTGGCCCGCGATCCGCTCGGGGAGCGTCCGCTATATTATTCCGTCTCGCCGGACCGCGCGGCGTTCGCCTCGATGCCCGAGGGTCTGGTCGCCCTTGGTGAAGCGTCCCGAGCACTCGACAGGGATGATCTGCTGCGGCTGTTGACGCTTGCCGATGACGCCGGCGCGTCGCCCTACAGCGATGTCAGGCGCGTTCCGCCCGGGCATATCGTGAGGCTGAGCGACGGGCGCGCGCAGGCCGTGCGCTATTGGCAGCCGGACCTGACGCCGTTGCCGCCTCGAAGCCACGCCTCCCTTGTTGTGGAATTGCGCGAGCGCCTCGGCAATGCAGTGGAGGCGGCCCTGCGGGGCGCCGAGCGGGGAGTCGGCGCCCATCTGAGCGCGGGCTTCGACAGTTCGGCCGTCGCCAGCACGGCGGCCATCGCGCTGTCGAAGACGGGCAGGCGCGTGGTCGCCCTGACCGTGGTGCCCCGTGGGAAATACGATCCGGCGCTTTCTCCCGATGTCATCTGCGACGAGGGACCGGCGGCTGCGATGACCGCCGCCATGCATGACAATATGGATCATGTGCTGGTGAGCGCATCGGGCGATGCGATCGCCGCTTCCGAGCGCTATGCGATCGCCTTCGGCGAACCGCTGCGCAATCCGTTTCCGCTGCTCGCGGAAGAAGCGGTCGCTGCGGAGGCCAAGGCGCGCGGCCTGGGCGTGATCCTCACCGGCGATGCGGGCAATGCGACGATCAGCTACCACGGCATGGCCGTTCTGCCAGAGCTGCTGGCGCAGGGGCGTGTGATCGCCTGGTTCAGGGCGGCGAACGCGCAGCGCCGCCGCGGCAAGACACGGTGGCGCGGCGCCGTCTGGAACTCGGTGGCGCCCTGGCTGCCCCTCAAGCTCTGGCGGAAAGGGCGGCGCGCGGCCGGGCGGCTGCCCATCGACGCCGCGCGCTATTCGGCGCTGCGCCGGCAATGGCTGCGTGCGGACAACGGCGTCACCGATATCCTCGGCCGCCGCCATACCGAGCAGACTCATTACACGCCCAAGAGGGGCGTGGATGCGCGGCTATGCCTGCTTTCCGGCGACAATGGCGCTTACAGGAAGGGGATGCTCTCGCGCTGGGGCATCGATTACCGCGACCCGACCGCAGACAGGCGGCTTGTCGAGTTCACCCTGCGCATTCCCAGCGAACACTACAGCTTTGATGGCGAACCACGGGCGCTCATCAGGCATGTGCTGGCCGACAGGGTGCCGGCGGCTGTGCTGTCGGAAACGCGCCGCGGCTATCAGGGCGCCGACTGGCTCGACCTCCTGACCCAGATCAAGCCTCGTCTGAGCGCCGAAGTCGACCGGATCGAGGCGATGAGCCTGACCAATGAGCTGTTCGACGTGCCGAGACTGCGCAAGCTCATCGAAGACTGGCCGGCGCAGGACGTGTCGGACGAGGTCATGGCAGAATACCGATACGCATTTCTCGATGCCGTTTCAGCGGCTCAGTTCATTCGAAAAGTCACAGGCAGCAACCATTGAAGCCGGGCCCTTATGACGTCTGACGACACGACCGATCTGCTGCTGTCGAGGCTGGAGGGCAATCCCGTTGCGCTCCTGAACTTCGCGCGCACATTCCTGCTGGCCAAAGGGCGGGAGCGGGAGGCGCGCGAGGTCTGCGAGCGGGTGCTGGCGGCCTCGCCGCACGATCCAGAACTTGCCGCGCTCGCCAGGAGCGTGATCGGCCACGGGATCGGTTCCTGGTATTTCACGATGGTGCAGGACGTGAACCGGCACGCGCTCTACGAACGCGCGCTCAAGGCGGCGCTTGTGAAAGGCGGCCGCGTTCTCGATATCGGCGCCGGCACAGGGCTGTTCGCGATGCTTGCGGCGCGCTGCGGCGCGGATGAAGTCATCGCCTGCGAGCAGAATCCGGCGATTGCAGACGCCGTGCGCGACACCGTGGCGGCGAACGGACTTTCGGACCGGGTCAAGGTGGTCGCCAAGCTTTCGACCGATCTGCAGCTCGGCGTCGACATGCAAGGTCCGGCGGATGTGGTGATTTGGGATAATCTCGCCAACAATCTCATCGCCCAGGGTGCGACCAAGGCCGTCGACGATGCGAAGCGCCGTCTGGCTGTGCCGGCCGCGCCTTTCATCCCGTCGCGCGCGGAGATCATGCTCGCGCTGGCGCACGACCTGAAGCCGGAAAACCGCCAGATGATGATCGTCGACGGGTTCGATCTCTCGGCGTTCAATCGCTTCGCACCCAGCGGCTATACCAAACAGCAGCCGAGCGTGGCGCTGCGGAGCGAGAGCCGGACCATCTTCGACTTCGACTTTCAGTCGGGCTCCTACCCGCCGGAGCGGGGCGCCGTATCGCTGACTGCATCAGGCGGTCAGGTCGACGGGCTTATCCAGTGGGTCCGGTTCCATCTTGGCCATGGGATCGTCTACGACACGCTCGACGAGACGGCGCATGCCTTCGGTCTGGAATTCCATGGGGTGACGCCGATCGACACCGTGCCCGGTCAAGCCATCGAGGCCGGCGGTCGACATGACGGTCAAAGCACCTGGTTCTGGCTGGAGAGGCGTTAGCGCGTCATGGCGAGATCCTGGCGAAGCCTGTCATGGCGCGAAGCGAGGCTCCTGATCGAGTCGATGCTGCTCGTCGTGATGGCTGCGCCGGCTATCCGCGTCATTCCGTTTCGCCATGTCGGCCGCCTCGCTTCGAGGAAGCTGCGGCGCACCGTTGCAAGCACGGCCGACCGCGACGAAATCATCCGTCAGGTCAGATGGGCGGTCATGGCGGCGGCCAAACGCAGTCCGTTGCGCGCCATGTGCATCGAGCAAGGGCTTACGGCGCAGCTTATGCTCCGGCGCCGCGGCGTCGATTCGACCATGTTCTATGGCGTCGCTCCGGCGACGCAGGACAAGCCGTTGTCGGCCCATGTATGGGTGCGTTGCGGCGAGCTTGATGTTCTGGGTACCGAACTCGCGTCGTCCTTCGCCCTGCTGGCAACATTTCCGGCGCAGGCACCCGAAACGATATCATCAACTTAATTGACAATGTTGAGTTGGCGGGCGGCTCTCCGCTATGATCTGCGAAAGAACGGGAGCGGGACGCGTGAAGGCGCTGGAAAGTCTTGTCGTGCTGGATCTGACGCACATGTTGTCGGGGCCGTATGGCACGTTGTTGCTGGCGGATCTCGGCGCAAGAACGATCAAGGTCGAGCCTCCCGGCAAGGGCGAGGGCACGCGCCGTCTGCTGGAGAACGCGCCGGAGTTTTCGCGCGACGGAATGGGGGCGTATTTCCTCACCCTCAACAGAAACAAGCAGAGCGTCGCGATCGACCTGAAGTCCGAAGACGGATTGAAGCTGTTCTATCGGCTGGTGGAAAAGGCCGACATCGTGGTCAGCAATTTCGGCGCCGGCGTCACTGAGCGGCTGAAGATCGACTATGCGCGGCTGTCGGCGATCAATCCGCGCATCATCACCTGCGCGATTTCTGGATTCGGCGAGACGGGGCCGCTGCCGAACCGGCCGGCCTTCGATCTGGTGGCGCAGGGCATGGGCGGCGGCATGTCGCTGACCGGCCACGCAGACGGCGAGCCGCTGCGCGCCGGAATTCCCATCGGCGATCTGGCTGGCGGCATGTTCGGGACGATCGGCATCCTCGCGGCGGTCGAGGCGCGGCATACGACAGGGCGCGGGCAGCATATCGATATCTCGATGTTCGACGCCCAGCTCTCGCTGCTCAACTATATGGGCACGATGTATCTGATGTCGGGCATCTCGCCGGGGCGCAGCGGTAACGGGCATTTTGTGCACGTGCCTTACGACACGTTCCGGACGACAACGCGGCATCTGATCGTCGCGGTGATTGCCGACAGCGGTTGGGCCAATCTTGTGGCGCTTCTGGGCGATGAGGCGCTGAACAATCCGTTGTTCGCCGACCAGCGCGGTCGGTTCGCCAACAAGGCGTTCATCGTGGAGCGCGTGCAGGCGGCCTTCGAAAAGGAAAGCTGCGAGCACTGGTTGGAGGTTTTGGCCAAGGCGAAGGTGCCGGCGGCGCCTGTGAATGAACTGAGCCATGCCTTTGCGGACCCGCAGGCACTGGCGCGGCAGATGCGGGTGCGGGTGCCGCTGGATAGCGGGGGGCAGGTGGAGCAGCCGGGGAATCCGGTGAAGTTGTCGGTGACCTATGAGGACAGCTTTACGCCGCCGCCGGCGGTGGGGCGGGATACGGCGGCGGTTTTGCGCGATTTCGTGGGGCTGGATGAGGCCGAGATCGGGCGGTTGGCCGGGGCCGGCGTCATCGGGGTGCGGCCGTGAGCGTCGAGATCGTCGAGGTCGGGCCGCGTGACGGTTTGCAGAATCAGGCGGAAACGCTGAGCACGGCGGACAAGATCGACTTCATCGAGCGGCTGATCGCGGCGGGCGCGAAACGGCTGGAAATCGCCAGTTTCGTCAATCCGGCACGCGTGCCGCAGATGGCCGATGCGGAGGCCGTGATCGCCGGGATTCCGGCCCGTCCGGGGGTGACGCGGGTGGGTCTGGTGCTCAATCTGCGCGGTGTCGAACGGGCCCTCGCCAGCGGTGTCGACGAGATCGGTCTGGTGGCGGTGGCGAGCGATGTTTTCGGTGTCAAAAACCAGAAGCAGACGCGTGACGCGTCCGTCGAAATGGCGGTGTCGGCGATCGAGATGGCGCGTGACGCCGGGGTGCCGGCGCAGGTGACGATCGCGACGGCCTTCGGGTGCCCGTTTGAGGGCGAGGTGCCGGTGGCGCATGTGACGGAGATGGCGCGGCGGCTGGCGGCGGCGCAGCCGAAGGAAATCGCCCTGGCCGATACGATCGGGGTGGCGGTGCCGGCGCAGGTGGAACGGGTGTTCCGGGCGGTGGCGGCGGCGGCGCCGGGCGTGACGCTGCGGGCGCATTTCCACAATACGCGCAATACCGGCATCGCGAATGCGCTGAAGGCCTTCGAGTGCGGCGTGACGCGGCTGGACGCGAGCACCGGCGGGATCGGCGGGTGCCCGTTCGCGCCGCGCGCGACGGGCAATATCGGGACGGAAGACCTGGTCTATGCGCTGGAGCGCAGCGGCGTGGAAACCGGGTTCGACCTTGAGAAACTGACGGCGATCGCGCCCTGGCTGGCGCAGAAGCTGAAGATCGCCGAAGTGCCGGCGATGCTGAGCCGGGCGGGCGGCTTTCCCAGGGGCGCATGAAAAAGGCCGCGCCTTGTGAGCGCGGCCCCTTTCGTTATCTGCGCCGGCCGTTTCAGAAGCGGACGGTGAGATCGAGCCCCCAGGTGCGCGGCGGCGCATAGATGCGCAGATTGCCGAGCGGGCCGATATTGAACGTGTTGTTGATGACCAGTTCGTCGGTGAGGTTCTTGCCCCAGAGCGCAATGCGCCAGGTATCGTCCGGCGCGTCGAGAGCCAGCGTGGCGTCGAGCAGCGTGTTCTCCTCGCGCACCTGCACGTCCGACACGCGGTTGATGGTGCCGCCCGCAGTGTACATGTCGTCCATGTAGACGACATTGGTGTTGAAGGTGAGGCGCCCGAACTCGAAATCGTGCGCGTAGGTCAGGCCGAGCGAGCCGGACCATTTGGGCGCATAGGGCATCGGCAGGTCGGAATTGTCGGTCGGGTTGCTTACGCCGTCGCTGGTGAGATCGGCGAAGAAGTCGTCGAACCCGGCGTCGAGATAGCCGACCGACGCGTTGAGCGTGAAGCCGCCCCCGACCGCCCAGTTCGCCTCGACCTCGAAGCCCTTGATGCTGGCCGACGCGGCGTTGACGATGATGGTTTCGTAGAGGCCGCCGCTGGTGAGGCCCTGCACGCCGGTCTGCATGTCGGAATAGGTGTTGGAGAAGGCCGCGAGATTGAGCCGCAGCCTGCCCTCGTCCAGCGTCATCTTGAGGCCGGCTTCGTAGGCGTCGACATTCTCCGCATCATAGGGGCCGACGGAGGTGGGCGTCGCCGCGCGGCCGTTATAGCCGCCGCTGCGGAAACCCTGCTGCCACTGGGCGTAGAGCAGAATGTCGTCGTTGAAGGCGTAGGAGACGCCGAGCTTGGGCGAGAAATCGTCCCAGCTCTTCTCGAAGGTGGAGGGGCCGACCGCGCCGAGCGGATCGTTGGTGAACGTCTTCTTTTCGAAGCTGTAGCGCCCGCCCGCCGTGAGGATGAGCTTTTCGGTCACGTTGTAATCGAGCTGGCCGAAGATGGCGTAGGCCGTGTTGTCCTGGCTGGCGAGCTGGACCAGCGTGCCGCCGCCATAGATGAGGCCCGACTGGGCGTTCGAGATGTCGTAGTTCTGATCGAGCAGGAACGCGCCGACGACGTAGTTGAGCGGCCCGTCGCCGTTGGAGGCGAGGCGCAGCTCCTGGCTGAACTGCCAGTGCGTCTGGTCGCGCAGCGCCTGGAAGAAGGTGAGCGCGCTGGCGTCATAGTCGGAGAAGACGCGATCCTTGAACTCGCGATAGCCGGTGATCGAGGTGAGCGTGCCGGCGCCGAGGTTCCAGTTCATCTCCAGCGCGGCGCCCCAGGTGTCGAGGTCGGCGAAAATCGGCGCGCCGCCATAGACGATGCGCGGATCGCCGCCGGTCGTCGCGAAGCCGGGATTGGCGTAGACCTGTCCGGGAAGCGAGGCGTTGCGGAACGAGGCGCCCGAGCCGCGCTCCTGATTGATGTCGAGAATCAGCGTCGCGTCGAAATTCTCGGAAGGCGTGTAGGCGAGGGTGAGGCGGCCGGCGAGCGTTTCGCTGTCGCCTTCCTTGACGCCGCGCGTCGCGTTCCACGTATAGCCGTCATAGGTCTTGTAGAGCAGCGAGACGCGGCCGGCGAGATCGGCGCTGATCGGGAAGTTCATCGCGAACCGCGCCTCGCGCCGGCCATGATCGCCGATCGTGCCCATCGCCTCGCCGCCGAACGATCCGTCGGGGCGCTTGGTGCGCACCGCGACCACGCCGCCGATCGTGTTGCGGCCGTAGAGCGTGCCCTGGGGCCCGCGCAGAACCTCGACCGAGGCGATGTCGAAGAAATCCTGCAGCGCGCCGGAGTTGCGCGCCAGATAGACGCCGTTCATTTCGACGCCGACCGAAGGCTCGAACGAGGATTCCACGTCGGCGAAGCCAAGGCCGCGCATGTAGAAGGCGCTGGCGTAAGGATAGGCGCCGACCGGCGCGAGAACGACGTTCGGCGATTTGGCGTTGAGATCGGTGAGGCTCTGCGTCGCCTGGTTTTCCAGCGTCTTCGCGGTGAAGGCGGTCACCGAAAGCGGGACGTCCTGCAGGCGCTGTTCGCGCTTCTGCGCGGTGACGACGACTTCCTCGCCGGCATCGTCGGTGTCGCCTGCCGGCGCGGGGGCCTGAGCGAAAGCCAGTCCCGACAGGCACAACAGGGCCGCCGAAGACATGAGTGTGCGCGTGCGCGTACGTGACCGCATTAAATCTCCTCCCATGGATTTTTATGTCCGGCGCTTTGTCCGGTTATTGCCGCGAGAATGCGGGAGGGAGAATTATTGTCAACCTAGATGACGATCTACGGCGGCAATTTTGTAAATCTATATGACAGATATTTTGTCGCACCCGGCGCGCGGCGTCAGCGCCGCTTCGCCTTCGCGTTCGCTTTGGCCTTGCCGGCGGGCGCGGCCGGTTCGGCGATGCCGAGCTCTTCCGGGGTGAGCGGCGGGGCGCCCCAGTCGGCGGCGAAGGCCTTGTGGAGCGCGGCGATATTGGCCTTGCCGATGCGGCGCGCGAGCTCGTCAGAGAGGGCCTCGACGGCGGCGTTCGCGTCCATGCGCATTTCCTCGCCCATGCCCGACAAGGCCGCCACCTTGGAGCGGCCGTCTTCGGGATCGTCGCGCATTTCAAGCATGCCCATCTCGACCATCTGGTTGATCGTCGAGTGGATCGCCTGGCGCGAAATGCCCAGGTTGCGGGCGATGTCGGACGGGCGCACCGTGCCGCTGAGAATATTGATCATCACCATGGATTGCGGACGGGTGACGTGGCCCCATCCCTTTTTCTGCAGGAGCGCCTGAAGGCCGTCGTCAAACCAGAAAAAGCCCTGAAGCAGGGGGACGATCAGAAAGCGGGTCTCTTGCATACGGTCCGCAGCGAATACGAGGGAGCGTGCAGCCTAAGGCCGAACGGCATGCGGCGAAAGCCGCCAGCGCGCCGGGCGTCCATTCGGATTTCATCAATTAAGTTGACGAATTGCGCGCACCCGATAGGTTGCGCCGAACACGACCCGATAAAGTGGGTGGGGAGGAGAACGCCATGCGGACCACAGGGATCAATCACCTCGCGCTGGTTTGCCGCGACATGGAAGAGACGGTGAAGTTCTATACCGGCGTGCTGAACATGCCGCTGGTGAAGACCGTGGCCCTGCCGTCGGGCGGACAGCATTTCTTCTTCGATTGCGGCGGCGACAATCTGCTGGCGTTCTTCTGGTGGGCCGATGCGCCCAAGGCGGCCCCGGGCGTCGCATCGGTGCGCGACTTCCCCGCCGATTCCAAATCGGCGGTCGGATCGATGAACCATGTCGCGTTCTCGGTGCCCGAGGACAAGCTGGACGAATATCGCGCCAAGCTGGAGGCGGCCGGCGTGAAGGTGCTGCCGGTGGTCATCAATCACGACGACAGCGACGGCGGCGTCTCGGCGAAGATGCATCCCGGCGTCTTCGTGCGCTCGGTCTATTTCACCGATCCCAACGGCATCATGATGGAGCTGGCGGCCACGACGAAAGTCTTCGGCCCCGAAGATGTGCGGCACACGCCGGCCCGCGCCGTCGAACCGGCAGAGGCCTGAGCCATGACCATCCGTCTGAGGCAGGTGCCGCGCGCCGAGGCGACGGACAAGACCGTGCTGCGCATGTACGACCTGCTGTTCGGCGATCGCGATCCGGTCGCCGAGCCCGGCACGGCGACCGGCACGCCCGGCGACTGGTGGACCGTGTTCGCGCTTGTGCCGGAATGCCTTGAGCATGCGTGCAAGGGCTTCGCCTTCTATCGCAGCCCCAACCGCAAGATCGATCCGGTGCTGCGCGAGCTGGGCCAGACGCGCGCCGGATTCGTGAAGGGCAGCCAGTTCGTATTCTCGCAGCACTGCAAGTCGCTGCGCGGCCTCAACGTGCCGGAAGAGAAGATCGCCGCCGTGCCGCACTGGCAGGTCGCGACCTGCTTCGACGAGAAGGAGCGCACGGTCCTGGCCTATACCGACTGCCTGACCACGCAGAACGGCCGCGTGCCGGACGCCCTGTTCGCCAAGCTCAAGACGTTCCTGTCGGATGAGGAGATCCTGGAGTTCACCTACATCACCTGCATGTACGACATGCATGCGGTGATGACGCGGGCGCTGCGCCTGGAGTTCGACGACCGCGACGATCCGATCGTGGAGATCGCGGCGCCGACCGATTTCGCGGCGACGGACTTTCTGGATACCGGGCGCAAGCCCGCCGAAGACTGAGGCGCCGCCGGGCCCCTTATCCGGCGAGCCGTTCGAGCGGCTTGCTGTCGAAATATTCGTCGAGGCGCGTGATGCGCCCGCCGCTGACCGCGCAGACGATGCAGGCGGGCAGTTCGAGCACCTTGCCGTTGGCGAATTCGGCGATGAGCAGATGCTGCTGCACGAAGCCGCCCGGAAAGGCGACGAGGCGGCGGTCGGTATAGCGCCGGCGCGGCGCGCGTTCGATGAAGGCGCGCAGAACGACGAGGTTCTCCTCGCGCGTGATGGTGAGACGGTCGGTGTTGTGCCAGATCTCGACGGCCGGATCGTAGATCGCCGCCAGCGTGTCGGGGTCTCCGTTCTCCACGGCGTCGAAGAACCGCGCCGCCGTCGCGGCGATGCTTTCGAGCGTGTCGGCCATTTTCGCGTCCTCCTGCATGCGGCCGCATGACGACCGTCTTTGTTGTCAGTTTAGTTGACGGACGGTGCGCGCCGCCCGGAGGCGTGTCAATCGCGGCGGCCTTGATGGGGCGGCGGCGGGCGCGGACGAGGCGATGGCCCTAGCCGGCGGCGAGGCGGTAGCCGATGCCGGTTTCGGTGAGGATGCGGGTGGGCTGTTCGGGCGCTGGTTCGAGCTTCTGGCGGAGCTGGCGGATATAGATGCGCAGATACTGCACATCGCCGCCCGCGCCCCAGAGTTCGCGCATGATCATGCGGTGGGTCAGCACCTTGCCGGCATGCAGGACGAGCAGGCGGAGAATGTCGAACTCTTTCGGCGAGAGCTTCACCTCCCTGCCGTCGGCGCGCACCAGGCGGCGGGTGAGATCGACGTAAAGCCCGCCGTGATCGAAGACCGGCGCGCCGCCCTGGGCCTGAACGCGGTGCCGCAGCGCCGCGCGCAGACGGGCGACGAGCTCGCCCATGCCGAAGGGCTTGGTGACGTAGTCGTCGGCGCCGATGTCGAGCGCGTCGATCTTGGCGCGCTCCTCGCCCCGCGCCGAGAGGACGATGACCGGGGTGAGATCGCCGCCGCTGCGCATGGCGCGCAGGAGGTCGAGACCGTCGGCGTCGGGCAGGCCGAGATCGAGCAGCACCAGATCGGGCTTTTCGCGGGCGAGGAGCGCGCGGCCTTCGGCGGCGCTGGCGGCTTCGAAGACGTCGAAGCCCTGCGTCGCGAGCCCGGTGCGGAGCAGCCGGCGGATCGGGGCCTCGTCGTCGATGACGAGAATGGGGACGGCGCTCATGCCGCCGTCTCGGGGGTTGCTTCGGGGGCTGTCTCGGCGGCGGCGCCGGCCGGCGGCGCGACGATGAGGGCGGCCGGGAAGGTGAGCGTGAAGATGGCGCCGGTTCCGGTCTCGCGATTGCGCGCCTCGATCGCGCCGCCCATGGCTCGCATGAAGCCGCGGCAGATGGCGAGGCCGAGCCCGGCCCCGGCGCTGCGACGGTCGCGGTCGGCGGCGCGGAAATAGGGCTCGAACAGGCGCGGCAGATCGGCGGCGGCGATGCCGGGGCCGTTATCGCCGACATCGAGCGTGACGC
This sequence comes from Pseudomonadota bacterium, assembly GCA_029778105.1. Lineage (GTDB taxonomy): Bacteria > Pseudomonadota > Alphaproteobacteria > Micropepsales > Micropepsaceae > JADZAI01. Next base: position 3,733 of record JAKOQZ010000088.1, on the reverse strand, counting down.
CCGCCTCGCTGCGGCGCGCGGCGATGGAGATGGCCGCGTCGGCGGGGGTGTAGCGCGCGGCGTTTTCGATGAGATTCACCAGCACCTGCTCCAGCAGCAGCGCATCGGCGCTCACCATAGGCAGGCTTGCGGGAACGTCGAGGGTGAGCGTGCGCGCGCCGATGAGATGCCGGGTGCGGGCGGCGGCGCTGGCGGCCTGGTCGGCGAGATCGACGGGCGACGCGTCGATGCGGATGGCGCCCGATTCCAGCCGCGAGAGATCGAGCAGGTTGGAGACGAAGCGCGACATGCGCGCGGCCTCGGTCTCGATGGTCTCGATGAGATCGCCGCCCGCCCGGGCGTCGATGAGCGAGCCGTATTCGCGGATGGTGGTGGCGGCGCCGAGAATGGCGGCGAGCGGCGTCTTCAGATCGTGGCTGAGCGAGGCGAGAAGGGCGGAGCGCAGGCGCTCGGTTTCGGTTTCGACGCGGGCGGCCTCCATCTCGTGGCTGAGCGCGGTGCGCTCGATGGCGATGGCGGCCTGGCCGAGCAGGGCGTCGAGCAGGCGGCGGCCTTCGGGCGCGAGCAGCGGTCCCTCGCCCGGGCGCGCGAGGCCGGCGACGCCGACGACGCCTTTGGGCGTCGCCAGCGGCACGAACAGCCGCCTCGCGCCGGGCAGCGTATCGGCCCCGCGCCCCGCCTCGCGGCCGCGGTCGAGCGCCCAGCGCGCCGCGCCGAGATCGGCCGCGTCGAGATCGTCGTCGGGCGGGTAGGCGGCGCGGACCGCGAGCGTGCCGTTCTCGGGCATCAGCAGAACGACCTCGAGCCGCAGCAGCGAGGCGATCTGGAAGGCGACCGCCCAGAGCAGATCGTCGAGCGAGGCGGCGGCGGCGAGCTTGCGGCTGAAGCCGTAGAGCGCCTCGGTGGTGCGGGCGCGGGCGCGGGCCGCGATGACCTGCGCCCTCACCCTGGCGGCGAGCTGGCTGACCACCAGCGCGACGATCAGGAAGACGAGGAACGCCGCGATATTGGCCGGGTCGGCGATCGTGAAGGTGTGGACCGGCGGCAGGAAGAAGAAGTTGTAGGCGAGCGAGGCGGTGAGGCTGGCGAGCAGCGCCGGCCAGGTGCCGAAGGCGGCTGCGACGCCGAGCACGGCGACGAGATAGACCAGATCGATGGTCTCGAGCCCGACGACCGGCTGAATGAGCTGGCCGAGGCCGGTCGCGGCGATGACGGCGAGCGCGGTGACGGCGAAGGCGGGCAGGCCGGGCGGCGCCCCGCGGGCGCGCGGCGCGGCGGCGGACGGGGTCTCGCCGCCGAGCGTCGTGACCGCGATGGGGCCGGCCTCGGCGGCGAGCGCGTCGGAGAGACGACGGCCGAAGGACCAGATGCGGCGGCGGCGGCCGATCACGATGTCGGTGACGTTGCGCTCGCGGGCCAGCGCGAGGATGTCGTCGGCGAGATGGCCGCCGGGCAGGGTGACGGCCTCGCCGCCGAGGCGTTCGGCGAGGCGCATGGCTTCGCCGAGTTCGGCCTTGGCGGCCTCGCTCAGGGCGGTGTCGGCGGGGAGTTCGACATGAAGCGCGATCCACGGCGCGCGGCGGCGGTCGGCCATGCGGCGGGTCTGGCGCACGAGATGCTCGGCGTTCGCGCCCGCCGCGATGCAGACGAGGAGGCGGTCGCCCGCGGGCCAGGGCCCGTCGATGGCGTGCGTGCGCATGTGATCGACCAGCGCGGTGTCGACCCGGTCGGCGGTGCGGCGCAGCGCCAGTTCGCGCAGGGCTGTGAGATTGCCGCGCGTGAAGAAGCGGTCGAGGGCGCGGCGGGCCTGAGCGGGCACATAGACCTTGCCGTCCTGGAGGCGGCGGATGAGGTCGTCGGGCGTCACGTCGACGATCTCGATGTCGTCGGCGGCGTCGAGCACGGCGTCGGGCACGGTCTCGCGCACGCGGATGCGGGTGATGCGGGCGACGACGTCGTTGAGGCTCTCGACATGCTGGATGTTGAGCGTGGTGAGGACGTCGATGCCTGCGGCGAGAAGCTCCTCCACGTCGAGATAGCGCTTGGGGTGGCGGCTGCCGGGCGCGTTGGTGTGGGCGAGCTCGTCGACGAGGACCAAAGCGGGCCTGCGGGCGAGAATGGCGTCGAGATCCATTTCGGAAAGCGACTGGCCGCCATGCGCGACGGCGCGCAGCGGGATCGCCTCAAGGCCATCGACGAGGGCGGCGGTCTCGGCGCGGCCGTGGGTTTCGACGACGCCGACGACGACATCGACGCCGTCGGCTTTGCGCGCCCGCGCGGTCAGCAGCATCTCGTAGGTCTTGCCGACCCCCGGCGCGGCGCCGAGAAAAATCTTCAGCCGCCCGCGCGGTGCGGACGGCTGGGACGATGCGGAGGCGAGCGTGTCGGCCATAGGAGGGCGCATTATCGCCGAAGACGGGGGGAAAGCCGATTCCCCCTCATGAGGCGGCGTCGAGGGCGAGGTTGAGCTTCAGCACGTTGACGCGCGGTTCGCCCAGGAGGCCGAGATCGCGACCCTCGGTGGCGGCGGCGACGAGGCCGCGCACCGTGTCCTCGGACAGATGGCGGGCGCTGGCCACACGGGCGATCTGAAGCGCGGCGGCCTCGGGCGTGATGTGCGGGTCGAGCCCCGACGCGGAGGTGGTGACGAGATCGGCCGGAATGGGCCCGGCGACGCCGGCCTCGCGCAGGGCGGCGGCGTCGGCCCTTACGCGGTCGATCAGAACCGGGCTCAGCGGCCCGAGATTGGAGCCGGACGAGGCGCTGGCGTCATAGCCCGCCCCGGCGGCGGATGGGCGGCCGTGGAAATAGCGGTCGGACGTGAAGACCTGGCCGATGAGCGCGGAGCCGACTGTCCGGCCGTCCTTGGCGACAAGGCTGCCGTTCGCCTGGGACGGGAAAACCGTCTGGGCGATGCCGGTGACGGCGGCCGGATAGAGAAGCCCGGTCAGCAGCGTGAAAAGCGCGAGCAGCACGAAAGCGGGGCGGAAATGGCGGAGCATGGTGATGGAGTCCTTCAGGCGAGGCCGATGGCGCTGACGGCCATGTCGATGAGCTTGATGCCGGCGAACGGCACGAGGATGCCGCCGAGGCCGTAGATGAGCAGGTTGCGGCGCAGGAGGCTGGCCGCCCCCACGGCGCGATAGGCGACGCCCTTCAGCGCCAGCGGCACGAGCGCCAGAATGACGAGCGCGTTGAAGATGATCGCCGAGAGGATCGCGCTTTGCGGGCTGGCGAGCCCCATGACGTTGAGCGCGCCGAGCTGGGGATAGAAGGCGACGAACATCGCCGGGATGATGGCGAAATATTTCGCGACGTCGTTGGCGATGGAGAAGGTGGTCAGCGCGCCGCGTGTCATCAACAACTGCTTGCCGATGGCGACGATCTCGATGAGCTTGGTCGGGTCGCTGTCGAGATCGACCATATTACCGGCTTCTCGCGCGGCGGCGGTGCCGGAGTTCATGGCGACGCCGACATCGGCCTGCGCCAGCGCAGGGGCATCGTTGGTGCCGTCGCCGCACATAGCAACGAGCTTGCCCTTGGCCTGTTCGGCCTTGATGAGCGCGAGCTTGGCTTCGGGCGTCGCCTGGGCGAGAAACTCGTCGACGCCGGCCTCGGCCGCGATGGCGGCGGCGGTGAGAGCGTTGTCGCCGGTGATCATCACCGTGCGGATGCCCATGGCGCGCAGTTCGGCGAAACGCTCGCGGATGCCGCCCTTCACGACGTCCTTCAG
>JAKOQZ010000087.1 GCA_029778105.1 Pseudomonadota bacterium | reverse complement strand
GACCTTGGTGAAGGGGTCGTTGGTGCGGGCATAGTCGTTGAGCGCGCCCGCGCCGCGATCCGTCGTCCATTCATAGGCGCGAAGCCAGTTCTGGCGGACGATGATCGGATCGGCCGGGATCGAGCGTACCTGCTCGATGAAGCGGGCGAGATGCCATGCGATCTGCGGATCGGTCGGGCGATAGTCGGCGCTGGCCGGCGCAATGCTCTGCGCCTGGCCGAGCTTGTCGACCTGGACCACCCACGGCACGACGGTCCCGCGCGCCGACTGGATCACGAGCGCGCCGGCGAAGCCTGCCGAGAGGATCAGCGCGCCGAAGGCCATGTAGCGCCAGTTCTTCGCCTGCACGCGGGCCGAGCCGATACGGTCGTCCCAGACCTGCGCGGCCTTCTGGTATGGCGTCTCGGGTTCGGGCGTCTTGCCGTAATGCACGGCGGGCCTTTTGAAGATGTTCATGAGCGGTCGCTTTCGGAAAGGTTGATGGAAGAGCCGGAGCCGTGGCTGTCGCCGGACTTGACGGCATGGGCGGCGGCGCTGACGCCGTGAGAAAGGTGCTGGCTGCGCTTCATGCGCTTGGCCCAATCGGGAGCGCCGCCCGCCATGGCTATCGGCGTGGATGCGGCCTCGGCGGCTTCACCGCCGACCGTTCCCATGGTCGAGGAGCCGCCGGTCGCACTGAGCCCGGCCTTGGCGCCATCGGAGAAGCTGGATTTCATGCTCTCGGAGGCGCGGGCCACGGCGCGCTTCAGCGGCGAGACGGCGGCCGAGCCTGCGGCACGGGCAACGCCGCCCATGCCGGAGGCAACGCCTGCCGCACCGGACTGCCCCAGGGAGCCGAGCGAATAGGCGGCCGATGCCCCGCCTGCCGCGGTGGCGCCGCCGCGTGCCACGGCAGCGCCGCCGGAGAACGCCGCCGATCCGCCTTTGAGGGCGAGACCCGCGGCACCGCCTGCCGCAAGGGCTGCGCCGCCCACGGCAAGGCCGGTGCCGATGGCTGCGCCCGCGCCGAGCTGGGGACCGCCGGAGACGAGGCCGTTGGCGATGCCGGGGCCGAAGATGCCGAGGCCGAGCAACGAGAGAGCGGCGAGCACGATCGCCATGGCGTCGTCGACGGTCGGCGTCGTGCCGCCGAAGCCCTTGGTGAACTCGCCGAAGAGCGTCGAGCCGATGCCGATGATGACGGCGAGCACCAGAACCTTGATGCCGCTGGAAATGACGTTGCCCAGCACGCGCTCGGCCATGAAGGCGGTCTTGCCGAAGAGACCGAAGGGAATGAGGACGAAACCGGCGAGCGTCGACAGCTTGAACTCGATCAGGGTGACGAAGAGCTGGATCGCCAGGATGAAGAAGGCGAGGATCACGAGCGCCCAGGCAAACAGCAGGCACACGATCTGGATCAGGTTCTCGAACACCGAGATCCAG
>JAKOQZ010000086.1 GCA_029778105.1 Pseudomonadota bacterium | reverse complement strand
TCCAGCTTGGCGGCGAAGGTCTTGCCGACGCCGAAGATCACCGTCGGCGAGCGATCGGCCAGAACCGTCCGCGCATCCCCATGCCCGAGAACCGCGAAGCCCCGCGGCTTGTCGAACTCGGACGAAAACTTGGCGAGGAACTTGTTGTAGCTGAGGCCGACCGACACGGTGATGCCCAGCTCACGGTCGACGCGCCGCGCCAGATCCGCCAGCGTGACGGCCGGCGGGCGGCGATGCAGCCGCTCCGTCCCGGTGAGGTCCAGAAACGCCTCATCCAGCGACAGCGCCTGCACCGCAGGCGTCGTCTCCTCCATCATCCGCATGACCTCGCGGCTGACGGCGACATACTTGGCCATGTCGGGCTTGATCACCATGGCGTCGGGGCATGCCTTCAACGCCTTGAACATCGGCATCGCCGACCGCACGCCGAACGTCCGCGCGATGTAGCAGCAGGTGGAAACGACGCCCCGCTTGCCGCCTCCGACGATGACCGGCTTGTCGGCGAGGCTCGGATCGTCCCGCTTCTCTATGGCCGCATAGAAGGCGTCGCAGTCGATATGCGCGATGCCAAGCGTGTCCATCTCCGGGTGCCTGCGCAGGCGAGGGCTGCCGCATTTCTTGCAGGTGCGCTGTTGCTCTCCGGCGCTGCGATCCAGGCAGTTGAGACAAAGCGCCGGCATGGGCTAGCGGTCATCCCACAGCCAGGCGGCGCCCCGCACGCCGCTGGAATCGCCGTGGCTGGCACGTACGACCGGCGTCGTGACGCCGTCGGAGAAGGCGTGGCGCGAGATCGCCGGTAGGATCAGCGCGTACAGCGCCTCGATATTGGACAAGCCTCCGCCCAGCACGATGATGTCCGGGTCGATCACGTTCACCACCGACGCCAGGCACTTCCCGATCTGCTGCCCCAACCGCTCGATCGCCGCTTCGGCACAAGCCTCCCCGGCTTCGGCCGCTGCCGCGATTTCTGCCGCCGTACAGCGAAGGCCCCGGTCCGCTGCATAGCTCGCCGCAAAGGCCGGCCCGGAAATCCACGTCTCGATGCAACCGCTTCTGCCGCAATAACAGGGCCGCACGTCCTGCTCCGCCGCATCGGGCCAGGGCAGGGGATTGTGCCCCCATTCGCCCGCAATGGCGTTCGGGCCCTCCAGCAGTTTGCCGTCGATCACCAAGCCGCCACCCACGCCGGTTCCCAGGATGACACCGAAGACGACGCGATGTCCTGCGGCGGCGCCATCGGATGCTTCGGACAGGGCGAAGCAGTTGGCGTCGTTCGCGACACGCACAGGCCGCTTCAGGGCATCGGCGAGATCGCGGTCGAACGGTCTGCCGTTCAGGCAGGTCGAATTGGCGTTCTTGACCAGTCCGCTGCGTCGGCTCAGCGCCCCGGGCATCGACACCCCGACGGGCAGCGCGTCGGACGCGGCGGCTTCGGCCGCCAGACGGTTCACGAGGGATGCGATGGCGGCGATGGTCGCGCGATAGTCGCCGGCGGGGGTGGGCACACGCAGGCGCGCGACGACGTCGTTCGCGGCGCTCAGAGCCACGCCTTCGATCTTGGTGCCGCCCAGATCTATGCCGAGACGCATGGCTATGCCTGCCCGAGTGCCGTCAGAATGTGCCGGCGCGTCTCCTGCCAGTCGGAGGTAAAAAGGCTGGCCTGCGGTGCCGGCTTCGCCATCGCGAACAGGCGCGGGTCGGCGACGAGGTGGATATGATGGGTGTCGGGATGTGCCGCCGCCACGGAGGCGTGGTGATGGGGAATGTCGTCGATGAAGAAAACCGGGGCGCCGGCATCGGCCGCGAGGCGCGAAAAGGCTGGGCCTTTGAGCCCGGAATTGGGCACGACCGGGTAGTCCAGGGCGTGAGTGCGCAGATTGGCGCGCCGTGCCTCCGCGAGGTCCTGGGCGATGTTGGTGAGGACGACAATCTGGGCGTGCTGCGCGAGGTCCGCCAGGGCTTCCGGGGCGCCCTTGACGGGTGCCAGATCCAGGCCTGCCGAGGCGTGAAAGGCGGTCAGGAGGGCCGTGACGGCGGGCTGGTCGAGCGGTGCCCCGTCCGAGATGCGCCGGATGTTCCCGGTCAGCTGATAGCTCTGGAGGTCGAGGAAAAGGCCCTGTGCCGGAAGATAGGCTTCGAGCCCCGCGAGAAAGCGAAGCACCACTTCGTCCGCGTCGACGACGATGAGCGGGCGGCCGCGCGTGA
>JAKOQZ010000085.1 GCA_029778105.1 Pseudomonadota bacterium | reverse complement strand
CGGCTGCGCGGGTCGCGCAGGATGCTCAGCACTTCCTTGATGAACTGCGCCCGCAGCCGGGTGAAAGCGAAATGGCTATTGTGCTGCGCCATGGCTCCTCACTCCAGATTCTTGCGCGTGGCGCGTTTTGCCAGGACGAAAAACAGGATTCCGATTCCGGCCATCGCCAGCAGATTCGGCACAAAGACCGCCCAGATGTCCCCGGCCAGAAACACGGTCTTCAAGGAAGAAACGAAATAGCGCGCCGGGATAAACCAGGTGATGGCCCGGATCGGCGCGGGCATGGCGTCGATCTCATACAGAAAGCCCGACAGCATGAATGCGGGCAAAAAACCTGAGAACAAGGCAATCTGCGCGGCCAGAAACTGATTGCGGGTGACGGAGGAAATCAGCAGTCCCTGGCCCAGCGCAGGCACCATGAAGGTGGCCGAAAGCAACAGGAGGGCGGCCAGCGACCCACGCAGCGGCACGTCGAATATAAAAACCGCCAGCGCCGTGGCCCCAAGCGTGGCCAGCATCCCGAGCGCGAAATAAGGCAGGAGCTTGCCGATCAGGATTTCCGCCACCGATGCGGGCGTGGAGAGCACCGCCTCCATCGTGCCGCGTTCCCATTCGCGCGCGACCACCAGCGCGGTCAGCATGGTGCCGATGATGGTCATGACGATGGCGATGGCGCCCGGGACGAGCGAACGGCGACTTTCCAGTTCGGCGTTGAACCAGTAGCGCGGCTCCAGTGTTACGCCGGCCTGGGATGCCTCGATACCGAGGCCACCCCGCCAGGTCTGCACGACGCCCTGCGCATAGTTGGTGACATAGTTGGCGGTATTGGGCTGCGAGCCATCGGCGATGATCTGGACGAGGGGCCGCGCGCCGCGATCGGCCAGGCGCTGCTCGAAATCCTGCGGAATCACGACAAAGCCGCGCAATTCGCCCGAAACGACCCGCTCGGACACCTCGCGCCGGTCATGGGCGAAAGTGACATTCAGATAGCGGGTTCCCGCGAATGCGGCGGCCAGTGACTGCGCCGAGGCAGATTCGGACTCCTGCACGACGCCGATCCGCACCGCGCGCACGTCCAGCGACACCGCATAGGAAAACAGAAGCAGCAGGACCACCGGAAGGACAAAGGCGATCAGCAGCGTGGACGGATCGCGGACCGCCTGCAGGCTTTCCTTGACCACCAGCGCCCAAAGGCGTTTCGGGTCGAAGCGGCGCATGGTCTCCGGCGGTATTCGGCGATCCCGGTGTGATCCATCCGCGCCGTTCATGCGGCGGCCTTGCTGCGGGCTTCGTCGGCGAGATCTTCGGCTTCGACCAGATGAATGAACGCGTCTTCCATGGTCGGGTCCGGCCGGGCATCGCTGGCGGCACGGCGTTTGAGAGCGTCCGGCGTGTCCAGCGCGATCAGCCGGGCGCGATAGAGCATCGCTACCCGGTCGCAATATTCCGCCTCGTCCATGAAATGGGTGGTGACCATCACAGTCACGCCCTTGCGGGCAAGGCCGTTGATGTGGGTCCAGAACTCCCGCCGCGTAATCGAATCGACGCCCGAAGTCGGCTCATCCAGAAACAGCACCGGCGGGCGATGCATCACCGCGCAGGCCAGCGCCAGGCGCTGCTTGTATCCGAGCGGCAGAGAGTCCGGCGCTGACGACAGCCAGGGCTGCAAGCCGAAGATTTCGATCATTTCCTCGATCCGCGCCCGCTGCGTCGCGCCGTCCAGACCATAGACGCCAGCGGAGAACTCCAGATTCTGTCGCACGGACAGCAAGCCATAGAGCGAGAACTTCTGCGCCATATAGCCAAGCTGACCTTTGACCGCCCCGGTCGCGCGGCGCAGATCAAGCCCCGCCACATGCGCCTCACCGCTGGTGGGTTTGAGCAGGCCGCACAGCATCTTGAAGGTGGTCGATTTGCCAGCGCCATTCGGCCCGAGCAGGCCGAAGATTTCGCCCTTGCCCACCTCGAAGCTGATATTGTCGGTGGCCGTGAAATCGCCGAAGCGTTTGGTCAGGTTCCGGCAGGAAACGGCGATATCCGATTCAAGCCGGATAGGCGGCAGCCCCTCGGCAAGGGCCGATGTGCCGCCGGGGCCGCCGCCAAGCAGATCGATGAAGGAATCCTCGAAGCGGGCGGGCACGGGTTTGAGTTGCGCCGCGATCCGATCGGCAAGAGCACTTATCTGGCCGGTTCCCGCACCGGGGCGCAACACGATGCGAACACCGCTGCCCTGAATCACGCCATCGCCCACGCTGCTCAGGTCCAGCGCCTCGGCCAGCACGGCCCGGCGCTGATCGCCAACCTGTTCCAGACGGAAGCTGCGGCCGGCAAGGCGCCCGGTCAGTTCTCCCGGCGGTCCATCATAGGCAAGCCGCCCCTCGTTCAATAGCAGCACGCTGTCACAGCGTTCGGCCTCGTCGAGATAGGCGGTCGACCAGACCACAGCCATGCCCTCGTCGGTCAGCGCCTGCACCATGCGCCACAATTCCTGACGGCTGACGGGATCGACGCCGACGCTCGGTTCATCCAGAAGCAGAACGGCAGGCCGTGCCATCAGTGCGCAGGCCAGGCCGAGTTTCTGTTTCATGCCGCCGGACAGCTTGCCCGCCAGACGCCCGGTAAAGGGGGCAAGACGCGTGAAGTCGAGCAATTCGGAAAACAACTCGCCGTTTCGGTCGGCATCCATGCCGCGCAACTGCGCATAGAGCCGCATATTCTCCATGACCGACAAGTCTTCGTAGAGACCAAAGCGCTGCGGCATGTAACCGGTTGCGGCATGGATGGCGTCATTGTCGTCCACCACATCAAAGCCCGCCACCGTGGCGCGGCCGCTATTCGGCGCCAGCAGACCCGTCAGGATACGCATCAGGGTTGTCTTGCCCGCACCGTCCGGTCCAACCAGCCCGGTCAGGCGGCCAAACCGGATCTGTGCGTTCAGATCCTGCAATGCCTGCACGCCGCCGAAATGCTTGCTCACCCCATCGATGACGACCGCGACCTCATCCAGCGGGGCAGGTGGCGGGTCCGATGCTGCGCTACCGGACGCCATGTCAGCGGCCTTTGGCCTGCGCGCTGGATGCTGGCCCGGCATCGACGTCGATGGTCACCGGCATGCCCTGGCGCAGCGCGGCATCCGCATTGGTGACCACGATCCGCAGGCGATAGACCAAATCCGTGCGCAGATCCGTGGTCTCTACCGTTTTTGGCGTGAACTCGGCGCGCGGTGAAATAAACCCGATCTGGCCTTGATAAACCTTGTCGGACGAGTCGCTATGGACGCGAACCCGCATCCCGGGCGCGATGCGCCCCAGATCCGGTTCTCCGATATAGGCACGCACATAAACCGGCGCATCAAGGCTCACGCTGTAGATCGGGGTCTGGCTAACAACCATGCTGCCGGGTTCGCGCACGCGGGCAATCACGGTGCCGGTGCGCGGCGCAAGCAGCACTGTATCGGCAAGCGCAGTGGCGGCTTGCGCCCGTGCCGCTTGTGCGGCGGCGAGGCGGGCCTGCCCCGCTGCGACATCTTCCTTGCGGAAGCCTTCTGTGGCTTGTGAATAGGCGGCCCGGGCCGCATTGGCGCCGGCGACGGCTTGGTCGCGCGCGGTGCGGGCGGCATCGACCGTCTTTTGACTGGCGGCGCCTGAGGCGAGCAATTGGCTCTGACGATTGAAATTGCGCTCCGCATCTCTGGCGACAGCCGAAGCCTGATTGAGTGCCTCGCGCGCCTGGACGATCTCCTGAGGGCGCAGGCCGCGGAGCAATTTGTCGAGGTCCGCCTGAGCAACACCCACGGACGCATCGGCCGCAGCCACACCTTCCTCGAACGGCTGCGCGTCGAGGACAGCCATGCGCGCACCCGCTTCGACGTGATCTCCTTCATCGAAGTGCATCTGCGCAACACGACCGGGTTGCCGGAAGGCGAGTTGAACCTCGCGAATGTCGACATTGCCATAGAGGCGCAGAGCCTCGTCGTCATGGCTGCCACGCTGCATCCAGACCCATCCGATCCCGATTATTGCGACGACAGCGACAATAATAAAGACCCGCTTGGGAATGCCGGGCAGGCGGATGCGCTTCATTGCACTGCTCCGATTCCGCGCAGATATATAGCGAACACGCCGGGAGCATCGCGACGAATATGGGTTACATCGCCCGCCAGCATCGATTGCATGACGAGCCCCTGGATCGTGCCGATAAACAGGGTGGTGGCGGCATCCGGATCGAGGTCGGCACGCAACTCGCCTCGCACCTTTCCCGCCTCGAGCAAGCCACGAAGCCGCTCTCCATAGTGCCGGATCAGCGTCTGGGCCATGCGCTTGGGAAGAGTCTCACCCGGCCGCTGCAACTCCCCGAAAAGCATTCGTGGCACGCCCGGGTGGTCAGACACGAAATCGATATGTGTCATGAAGACCGCTTCAAGGGCGGCCTTCGGAGACGCGGCCCCTTCCGCGGCCTTGTCGACGCGGGCGAGTAAACGGTCGGTCACCCAGGACATCACCGCCTCCAGGATGGCGTCTTTGGTCGGGAAATGACGGAACAGCGCCCCCTGGGTCAGCCCCATTCGCTGCGCGATGGCCGTCGTTGTGATGTCACTTGGGTTTTGTTCTGCAGCCAGGTCGACCACCGCCTCCACGGTTGCCGCTCGACGTTCGTCCGCTGGAAGATACTTGGAGCGGTCACTCATTGCTTGCGCTTTCTAAAGAGAGTAATCTATTACTATCTATCTGCGATGTGTAGCGGTTGCAAGATGGGAAGTGCCGGAATGGAGACAGTCATTGTTCGCAATGTATGGAAGATGACCCGTGGTTGGTTGAGCTGCGTTGTTGGCCCGGCTCCTGATTCATATTGTGAGCGTGGCCGAGCCTGAATCACAGTAATGTTCCCACCTCGATCAACGCCTAGAATGCAATATGCACCAGCGGGCAGTGCGGCGGTGATTTGAGCTCTGCCATTGGCCTCGAATCGATCCATTGATCAGGAACCAGCGTAAACTGAAGCGAGAAGATGAGTGATCGAGCTACGGCAGCTTCGCTATCTAATAGCAGCCGCAGAAGCAGGGAGTTTCAGCCGCGCGGCGCGCAACCTCAACATCAAGCAGCCGACGCTGAGCCGCTACATCCTCGAAACCGAGAAGCGGCTGGGCATGGCGCTGTTCGACCGTAAGACGCGCGGCGCCACCCTGACGGCGGACGGGGCGACCTATCTGCGGGTCGCCAAGCGGATCATGAAGGAGTGGGACGAGCTGGACGCCTGGGTCAGCGCCACGACCAACGGCCATGCCGGCAAGCTGGCGGTAGGCTTCTACACGTCCTTCTCGGCGGGAAACCTGCGCGCGACCCTGAGCAAGTTCGGCGAGCGCCATTCCGAGGTGAAGCTGCGCGGGTTCGAGCGCGACCGCGAGATGCTGCTGGCCGGCATCGAGAACGGGCTGCTCGACATCGCCATCATGATCGGCGAGGCGCCGCATCCAGGGCTGATGAGCCGCTCGTTCTGGAGCGAGCGCATCCTGGTGGCGATGCCCGAAAGCCACGCGCTTGCGACCCGCGAACGCATCCACTGGACCGACCTGACCGGCGAGCGGTTCTTGCTCACCGAGCAAGATCCCGGTCCCGAGACGCGCAACATGCTCCTCGGCAAGCTCGGGATGCCGGGCTACTCACCGGAGATCGACATGGACGACATCAGGCGGGACACTGTGCTGAGCGTCATTGCGCTCGGCGGGTATATCTCGATCGTCGCGGAATCGGCGCTCGGCATCCACGTCCCCGGCGTGGTCTTCCGCGAGGTCCACGAGGCCAACGGGCACACGCGGATCGGCTTCTCGGGCTATTGGCGCGAGGACAATGAAAATCCGGTGCTGCGCCGGTTTCTTGAGTTCGTCACCGCCCGCTATTCGATGCCGTCCATGCCTGGGCCGCAACCACTGTCTCAGCAACCGGGAAAGGAGCCGTCATGACGCAAGGAAAGACACTCATCATCGTGCTGGTCACGCTCATCATCGGGTTCGGGGCGGGTTTCGTCCTGCGCCCGGTGATCGTGCCCGTCGAACGGGCGGCGATCGTGGCCGCCCCGCCAGTCGCCGCGCCGACGCCGGCCGAGCCGCGCGGGATGCAGTATTTCGCGGCGCATCTCGATGAAGCCCGGCAGGTCGTGGCGCAATGCGCGGAAGGAACGGCGCGCGGCGACGAGTGCGCCAACGCCGAGCAAGCGGTGATCGAGGCGGAAGGCCGCGAGCGGTTCAAGAAGTTCATGGGCAACTGACGGCAGGCGGCGCGCTCTCACTTCCGCTGCGCGAGCCACCGGCGAAAGCCCCTGTCCGTCGCCATGAGCTGAATGGCCATCGGCACTAGCAGTTTCTCGGGCGGCACAGGCGAACTGCCCGTCTCGGCCGCGTGTGCCTCCGCATAGGCGGTCAGCTCGCGATATACCGCAGCGGGAATGTCCACCGTGGCCTTTATCGGCTTCTCGTCGGGAAGCGGCCCCAGCTTCAATTTGCTCATCGTGCGCCTCCAACCGGCTCCAATACGAGGTCGCGGGTCAGAACCACGCGCAACGGATGCCCGGGCCGGATGGTGAGTGTCGGCTGCACGTTGAGCTGCCGCCGCACGATCTGCTGGCCGGTCTGGTTGATGGTATCCTGCGACCCGCGGCGCAGGGCGCGAGTCAGGTCATCCTCGCTGTCCGCGCCCAGCTCGGCCCCCACGCCGAGCAGCGTCGAGACGGCAGCCGCCTTGAGCAGATTGCCCCAATGCTGGTTCACGCGATCCTGCAAGCCGGCATAGCCGGCCGCATCGGCGCCGGGCTGGCGCTCGAGAACGATCGAGCGGCCGTCCGGCATGATGAGCCGATCCCATGCCAGCAGCACGCGAGTCTGCCCGGCGGCGATCTCGCTGTCATATTCGCCGATCAGCCGCGCCCCTTGCGGGATGAGCAGGATGCGGCCGGTAGGGCTGTCATAGACGTTGGCCGTCACCTGGGCAGTGATCTGGCCGGGGAGATCGGAGCGGATGCTGGTGATGAGCGCCGCGGGCACGATGCTGCCCGCCTGCACGATGTTGGGCGAGGCCGGCGCGGTCAGGCGCTCGACGCTGACCGTCCGCTGGCTGGACGCCTGCGCCATGAAGGCGCGCTTGGCGGCCTGGTCGCCCTGCGCGGCCTCGGCCGGCTGCGGAGCGGTAGCGTCGGGCGTTGCGATTGCGAGGTTCGGCAACGAAGGCATCGCAGCGGCCCCGGTGCTGCTGCCGCCGAGGAACACGCCGCTCATGCGCGCCGCGTCGCGCTCTTGGCTGATGCGCTGGCGGGCGGCTTCCTCGGCCTGGGCGCGCGGATCGGGCTGGGCGCCAACGGGCGGGACCGGGACATTCTCCCCACGCTGCTGCGCCGAGACGATCGGGCCGCCGAGGTCGCCGGGAAGCGGCGGGCCGAGTTTCGGCGCCTGGCTGTAGTCGCGCGGTCCCGATGTGATGGTCTCGGAGGTAGCGCGGCTGTCGGTGCTGTAGAGTTCCTTCGCCTCCTTCTCGCCTGCCGGCTTGAGCGCATAGATCAGCGAGCCGCCGATCCCGAGGCCGGCGACGACGCCGATGGCGGCCAGCGCCTTGCGCGACAGGCGCATGACGCGCGGCGGGTCGCCGCGAAGCTGGAAGGCTTGCGGATCAGGGCGCGGCGCTTGCGGTGCGGCCGCCTCGGGCGGGGAGTTGTCGGCCGGATCGGTCACGGCCGCCCCCTGCGTCCGTCGTCGCGCACGATGCGGATGCGCTGCTCGCTGCGCCGGTCGCCCAGGCGCAGCTCGGCGGCGGCGAACAGCCGGTCCACCACCATGTAGCGGCCCTGCACGCGGTAATTGACCAGCTCGGCATCACCGGCCGCGCCGGTCACGAATAGCGGCGGCATCTCGCCCTGCGAGATCCCGGCCGGAAACTCGATGAACACCTGGGCGGCATCGTCGAAAGCGCGCACCGGCTTCCACGGCACGCGGTCGCCCTCGATCCGGTAGCGGAAATTGAGCGCCGCGAGGTCGAGGCCGGTCGCGACGGGGGCCGAGGCGGCGGCTGCGGTATTGGCGCTGCGCAGCGCGATGAGCTGGTCCTGCGGATAGGTCCACGAGACCGACGCCATGTAGGTCGAAGCCGTCGCGCGCAGCTCCAGATGATAGGTCCGCCTGTCGGTGTTGATGACGAGGTTCGTGGAAAGGTCGGGCCGCGTGGGCTTCACGAGGATATGCACGCGGGCCGTCGCGCCGCCGCCGCTCACCGTGTCGCCGATGATCCAGCGCACGGTGTCGCCGGCCGCGACCGGCCCCGGCCCCACGAGCTTCTCGCCTTCCTGCAATGCGATGTCCGTCACCTGGCCGGGCGCGGCATAGACCTGATAGAGCGCTCCGTCGGTCCAGGGATATTGCTGGATGGCGTTGAGGAAACCGTCACGCACCGGCTGCACGCGGGCGGCGGCGTTGGCGGCCCCGACGCGCCTGCGTGGATCGGCGTGCTCGGCAGTCGCCGCCCCGGCCGCGACCGGCTTCAATTGGCCGGGGAACGGCAGGGGTTCGGGGATCGTCACCACCTCGACGGCGCGGAGTGGTTCCGCGGCCGGCGTCGCCGCGATCTCGCGCGGCGGGTCGTCATAGCGAATCGCGGGCGGCTTCGCCGATGTGGTGGCGCAGCCGGCGAGCGCGGTGGCGGAGACAAGCAGGACCGCCGAGGCGGAACGGCGAAATGGCGTGTGCGTCATTGCGACAGCTCCCTTGACCAATTCAAAGCGTTGACGAAGACGCCGAGCGGGTTCTTGCGCAGGGCGTCGGGCGTGCGCGGCGGCTGCACGACGATGGTGAGGATGGCCGACCAGCGTTCGGTCGCGGCGAGGCTCCCGTCCTGATAGCGGCGCTCGGTCCAGGCGACGCGGAAGCTGTCGGGCGAGGCCCGGATCACGCTCGACACGTCCACCGCGACCTGCACCCGGCCGACATTGGCGAAGGGGTCGTTGGCGCGGGCGTAGTCGTTGAGCGCCACCGCGCCCCGATCGGTCGTGAAGTCGTAGGCGCGCAGCCAGTTCTGGCGGACGATCACCGGATCGGCCGGGATCGCCCTGACCTGCTCGATGAAGCGGGCGAGGTGGAACGCGATCTGCGGATCGGTGGGGCGATAGCCGGCCTCGGCGGGCGCGACCGCCTGCGCCTCGCCGAGCCGATCGACCTGCACCACCCAGGGCACGATATGCCCACGCGCCGATTGCCAGACGAGACCGGCGGAAAGGCCGCCCGAGAGCGCCAGTGCGCCGAAGAAGGCGAGGCGCCAGTTCTTCGCCTGCACGCGCGCGGAGCCGATGCGATCGTCCCATTGCTGGGCTGCGCGCTGATAGGGTGTCGTGGGTTCGGGGGTCTGGCCATAGCGGATGGTGGGGCGTCGGAACATGGGAGGTCAGTCCTTCTCTTTGATGTCGGGACCGGCGCCGCCGCCGTGGCTGTCGCCAGCCTTCATGGTGTGGGCGAGGACGGTCGCGCCGTGGCTGACGGCCTCGCGACGTTTCATCGCGGCGGCCCATTCAGGCTGGGCCGACGAGCCCGCCGATGCGGAACCGCCAGCGGGCGCGGCCGCCGGGGCGGCGGGCGCGGGTCCGCCGGTGATCGTGCCGCCGGTGGCGGTGAACCCGGCGCGGGCGCCGGAGCGGAAGTTGGACTTCATCGCCGCGCCGCCCTTGACGGCCGCCGCGCGCAGCGGCGAAAGGACGGCGCTCGCCGCGCTGCCCGCCGCCGCCTGGCCGACCGCGGCCATGCCGCCCGCGACAGCGCCCGCGCCGCTCTTGCCGAACGAGCCGAGGCTGTAGGCGCTGGTCGCGCCGCCAGCCATCTGAGCGCCGCCCCGCGCGGCGGCGCCGGTCATCCGGCCGGCCGCGCCGAGGGCGGAACCGGCGGTCCCGACGCCAAGCCGTGCGGCGGCCGCGCCACCGACCAGCGCGCCGCCTGCGGCCAGCGCGGTCCCGGCCGCCGCACCCGCGCCGAGCTGCGGCCCGCCCGAGACGATGCCGTTCGCAATGCCGGGTCCGAAGATCGACAGGCCCAGCAGCGACAGCGCGGCGAGCGCGATGGCCATGACCTGATTGATGTCGGGCGCGGGGCCGAGAGCCGCCCCGGTGAACTGGCTGAACAGCGTGGTGCCGATGCCGGTGATGACGGCGAGCACCAGCACCTTGATGCCGGTCGAGACGACATGGCCCAGCACCTTCTCGGCCATGAAGGCGGTCTTGTTGAAGAAGGCGAAGGGCAGCAGGACGAAGCCGGCGAGCGTCACCAGCTTGAACTCGATCAGCGTGATGAAGACCTGCACGGCGATGATGAAGAAGGCGAGCACCACGATCACCCAGGCGAGCAGCAGCACGAGGATCAGCGCGAGGTTCGAGAACACGGCCCAAAGGCTGGAGAACTGCCCCGCCGCATCGAGCAGCGGCTTGGCGGCTTCGAGCCCCTTCGCCGCGATCGTGCCGGGCTTCATGAACTCGTCGATCGTCATCGCCCCGCCGCTGGCCTGGAGGCCGAGCCCGGCGAAGCTCTCGAACACGATGGTCGCGAGCAGCGAGAAATTGCCGATGATGAAAGCGAAGGTGCCGATGTAGAGCGTTTTCTTGACGAGGCGCTGAAGCACGTCCTCGTCCGCGCCCCAGGCCCAGAACAGACCGGCGAGCGTCACGTCGATGGCGATCAGCGTTGTCGAGAGGAACGCGACCTCGCCGCCGAGCAGGCCGAAGCCTGAGTCGATGTAGCCGGTGAAGACGTTGAGGAAATTGTCGATAACGCCGGTGTCGTTCATGGCCGGGCGCCTTCATCCGGCGCCGTGTCGCTGCCGCGCTCGATCGCGGGCGGGGGCTCGTCCTGGCGGAAGAAGCGGCGGCGGTTGGCGGCCCAGGCCGCCTCGCAGCCGCTATCCGGCATGGTGAGCGAGGCGCAGCGATCCAGCTCGCGGGCGAGCCTGGCCTGGCCTTCGTCCGCCGGCAGGACGAGCGGGGGCGCGGGCGCAGGCTCATCGGGCTGGACGGCGGCGACGATCGCCACCGTCATCATCAGCCCGGCCAGCGCCGCCACCCCTGCGATCTTCGCCGTGCGCGACATGGCGCGTCTCAGTTGCCCATGAAGCGGCGGAACCGCTCGCGCCCTTCGGCCTCCTCGGCCGCCTGGCGGGCGGATTGCAGCGCCTGCGCCCGGCCTTGCGCCGCCACGGCGGCGGTCAGGTCCGAGAGCTGCTGCGATTGCAGCGCGAGGAGTTGGTTGCCGGCCTGCGTCGCCTGAAGCGCGCCGGTCGCGGACTGGCTGGCCGAGACCAGGCTGTCCATCGTCGTGCGGGCGCCTTCGATGTTGCCGACGACGCCGGCCTGCACCTGCAAGGCATCCTGAAAGGCGCCGACGCTATCCTCCCAGCGGGCATTGGCGTTGGCGACCATCTGCGCGTGATCGCCGGTCAGCGCCGCGCCCTTGTAGCGGCCGTTGAACGCCTGCTGGATGTCCTGCACGTCGAAGGCGATGCGCTGCGCCTGGCCGAGCAGTTGCTGCGTCTGCTGAATCTGCTGCTGGAGCGTGCTCACCGTCGAGAGCGGCAGGCTGGCGAGGTTGCGCGCCTCGTTGATGAGGCTGGTCGCCTGGTTCTGGATTTGCTGGATTTGATTGTTGATCTGCTGGAGCGACCGCGCGGCGGTCAGCACGTTCTGCGCATAGTTGGTCGGGTCATAGACGATGCCGCCGAATTGCGCGTAGGCCGGCATGGGCGCGATCATCGGCACGACGGCCGCGCTGGCGAGGACGCCGGCCAGGATGGCGCGGCGCAGGGGGAATCCGGTCATAGAGGTAGCTCCTGCTGGGGTTGGCGTTGCGGATCGGGGGGAAGAAGCTCGAGAGCCCAGGCGCAGCCGCGATGGCGCAGCCATTCGGCCGCGAAGCCGGCCTGGCCGTGGGTCTCGATGATGTCGGCGATGGCGAGCTGGCCGGTCTTCGACGACGCGGCGGCGAAGGTCAGTGCGACCTCGCCCAGCCCCAGCTCGAACAGGCGGTTGCCGCGCCGCGACTGGCAGTAGTAGTCGCGCTTCGGCGTCGCCCGGCTGAGGATTTCGATCTGCCGGGCGTTGAGCCCGAAGCGTTCGTAGATGGCCGCGATCTGCGGCTCGGCCGCGCGCTCGTTCGGCAGGAAGATGCGTGTCGGGCAGGACTCGATGATGGCCGGCGCGATGCTCGACGTCTCGATGTCGGCGAGGCTCTGCGTCGCGAAGACGACGCTGGCATTGCGCTTGCGCAGCGTCTTCAGCCACTCGCGAAGCTGCGCGGCGAAGTCCGGGCTGTCGAGGACCAGCCAGCCCTCGTCGATGATGATGAGCGTCGGCGACCCGTCCAGCCGCCCTTCGATCCGATGGAACAGATAGGAGAGCACCGCGGCGGCCGAGCCGGCGCCGACCAGTCCTTCGGTCTCGAAGGCTTGCATGTCGGCTTCGCCCAGCCGCTCGGCCTCGGCGTCAAGCAGCCGGCCCCACGGCCCGCCGATGCAATAGGGCGCGAGCGCCTGCTTGAGCTGCTGGCTCTGCAAGAGGACCGCGAGCCCGGTCAGCGTGCGTTCGGCCTGCGGTGCGCTGGCGAGCGAGCCCAGCGCCGACCAGATATGCTCCTTGGCCTGGGGATCGACCGTAACGCCTTCGCTGGCGAGGATCGCCGCCAGCCATTCGGCCGCCCATGCGCGCTCGGCCGGATCGTCGATACGGGCGAGCGGCTGTAGCTGGACGCCGCCGTCGCCGTCGCCGTCGTCGGATAGCCCGCCGCCGAGATCCTGCCAGTCTCCGCCCGCCGCCAGCGTGGCGGCGCGGATCGAGCCACCGAAGTCGAACGCGAAGACCTGGGCGTTCTCGTAGCGGCGGAACTGCATCGCCATGAGCGCGAGCAGCACCGACTTGCCCGCGCCGGTCGGGCCGACGATCAGCGTGTGGCCGACATCGCTGCCATCGGGGTGAAGGGAAAACCGGAACGGGGTCGAGCCTTCGGTCCTGCCGTAGAGCAAGGGGGGTTGTCCGAAGTGCTCGTCCCGTTCCGGCCCCGCCCATACTGCTGACAGGGGGATCAGGTGGGCGAGATTGATGGTGGAGATCGGCGGTTGCCGGACGTTGGCGTAGGTGTGGCCGGGCAGACTCCCCAGCCATGCCTCGATCGCGTTCATCCCCTCGGGGATGACGGTGAAGTCGCGGCCCTGGATAACCTTCTCGACCAGCCGCAGCTTCTCGGCCGCAATGGCGGGATCGCGGTCCCACACCGTCACCGTCGCGGTGACGTAGGCCATGCCGGCATAGTCGGCGCCCAGCTCTTGCAGAGCCGTGTCGGCGTCGGCGGCCTTGTTCGAGGCGTCGCTGTCGAGCAGCGTGGACGCCTCGTTGGTCATGACTTCCTTGAGGATGGCCGCGACCGATTTGCGCTTGGCGAACCATTGCCGCCTGATCCTGGTCAGCAGCCTGGTCGCGTCGGTCTTGTCGAGCATCAGCGCGCGGGTGGACCAGCGATACTCGAAGGCGAGCCGGTTCAGCTCGTCGAGCAGGCCGGG
>JAKOQZ010000014.1 GCA_029778105.1 Pseudomonadota bacterium | reverse complement strand
CGGGATGCAGGGGCTGGAGCGGGCGATCTCGTCGGCGGGCGGCATCGCGTGGGACGCGGTGGATGCGGGGCTGCAGCTGAGCGCACTGCCGGGCGTCTATGCGGCCGGCGAGATGCTGGACTGGGAGGCGCCGACCGGCGGCTATCTGCTGCAGGGGTGTTTCGCGACCGGCGATGCCGCCGCCGCGGCGATCATCACGGCCCTTGGCGCGGGGCCGCGCACGCGCTAGGAGACGCGCGGACGTGACGCGAAAGCCCATGTCCATGATTTCGCACCGGTGCCCCCAAAGGGCTTCACGGGAATGCAGTGAGAAGGGCTTTCCTTCGAATCTGCGGCTGTCCCTGCAACTGTGAGCGGCGAGTGCGATGCGCCTTGTGATCCCCTGCTCGGGATCGCAGCCACTGGAACGCCTGCGTTCTGGGAAGGCCGTGCATCGCGCGATGACCCGCAAGCCAGGAGACCGGCCGGTGCGGGTCGCTCTTAGCCTGGGGCCAGAGGAGCCCAAGGCGCGGGATTCCGTCTGAGCGACGAAGCGGCGGGGGCCGCACCGGGGAACGCGCGGGCGCGATGGCGTCCGTCTGCGCGAACGCCGGCCGCATCGGCGGAGGTCCTCGTCAGGTCGTTCAGACGCCCTGAAGGGGATCGTCCCGATGCGTAAGAGTTTTTGTGTTTCCGTTTCCATGCTGGCGCTGGCCGCCGCCATGCCGGCCCTGGCCGAAACCGCCAAACCCGACGAAGAGGTCGTCGTCACAGCCAGCCGCGCGAAGCCCGTGCCGCAGAAGCAGTATGGCGGATCGGTCACCGTGATTTCGGCGCAGGACATGGAGCTGCGCCAGACGCGGCAGATCTCGGATCTGCTGCGCGACATTCCCGGCGTGTCGGTGAACCGTTCGGGCGGGTTCGGCGGCGCGACGCAGATCCGCATGCGCGGCACGGAGGCCAATCACACGCTGGTGCTGATCGACGGCATCGAGGCGAGCGATCCGTATCAGGGCGAGTTCGACTTCGCGACGCTGATCGCCGACGACGTGGCGGGCGTGGAGGTGCTGCGCGGGCAGCAGAGCGCGCTGTACGGCTCGGACGCGATCGGCGGCGTGATTTCGTATCGCACGGCGTCGGGCAAGGAGGCGCCGGGGCTGCGCGGGCGCGTGGAAGGCGGCTCGTTCAGCGCGTTCAATTCGGCGCTGCGCTATGGCGGTTATTCGGGCGGGCTGGATTACGCGCTGAGCGCCGCCTACGCCTCCAGCGAGGGCACGCCGAATTCGCGGTTCGGCACGCGCGATATCGGCGGGCGCAATCTCGTGCTGGCGGGGCGCTTCGTCTACGAGGCGAGCGAAAAGCTGACGCTGCGCGCCATCGGCCGCTTCGCCCATACCGAAGGCGATACGAACGACCAGTATTTCGACGACTTCGTGGACCCGCGTTACGGCTACGTCATCGACAGCGACGACACCTATGAGAACCGCGTGTTCTACGGCCTGGTGGGCGCGGACCTGGCGCTGCTGGACGGGGCGTGGACGCATTCGTTCACGCTGCAGGGCGTGGACAGCACGCGCGAGACGTTCTCGGGCGGCGCGCAGGACTATTCCTATGAAGGCAGCCGGGTGAAGGCTTCGTATGTGACGGCCTATGCGTTCGGCACGGAGGCGCTGAAGCACACGATCACCGGCGCGGTGGACTGGAAGCGCGAGACGTTCCGCAACACCACGCCCTATTATTCGGGCGACGTGGTGGAGAAGCGGGCGCTCGACAATACCGGCTTCGTCGCCTCGTACGAGCTGCTGGCGGGCGACAGTTTCGGGCTGGGCGCATCGGTGCGCTATGACGAGAACGATCTGTTCGACAACGCGACGACCTGGCGGGTGCAGGCGAGCTATGCCTTCGATGGCGGCACGCGGCTGCACGCCGCCGCGGGCAGCGGCATCAAGGCGCCGGGTGTGTTCGAGCTGTGGGGCTTTTTCCCGTCATTCTTCGAGCCCAATCCGGACCTGAAGGCGGAGCGGTCGGAAGGCTGGGAGGCCGGCGTCGAGCAGAGCTTCCTGGACGGGCGCGCCCGCATCGACGTGACCTATTTCGACAACACGCTGAAGGACGAGATCGCGACGATCGGCTTTGCGCCCGCGACGCCGGTGAACCTCGCCACCGATTCCACGCAGAAGGGTGTGGAGGTTTCGGCGCAGGCGCTGATCGACGCCAACTGGCGCGTCTTCCTGACGTATACCTGGCTGGACGCGAAGCAGTCGGGCGTTGAGGAAATCCGACGGCCCGAGCATTCCGGCAGCCTGAACCTGTCGTATCTGGCCGACGACGATCTGTGGAGCGCGACGCTGACCGTCCGCTACAACGGCGAGATGACGGACTCGAACTTCACCAATAGCGGGCCCAACCCGGTGGAGCTGGACAGCTATACGCTGGTCAATCTGGGCGGCGATGTGCGCATCACCGACAGCGTGCGGCTGTATGCGCGGGTCGAGAACCTGACCGACGCGCGCTATGAGGAGGTCTATACCTATGTCGCGCCGGGCCGGGCGTTCTATGCCGGACTGAAGGCCGGGTTCTGAGGATGCGGCGGCTCGGCCTCTTCCTGATCGGCGCCGGCCTTGCGGCCGGCGTCTTCGGGCTGACCGGCGGCCGGGCCGTTCCTCATGCCGATGCGGCGGCGCCGCCGCTGCCCGCCCATCCCTTGCGCGTCATGTCGCTGAACCAGTGCACCGACCAGATCGTGCTGGCCCTGCTGCCGAAGGATCGCATCACCTCCGTCACCTGGCTGTCGCGCGATCCGCTGACCTCGCGCATGGCGGACACGGCGATGCAGGTGGGCGCGAATTTCGGCGCGGCCGAAGAGGTGCTGGCCGAACGGCCCGACCTGGTGGTGACGGGCGTCTTCACGACGGGAGCGCTGAAGGGGCTGCTGCGGCGGCTGGGGATTGCCGTCTATGAGGCGGAGACGCCGGAAAGCTTTGACGCCATCGCGCGCGTGACGCGGGAGATGGCCGCCGTGCTGGGCGAGACGGCGAAGGCCGAAGCGATGATCGCGGCGATGACTGCGCGGCTGGCCGAGGCGGCGAAGGCGCCGACGCATCTGAGGGTCGCGGCGTGGGATGGCGGCGGCTACGCGCCGGGCGCCGGCACGCTGTATCACGAACTGCTGACCGCGGCCGGGGCGGTGAATGTCGCGGCGGCAGACGGGGTCAACCAGTTCGCGGAGTTCGATGCCGAAGCGGTGCTGATGACGGCGCCCGATGCGCTGGTGCAGGGCGTGCCGACGCCGGACGAACCGGGCCTGAGGCGCGAGGCGGAAACGCATCCGCTGGCGCGGCGCTTCTATGCCGACCGCACCGTGACGGTGCCGCAATGGGCGTATGTGTGCGGCACGACCTATTCGGCGGAGGCGGTGACGCTGCTGGCGGCGGCGTTTGCGGCGCTGAAGCGGCAAGGCCTCGATACGCCGCCCTTCGGTGCGCCATGAACGGACGCATTCTCAATTTCGCGCTGTTCGCGGTGCTGCTGGCCGGGGCGCTGGCCTCGCTGCTGGCGGGGCGCGTGTGGCTGCCGCCGAACGACGTGGTGGAAGGGCTGCTGTCGCCGAACGCGACGCTGGCGGGGCTGATCGTCGGCGAGCTGCGGCTGCCGCGGCTGATCCTTGCGGTGTGCGTCGGCGCATCGCTGGGGCTTTCGGGCGCGGTGCTGCAGGGGCTGTTGCGCAATCCCCTGGCCGAAGCCGGCCTGCTGGGGATTTCCACGGGCGCGGCATTGGGCGCGGTGGTCGCGATCTACTACGGGCTGACGGCGAGCTTTGCGCTGGCGACGCCCCTGCTGGGGCTGCTCGGCGGATTCATCGCGGCGGCGCTGGCCTTCGCGCTGTCGCGGAGCGGGGGCACGCTGGCGCTGATCCTTGCGGGCGCGGCGGTGTCGTCGGTGGCGGCGGCGGGGCTGGCGCTGGCGCTGAACCTGGCGCCCAACCCCTATGCGGCGTTCGAGATCACGACCTGGCTGCTGGGTTCGCTCGCCGACCGGACATGGGACCATGTGTGGCTGGGCGTGCCGTTCATGGCTGTCGGGTGCGGGCTGTTGTTTCTGACGGCGCCGTCGCTGGATGCGCTCAGCATCGGCGAGGCGCAGGCCGAGAGCCTGGGCGTGAACCTCAAGCGCGTGCGGCTGATGGCCCTGGCCGGGACGGCGATGGCGGTCGGCGCGGCGACGGCGGTGACGGGCGCGGTCGGGTTCATCGGGCTGGTCGCGCCGCATCTGGTGCGGCCGTTCGTCGGTTACCGCCCCGGGCGGGTGCTGCTGCCCTCGGCGCTGCTGGGCGCGGTGATGCTGCTGGCGGCGGATATCGGCACGCGGCTGATGTCGTACAATACCGAGATCAAGCTGGGCGTCATCACCTCGATCATCGGCGCGCCGTTCTTCCTGTGGCTGGTGCTCTCGATGCGGAAGCGCGCGCCATGAGCGCCCTGGCCGCATCCGGCGTTGAGCTGACGCGCGGCGCGCGCCGCGTGCTGGCGGGCGTTTCGGCATCGTTCGCGCCGGGCAGCTTTACCGCGGTGATCGGGCCGAACGGGGCGGGCAAGTCGACGTTGATGGCCGTGCTGGCAGGATTGCTGAAACCGGATGCGGGCCGCGTGACGCTGGACGGTGAGACGCTGACGCGGCTGACGCCCAAGGCGCTGGCCCGGGCGCGCGCCTATCTGCCGCAGTCGCCGCGCGCCGAATGGCCGATCAGCGTGGAGCGTCTGGTGGCGCTGGGCCTGACGCCGCAGCTGCCGTTCTTCGGCGATGTCGCGCCGGACGAGGCGGCGAAGGTGCATGCGGCGCTGGAGGCGTGCGATCTGATGGCGCTGAAGGGGCAGGCGGCGACGACGTTGTCGGGCGGCGAGCTGGCGCGGGCGATGCTGGCGCGGGCCATCGTCGGCGACCCGCCGCTGTTGCTGGTGGACGAGCCGACGGCGGGGCTGGACCCGCGCCATGCGCTGGATGCGATGGCGCGGCTGAAAGCGCGCGCCGATGCGGGGCGGACGGTGATCGCGGCGGTGCATGACCTGGGGCTGGCGCTGGGCCACGCGAGCCGGGTGGTCGCGTTGCGCGCGGGCCGCGTGCTGGCGGATGTGGCGGCGGGCGATGTCGATGCGGGGCTGCTGAAAGCGCTCTATGACGTCGACGCCCGCATCGTGCGGGACGATGCGGGCGTGAGCGTCAGGTATTTCTGAAGCCGCGATATCAGGGCTTATAAGGCTTGTAGAAGCCGCCGCCCCAAAAGGTTTTTTCCGGGAAGGCCTTGCGAGCCTCGCTTTCGGCGGCGTCGACGGCCGCCAGCTTCGCCGGATCGGCCATCACCGCGAACATCGGATCGTCGATCGTCGCGCCGTCCGGAAGCTGCGCTTTCAGCTCGACCGCGTCTTTGACCGCTTCGCGCATGCAGGTGGCGCTCTTGTCGGTCATCTTGTCGTTCAGTTCGAGGCAGCGATCCTTGACCGGATAGCCTGCCTCGCCGAATGCGTTGTGAAATGCGTCGACGACGGCGTAACCGACATGGACGTCGGGCAGGCAGTCTTTGATCGCCACGTAGCCACCGCCTCGTGCATTGCACTCGGCGACGGCTCGCGGATCGATTTTCGGGCGCGCCTCCTCCGCCGCCGCGACATTCACCGACAGCATGATGCCTGCGGCGGCGAAGAGGGTCTTGCGCATGTCGCTCTCTAGTGCCTCGGCTTGGCGTTCTTGCCGAGGAAGCCGAAGAGGTGGCCGGCGACGTTGCGCATCTGGATCTGCTCGGAGCCTTCGGTGATGCGGTAACGGCGGTGGTGGCGGTAGATGTGCTCGAAGGGCTTGTGCCGCGAATAGCCCATGCCGCCATGCACCTGCATCGCCCAGTCGGCCGCCTCGCAGCAGAAGCGGTTCGCCCAGTAATTGCACATCGAGACCTTGTCGGAGAGCTGGATCTGGATTT
>JAKOQZ010000084.1 GCA_029778105.1 Pseudomonadota bacterium | reverse complement strand
GTGCGTGTGGCTGGTCAGCGACGCGAACCCGTATGCCAACGGACAGAAGATCAATATCGACGGGGGAAATATCTGATGAGCGACGAACGGGTCAGGATCACCATCGAAGGCGGCGTCGCCGATGTGCGCCTGGTGCGCACCGACAAGATGAACGCGCTCGACGACAAGATGTTCGAGGCGCTGGTGGCGGCGGGGCAGCGCCTGAAGACCGAGAAGGGCGTGCGCGCCGTCGTCATTTCCGGCGAGGGCCGGGCGTTCTGCGCCGGGCTCGACATGGGCAATTTCGGCAAGATGGCGAGCGGTGAGCGCAAGCAGGGGGAAAGCAGCGCGGGCGGTAATCTGAACGACCGGCCCTATGGCGAAAGCAACCGGGCGCAATATGTCGCGACGGTGTGGCGCGAGGTGCCGGCGCCGGTGATCGCGGCGGTGCATGGCGTCGCGTTCGGCGGCGGCTTCCAGGTGATGCTGGGCGCCGACATCCGCTACATCGCGCCGGACACCAAGCTGTCGATCATGGAGATCAAATGGGGCTTGGTGCCCGACATGGGCGGGGTGGAGCTGATGCGGCGGCTGGTGCGCGAGGATATCGTGCGCGAGCTGACCTATACGGGCCGGGTGTTCTCAGGGGATGAAGCGGGCCGCATCGGGTTTGCGACCCGGGTGACGGCGACGCCCTATGAGGATGCGCTGGCCACGGCGCGTGAGATTGCGGGCAAGAGCCCGACCGCGACGCGGGCGGCGAAGCGGCTGTTCAATCTGGCGGCGCATGGCTCGTCGAAGGACGTGCTGAAGGCCGAGACGGACGAGCAGGTCGCGCTGATCGGTTCGCCCAATCAGGTGGAAGCGATTATGTCGAACATGGAGAAGCGGGCCGCGAACTACGTGGACTGAGGGCCGGCGATTTAACCTGCGAGGCCCCCTTCCGGGCTTCGCCCACCTTCCCCCGATGGGGGAAGGCCTTGATCCTGATACGCCTTGTGGCGCTCAGCGCCGCGAGGCGTGGGTGTGCTGGCCGTCGAGCGTCAGGAGCTCAGCGTAGAGGTCGGGGCGGCGGTCGCGGAAGACGCCCCAGTTGAGGCGCTGGCGGCGGGCGGCCTCTAGATCGATCTCGGCGGTAAGGACCATCTCGTCCGGCACTTCGGCTTCGACGAGCTTTGCGCCGTCGGAGCCGGTGATGAAGGAGGCGCCGTAGAAGGTGATCTCGGCGTTCTTGCCCTGCTCGCGGCCGATGCGGTTGGAGGCGATGACGGGCGTCAGGTTGGCGGCCGAATGGCCCTGCATCGTGCGCTGCCAGTGATCCTTGGACTGCAGCGTCGGGTCCTGCGGTTCGGAGCCGATGGCGGTCGGGTAGCAGATGATCTCGGCGCCCTTCAGCGCAAGGATGCGGGCGGGTTCGGGGAACCACTGGTCCCAGCAGATGAGCGTGCCGACTTTGGCATAGGCCGTCTCCCACACCGGGAAGCCGGTATCGCCGGGGTTGAAGTAGAATTTCTCGTGATAGCCGGGGCCATCGGGGATGTGCGACTTGCGATAGACGCCGAGCGTCTCGCCGTCGGCATCGATCATCGCCAGCGAATTGTAGAGCGCGCTGTTGGCGCGTTCGTAGACCGAGATCGGCAGGACGACGCCCAGTTCCTTCGCGACCGCCTTGAAGTGGTTGACCGCCTTGTTCTCGGCGATCGGCACAGCGAGGTCCATGTAGCGATAGTCGACGTCCTTGCAGAAATAGGGCGTCTCGAAGAGTTCCTGCAGCAGGATGAGCTTTGCGCCCCTGGCCGCCGCATCGCGCACGAGCCGTTCGCCGCGCGCGATGTTCTCATCGGCGTCCCATGAGCAGGCCATCTGCGTCGCCGCGACGGTCAGCTTGGTCATGGGGAACGCCTTTCGCTTACGGGACCGAGGGCTTGGGCGTCGGCGCCGGCACGTCGTCGCCGGTTTCAGGCGTGGCCGGGGCCGGCGTGGCGGCGGGCGCGGCGGGCGGCTGGGGCTTGGCGATCTTCTTGTAGGCGTCGCTCAGACCCTTCATCGAGATCATCGCCTTGATCGGTTCGGCCCCGGGGATTTCGTAGGACAGCTCGAACGAGCCGGCTTCTTCCAGCTTGGCGTAGCCGTCATCCGGCACCTCGAGCTGCGCATCGCACGAGACCTGCGAGCAGGCGGTGAAGGAGAAGGCGATCGGCTTGCCCGTGGGCATGCGGAACGAGACGCCCTTGGCGATATCGACGCCCAGCGGCGTGCGCACCATGAAGGCGCGATTGCCCTTGGCTTCGTAGCCGGCGAGCACGTTCATCACGAGCTGGCCTTCGGGCGTCTTGACGTCCTGCGTCGCGAAGCAGATCGGCGCGCCGTTGGGAACCTCCTGGCAAAGCAGCTGCCAGTCGCCATGGGTCTCGGCGGTCACGCCCGGCGGCGGGGTGGGTGCGGCGTCGCCCTGGCGGGCCTCCGGAACCGTCGACGGCGCGCCGTCGATATAGGGGCGGGCGAAAAAGCCGATGGCGCCGGCGCCGATGGCGGTGGCGAACACCGCGACGAGCCAGGGCAGCGTGTTGGAATTGGACAAGGCGGGACCGTTTCTTCAGGTGACGTGCGGGAAGGCCGCTCCGGCGCTGTTTGGACAATTTCCCAGCCCGGGGCAAGGGCGAGGGCGATTTGCCGTATGGACCTGACGCGCCCGGCGCGGCACTCAGGCGCCATGACCGAGGCCGCCGCCGTCCCGACCGTGACGCTGGGCCCCCGCGAAGGGGCGCTGTGGGTATGGGCCTTTGTGCTCGCGACGCTGGCGGGCGGGGCGCTGATCGCCGCCGCGCCGCTCGCGGCCTATGTGCTGCTGATCGCGGTCTTCGGCATTCCGCATGTGGTTTCGGAGCTGCGCTACTGCGACGAGCGGTTTTCCGGCCGCTCCTCGCGGGCCGCGCTCGCCATCGTCGGCGTGCTGCTGTTTGCGCTGTGCGCGACGCGGGTGCTGCACACCTATGGCGTCATCGGGGGCGGCATCGGCGGCAAGCTGGAGCTTCTGTTCGGTGCGGCGCTGGCGCTGGCCGCCGCGCTCTTCATGCGCCGCTATCGCATCGTCGGTCTGGCGGCGGCGGCGGCCGTGACCTTCGGCGCGCTCTATTATCCCTACGCGACCTTCCTGATCTGGGCGTGGCTGCACAATCTGACGCCGCTGGCCTTCATCGCCGAGGCGCTGGAGGGGCGGGAGCGGCGACGCGCGATGCTGTGGCTGAGCGTTCCCTTCTTCGTTTTGCCCGCGCTGGTGGCGCTGGGCGGCCTGGACCTGATCTCGCAGACCCTGTTCGCGCATGCCGGTGCGGATGGCGGATCGGCGTTCGGGGCGGGCTACAAGCCGCTCGGCGCCTTTCTGCCGCCCACGACCCGGCCCGACGACGTCATTCCCCTGTTCCAGGCGGCGGTGCTGTCGCAGGTGATGCATTATCTGTGCGTGATCGTGCTGATGCCGCGCCTTCTGGGGCGCGGCGCGGCGTCGGAGGGGCGGCTGGCACCCTGGCCGCGCTGGCCGGTGTTCTATGGCCTGCTGGCGGCGGCGGCGGCGATCTCGACGGCGTTCTACTGGATCGATTTCGGCGAGGCGCGCGCGGCCTATGCGCTGGCGGCGACGCTGCATTCCTGGATCGAGCTGCCGATCTTCCTGATCGCTCTGGGGCAGGGCTTTCGCCTGCCGGTCATGCCGCGAGCAGCCGCGACAGATAGGGCGACAGCCCTGCCAGCACCGACGATGCATTGACGAGCAGCGACATCGCCAGCGCGCGCGGCCATGTCGCGCCCGCGAGCCGATAGAAGGGCGCTTCGCCGAAGACGGCGATGCATTCCACGAGCGCCAGCGTCGTCCAGTAGCCGTGATCGAAGATCAGCTGGAAATGTGCCCACCACACGAAAGGGTGGGTAAGAAGGCTGCCCGCCACCGCAGCGCGGGCGGCGCGCGAAGGTTCGACGCCGAACGCGCGCGCGATGAGGGCGGCGACGATGCCTTCGACGGCGAGCGTGAGCGCCCAGGCGCCCAGCTGGCCCTCGCGCACCATCGCCTCGTAGCGCGCGAGCGGCGACATCACATGCGGCTGCGGATCGCGACGATGAGGCGGCTGGCGATGAAGCCGGCGAGGCAGCCGAGCGCGTTGGCGGCCTCGTCGCGCAGATCGTAGCTGCGCCCGACATAGAGCTGCGCGATCTCGATGAGATAGCCCGCGCCCGCGAGGAGAACGGCGAAGAGCAGCGCCTCGCGCCACGAGCGCGCGGCGAGACCGGCGATCGTGCTGAGGCCGAGATAGGCGCAGAAGTGCTGGAGCTTGTCCCACCAGGTGAACGGGCCGCCGCCCGGGCCCGGGATCAGCGAATAGTAGAGCACGACGCCCGCCGCGACGGCGAACAGACCCCACAGGACATAGCGCACTGGCCGGTTTCCTTACTGGCCAAGCGTGACGCTGACCGTTCCGCCGCTTTCCACGACGACGCCGGGATACTCCTTCACCGGATCGCTGAGAACCCGGATTGTGTAGGTGCCCGGCGGAACCTCGATGGCCGCGCCCCCCGCAACGCCGGTCGCCACCACGGCGCCGTCGGCCGAGACGACCTCGAACGAGGGCAGCAGCGCGCGCGCAACGGCGGGGGCCAGCTCTTCGGGTTTCGTCGCGTCGAAATAACCGCCGCCGCCGGCGCCGGCCCATTCGGCGAAGGTGTCCTTCAGCGCCTGATCGTCGACCGCGAAGCCGACGATGGAGACGCGGACGTCGAGGCCCTGCTCCTTGAGCCTGTTGATCTCGGCCAGCGGATCGCCGTCGCAGGTTTCCTCGCCGTCGGTGATCAGGATGATGAGTTTCTGCCCGCCCGTGCCGAGATCCGACGCGGCCTCGGCCAGCGACGCGGCGATGGCGGTCTTGGCCTTGTTGACCGACGTGATGGCGTCGACGGCGGTCTTGGCCTTCGCCCGATCCAGCGGCGCGAGGGGCACGCGCAGATTGGTTTCGCAGCTGTCGGGTTTGGTGTCGCCGAAGACGCGCATGGCGAAGGGCGTGCCTTCGGGCAGCATGACCTGGGTGAGCTGGGTGAGCGTGTCTTTGGCGATCTCGATGCGGCGCTTTTTCCCGAGCTTTTTCAGCATCGAGCCCGAGGCGTCGAGAATGACCAGCACGCCGCGATCCTTGGGCGCGGTCGCCTGGGGCGGCGCGTCTTGCGGCGCGACGACGCTGACGAGGCCGGGCTCGGGCGGCTTGAAGCCGACTGCGGCGGTGATCGCATAGTCCTTGGGCGCACGCAGCGCAGCCGCCGTGCGCGCGAAGGCGAGCTCAAGGTCCGTGGTGGTGCCGGCATAGCGCGCCGTGCCGCCCGAGACGGCGGCGAGCAGCTCCATCAGATTGCGCTCGACGCCGGCCTGATCCGCGCCGCTGTCGGAGGGAATGGCGAAGGCGAAGACGCGCGCGCCGGTCTGGCGCAGGGCGTCCAGCGTTTCGTTGCGCTGGTTGTAGCTGCCGCCCGTCTGATAGTCGGTGATGAGGATGATGGCGCGGGTGCCGGGACGGTTCTTGAGCTCCTGCGCGCCGCCAAGCGCGCCGCCTTCGGCGTTGGATGAGGAATCGCCCCAGCCATAGCCGTTGAGGGCGCCGAAGGCGGTGAGCGGATCGCCCGTCCAGGCCTTGAGGATGGGCCGGGCGGTGGGATCGTCGAAGGCCATGAGCTGGACCTCGTCGCGGCCTGGCGTGAGGTAGCGCACGAAGGACCGGATCGACTGGATGATCGTGGGCACGTAGGGGCCGACGCTGCCGGAGGTATCCCACACCACGGCGATGGAGCGCGGCGGCTCTTCGACGAAGGCGTAGTAGCGGCCGGGCGACACCTTGGCGGTGGCGATGCGCGTCTGGCCGCTTTCGGTGCTGGTGTTCAGCGCGACCGGCGCGCCGGCGGCGTCTTCCAGGCGGACGCTGACGCCCAGATTGGGGCGGCCGTCGAGCGTGAGGGTGAGGCTCTGTCCTTCGGCGGGCACGTCGATCGCCCAGACTTCGGGCGCGCCGGCGCTGGCGCGGCCGGGTGAGGGCGTGTCGAGCGCGAGGCTGCGGGGATCGGATTTGGACGAGGGGCCGGCGGCCTTGCCGGGTTCGGGCGGCGGCGCGGGCGGATGGAGCGCCTCGTAGGGACCTTGCCGCCCGAGGTCGCCCCATTCGCCCAGGATCGTGCCGCCGTCGGCGTCGGCGGGCTGTTCGATGATGCGGATCTGTTTGGGCTCGCGGCGATAGAGCGTCGGGCCGTTTTCGTCATAAGGCGGCAGCACGACATTGAAGCGGACGAAGCGGGCCCAGGTGCCGGGCGCGAACTGGAAGGGGGCCGGGGCGCCGTTGGTGCGGTCGAGGGTCCAGGTGCCGGCCTTGGTCCAGGGGCCGTTGGGCTCGAGCGCGGTTTCGATCTCGATGGCGTCGACGGCCTGCGCGGGATCGAGATCGGCGACGTCTTCCCACTCGATGCGGGCGAGGCGGGCGGCGCGCTGATTGCGGAACGAGATGACCCAGTCCATCACGCGCGGGACATCGCGGCTGAAGCCCATGGAATAGGCGTTGTCCTCAGCGTCCAGCACGTGCCGCAGGTCGAGATTGTCGCCGTGCCACCAGTCGACATAGCCGCCGAGCCGGGGGTCGGCGATGTTGAAGCCCTGACCGGTCAGCGCCGCCGTCGCCTCGGGGACCGCGATGGCCTTGAACTCGCCGGTTCGGGGTGCGCCGTTGGCGGGGCGCAGCGTCGTCATCGGGCGGTAGCGCACATGCGTCGCCTCGACCGGCTGGGGCAGCACGAAGGCGTATTCGCCCTGACGTGCGCCGGTTTCGCCGGCATAGACCTCGGTGAAGTTCGTGCCGTCGGTGCTGGTTTCGACGGTGAAGCGGCGGACCTGGCCGGCGATGTCGGTGCCGATGGTGGAGTTGACGACGAAGCCGGCGAGCCTGATGGGCGTGTCGCCCGGCAGGTCGATGGTGACGACATAGGCCGGATCGTCGCTGAAGCTGATGTCTTCGGAGGTGCCGCCGGTGGCGTAGCCGTCGATCAGTTCGTCATAGCCCTCGCCGATCGTGGCGCCGAGCGCGGACCAGGCGACGTCGAGATGGCCGAGCAGGGCGGCAGGGAGTTTGGGCTCGAAGACGGGGTCGGCGGCCGGGGCTTCGGCGGTGACGGCGAATTTGGCTTCGGCCGTGCCGCCGCCGGCCCGGGCGCTGAGGATCACGTCGCCGCCGGGAACGAGATCGGGCGGGGCGATGAGGGTGATGTCGGCGGCGCCGGAGAGCGTGCCGGGGGCGTTCTCGATGCGCCAGCGGTCGTCGGAGAGCTGCAGGGCGAGGGGCAGTTCCCCGGTCGCGCCGGTGAGGGCGAGATGCGCCTTGAGGCGCTGGCTGCGCGGATCGAAAGCCTTGAGCGTGGCGACGGGGGTTTCGATGGCGAGCGTCGCGGGCGCGCTCTCGACCGGCGCGGGGCCGGAGGAGAAGGCGAGTTTGATGTCGTAAGCCCCCGGCTCGTAGCTGGAGAGGCGCAGATAGCGGCCCGTGCCGGGTTCGAGCGTCTGGGTGAAGGTCTTGCCTTCGTCGGCGCTGACCAGCTCGCCAAGATTGTCGAGGTCGCGGGTGATCGGGCCGGCGGCGCTGCGGATCTCGGTTTCCTGCATCACCCGCAGCGTCGTGCCCTTGGGCAGGGCGGCGACGGTGAGGGTGAGGGTGGCGGGCGCGGTGAGGTCGGGCAGGCGGTAGATGTCGTCCTCGTCGCCTTTCGCCAGCGTGCCGGCGAGGTGGAAATCGGCGGGGAGCGGGTTCGCCGTCCAGGGCGTGTCGTTGGGCTCCAGATCGGCCTCGGGCCCGAAGGCGGGCAGGCGCTCGAGCTTGAGCTCGTAGGGGCGTTCGTCGCGCTTGTTGCCGCGGACCGCGACGAACCAGTCGCCCGGCCCGAGCAGCCAGTTGGCGCTGGCCGGGCCCTTGTCGGCGTTGAGCCGCCCGGCATCCCAGGCGTTGCCGCGGCTGACCGTGGCCCTGAGGTCGATGCCGTCCGGGCCGCTGAGCGTCAGGCGGACGCGGGTGTCGCCCGCCAGGGTGAAGCGGTAGGTGTCGACGTCCTCGCTCTGCTCGATCTGGCCGGCGCGGCTGCCGCCGAGCGGCAGAAGGAGGGCGCGCTCGATGCCGTTATTGGGCTCCACCTCGTCGACCTCGCCCGGCTTGCGCGGCGCGGCGGCGCCGCCCAGCACGTCGAGCGGGGCGGGGCCGGTGGGGACGGCGGTGACGCTCCACGCGCCGGCGGGGCCGGAGATGCGGAAGCTGGTGCGGCCGGGCGGCAGCAGCACGTTCCACATCTCGGCGATGCCGGTGTCCTTGTCGCGATAGGCGCGGGAAACCTCTTCGCCCGAGGCGCTGCGCAGGTTGAGCGCCTCGAAGCCCTCGCCCTTGGCGGTGATCTTCCAGAGCTGGAGCGGGCCGGTGACCTCGAAGGCGAAATGCTCGGCGTCGTCGTCGGAGGCCTTGTCGCCCGACATGCCGAGCGCGACCGGGCCGACGGTCTCCTTGTCCTGGCTGTTATTGGGCTCGCGCTCTTCGCCCGGCTTCCAGTCGGCCTTGCGGGTGAAGGCGAGGGTGAGCGGCACCGACGCGACGCCGTTCTCGAAGTTCGGATAGATCTTGAGGAGGTGGCGTCCGGCGCCGAGGACATAGGCCTGGAATCCCTGCTCGGGATCGCGCGTATAGACCTGTTCGATGACGTCGCCGCGCTCGTTCACCAGCGCGAACTGGATGCTGGCCCCGGTGACGTTTTTCAGCGCGATGTCGAGCCGGGCGGCGGCGTCGGATTCGGGGATGTCGAAGGCGTAAAAATAGGGGCGGGGATTGCCGTTGGCGTCGGGAACCGCCGTGATCTCGGTGTCTGCCGTTATCGCGACGGTCTCGGCGCGTTCGGGGGCATCGTTGACCGGCGGGGCGTCCTGGCTGCGGGGGGCCGTGACCGCCAGACAGGCCGCCGTCAGGAAGATTGCCGCGCGACGCATAAACATGAAAACCGTCCCCAAGACCGACCCGACCGTGTTAGCACGGGGGCGTGACGCTGAAACTCGCCAATGGGCGCGGTGACGCCTTTGCCGCAGGCCGGATCAAGGCCTGGCTGGAGCGGCGTTTCGGAGCGGGCGAGGAAGCCTGGATCGTGACCGAGGCCTCG
Source organism: Pseudomonadota bacterium (assembly GCA_029778105.1). GTDB lineage: Bacteria > Pseudomonadota > Alphaproteobacteria > Micropepsales > Micropepsaceae > JADZAI01. Next base: position 30,850 of record JAKOQZ010000084.1, on the reverse strand, counting down.
TGCCTGGAACCGGGGCGTCCGCCGCGCCAGACGACGATCGTCATGATCCACCCGGCGGCATCCCTGAGTTTCCGCATCGCCAAGCCGATGGCGGCGGTGGACGCGGCGGATATCGCGGAACTCGGCGAGGCGGCGGCGGAACTCGCGGCGGAAGGGTGCTGCTGAAAAAGGCGGCGCGGGGTCTTGCAGCGCGCGCTCGAAATGACTATATTCCTAATCCGGCTGAGGTGGGCGCGGAGCCGGGCGTTGTCATGCCGCTGTAATTGACCGCTGCGAGGCTGGCCGGTCTATGCTGGCCGGCCCAAACAAGGAGGACGCCATGAAGGTTGAAATCACGCGGCGCGAGCTGGCCGGGGTGGCGCTGGGCGCGGGGTTCGCGCTGGCCGTGCAGCCGGTGGCGGCCGGGACCATCGTCACGCCGGAGGACGGGCTGGATGTGGCCGATGTCGAAATCCAGACGGCCGACCGCAAGATCCCCGGCTATCGCGCGCGGCCCAAGGGCGGCAAGGGCGAGGCGGTGGTGATCGTGACGCAGGAGATCTTCGGCGTGCACGCGCATATCCGCGATCTCTGCCGCCGCCTGGCCAAGGCCGGCTATTACGCCATCGCGCCGGACCTCTATGTGCGGCAGGGCGATCCGACGACGGTGGAGGACATCAAGACGCTGGTCTCGACCATCGTCGCCAAGGTGCCGGACGATCAGGTGATGTCGGATCTGGATTTCACCGCCGCGTTCGCAGGCCAGGACGGGGCCGACGACGCGAAGCTGGGCATCACCGGCTTCTGCTGGGGCGGGCGCATCGTGTGGCTGTATGCGGCGCATCAGCCCAACCTGAAGGCCGGCGTCGCCTGGTACGGCAAGCTGACGGGCGAGGCCGATCCGCTGCATCCCCGGCATCCGGTCGATGTGGCGAAAGACCTGAAATGCCCGGTGCTGGGGCTTTACGGCGGCAAGGATGGCGGCATTCCGCCGGAGAGCGTGGCGGCGATGCGGGCCGCGCTGGGGCCGGAGTCGCCATCGTCGATCCACGTCTATCCGGACGCGCCGCACGGCTTCAACGCCGACTATCGCGACAGCTATGTCGAAGCCGACGCGAAAGACGGATGGGCGAAGATGCTGGCGTTCTTCGCCGCCAACGGCGTGGGCGCCGCCTGACAGATGACGCTCTGGCTGGCCCTTGTCCTGATCGCGCTCGTCGCCCTGGCCGCAGGGGCGGCCGGTTATGCGCTGTCGCGCCGCCGCGCCTCGCCGCCTGCCGCCGCCGCGGCGCAGGCGCCGCAGGCGGGGCTGGCCGAGATCACCGCCGTGCTGCAGGCCCTGCCCCATGCGACGGTGCTGCTGGACGAGACCGGGCGCGTCGCGGCGAAGAACGCCGCCGCCGCCGAGCTGACCGGCGCGGCGGTGGGCAAGCCGTTCGCGGCGAGCTTTCGCGTGCCCGACCTGCTGGCCGCGATCGAGCATGTGCGCGACGGGGCGGAATCGGCCGAAGCGGCGTTCACGCTGCCGGTGCCGGTGGAGCGTTCGATCGAAGCCCGCGTCGCGCCGGTGGAGGTGGGCGGCCGGCGCTATCAGCTGGCCTTCCTGCACGACATCACGGCGATGGTGCGGGTGGAGCGGATGCGCGCCGACTTCGTGGCCAATGCCAGCCACGAGCTGAGGACGCCGCTGACCTCGCTGTCGGGCTTCATCGAAACCATTCTGGGGCCGGCCCGCGACGACCCGGATGCGACGGGGCGGTTTCTGGAGATCATGCAGGCGCAGGCGCAGCGCATGCGCCGGTTGATCGACGATCTGCTGTCGCTGAGCCGCATCGAGCTGAACGAGCATGTGCGCCCGGCGGCCAAGGCGGATCTGGCCGGCATCGCGCGCGACGTGGTGGACGCGGCGCAGCCGGCGCTCAACCGGGCCGGGATCAAGGCGGTGATCGACGTGGCGGAGGGCGCGCGGCCGGTGACGGGGGCGCGCGACGAACTGCTGCAGATCGCGCAGAACCTGATCGACAACGCGGTCAAATATGGCGGCGAGGGCGGCGATATCGAGGTGAACATCTTCCCCTCGGCCGACGGCGCGGCGACGGCGCTGTCGGTGAGCGACAAGGGGCCGGGGATCGCGCGCGAGCATATCCCGCGTCTGACCGAGCGGTTCTACCGGGTCGACGACGCCATGAGCCGCGAGCGCGGCGGCACGGGGCTTGGTCTCGCCATCGTGAAGCATATCCTCAACCGCCATCGCGGGCGGCTGGAGATCGAGAGCGAGCCGGGCAGGGGCTCGAAATTCACCGTGTTCATTCCGGTGTGGCAGCCGGGGGCAGCGTAATCCCCCATTGTCATCCCGGCCTTGAGCCGGGACCCAGCGGCTCGCGCCGGTGCATGTCGCTCTGGGTCCCGGGTCTTCGCTGCGCTGCGCCCGGGATGACACCTTCGCTGTCAGCTTCATTAAACTGTCACATAAGCGTAACAAAGGCGCAGCGCGCGGAAACTAGACCCGTGCGGCAGAGGCAAGGGGCCGCCCATGAGCGAACATACCGTCAAATCCTATGAGGGCGAGCTGGAGGCGATCTCCACGTCGGTCGCCCAGATGGGCGGCGTCGCCGAGGCCCTGCTGCAAGGTGCGATCGACGCGCTGCAGCGCCGCGACAGCGCGCTGGCCGACCGGATGATCGAAAGCGACCGCCGGATCGACGAGCTGGAGCGCGTGATCGAAGGCCAGGCGGTGAAGATCCTGGCGCTGCGCCAGCCGGTGGGCGTGGACCTGCGCCTGACGGTGACGGCGCTGCGAATCTCGAACGAAATCGAGCGCATCGGCGATCTGGCCAAGAATATCGCCAAGCGCGCGCTGGTGCTGAACCGCGAAAATCCCGTGCGCCTGACGCAGGGCCTGGTGCGCATGGGCCGCGAGTGCCTGAGCCAGATCAAGGCCGTGCTGGACGCCTATGCCGCGCGCGACGCCGAGTCGGCGATGGCGGTGTGGCGGCGCGACGAGGAGATCGACGAGCTCTACAATTCGATCTTCCGCGAGCTGCTGACCTATATGATGGAAGACCCGCGCACGATCTCGCTGGCGACGCATCTTTTGTTCGTGGCGAAGAATCTGGAGCGCGCCGGCGACCACGCGACCAACATCGCCGAGCAGGTCTATTACCTCGCCAAGGGCGCCTATATCGGCGAGGACCGCCCCAAGGGCGACGCCACGGCGTCGGCCAGCGTTCCCTACGAGCAGGCGAGCTGAACGATAGATGCAGGCCAAGCCGACGATACTGGTGATCGAGGACGAGGCCGCGCTCGTCACCTTGCTGCGCTATAATCTGGAGCGCGACGGCTACCGTGTGGTGGAAGCGCGCGACGGCGAGGAAGCGCTGATCGTCGCGGCGGAAGAAAACCCCGATCTCATCCTGCTGGACTGGGCGCTGCCCAATCTGTCGGGCATCGAGGTGTGCCGCCGGCTGCGCATGAAGGCGGAAAGCCGCAACACGCCGATCATCATGCTGACGGCGCGCGGCGAGGAGAGCGACCGCATCCGCGGGCTCGACACCGGCGCGGACGATTATGTCGTGAAGCCGTTCTCGATGACCGAAATGCTGGCGCGCATCCGCGCGGTGCTGCGGCGCATCCGCCCGGCGCTGTCGGAGGATGTGGCCGAGTTCGGCGACATCGCCATCGACCGCGTGTCGCGCCGCGTGCGCCGCAACGACCGCGAAGTGCATCTGGGGCCGACGGAATATCGCCTGCTGGATCACCTGATCCAGCATCCCGGCCGCGTGTTCAGCCGCGAGCAGTTGCTGGACGCGGTGTGGGGCTCGGACGTCTATGTAGAGGCGCGGACGGTGGATGTGCATATCGGGCGCCTGCGCAAGGCGCTGATCGCCAATGGCGAGCGCGACCCGATCCGCACGGTGCGCTCGGCGGGCTATTCGCTGGACGAGCAGATGAAGGTTACGGCGGCGGGGTGAGGCTGCGGGTCGTCCCGGTCTTCGCTTCGCTGCGGACGGGATAACGAGATAGCTCAATGAAAAAGGCCGGGGCGTGCCCCGGCCTTTTCGTTCCCGGGTCGCGGACGCTGGCGCGTCCTGCCCGGGATGACAGTTTTAGAGGTCAGCCGAAATTGAGGCGCTTGCGGACCAGATCGCGGTCGCGGTCGCGGCGCGACTGGGCCGGCTGGTAGGCCATGCGGACATGGGCCTCGCAATACGGCGCGCCGGCCTTGGCCTTGCGGCCGCAGAAGCGGAACTCCGGCGTCGCCGGGTCGCCCAGCGGCCAGCGGCAGACGGTCGCCGAGAGATCGACCACCGTGACCGCGTTCTCGGGCATCGGCTCCAGCGGCTCCTCCACCACCGGCTCGGCCCGCATGACCGAGACGCGCGGCGTGTGCAGCCGCGGCTGCGGCGCGGGCCGCGGGCGCTCGACCCGGGGCGCCGTGGCGCGGCCGGCGAGGCCCAGACGGTGCACCTTGCCGATCACCGCGTTGCGGGTGACCTCGCCCAGCGCCCGCGCGATCTGGCTGGCGCTGAGCCCCTCGGTCCACATCTGCTTCAGACGTTCGATACGTTCGTCAGTCCAGGACATGTCTGCCCCTCTTGATAAAAGTGTAAACTGAAAGCCCCCTAGGGCTAGTGGTTGGCCTTTGGCTCAACCCCAAGCCGCACACCAAATATGGTCACGGTTCGCAGGCCCGGCACAAGGGTTCGTTAAGCTCTGCCAACAGGAACATTGCGCGAATCATGAGTCCAAAATGAGTCCAAACGCCCTTGTCCGTAGGCGGATGATCGTGCGGCGGCCGGGCCGGCCGGGTGAAGATCAGGTCTCGCGCGGCGGGCGCAAATCCCTTATTCCACCTGTCCCCGCCGGCTCGCGGCGGGACAATGTGGACCCCATGCCGTGATCACGCCCGTTCTGCCCACCTATAGCCGCGCCGACCTCGCTTTCGAGCGGGGCGAAGGGTCATACCTGATCGCGGAGAACGGGCAGCGATATCTGGATTTCGGCTCGGGCATCGCGGTGAACGCGCTGGGTCACGCCCACCCCCATCTGGTGGCCGCGGTGACCGAACAGGCGCAGAAGCTGTGGCACACCTCGAACCTCTACCGCATTCCGGGGCAGCAGCGGCTCGCCGAGCGGCTGGTGGCGGCGACCTTCGCCGACACGGTGTTCTTCACCAATTCGGGCGCCGAGGCGCTGGAATGCGCGATCAAGATGACGCGGAAGTTCCAGAGCCATAACGGGCACCCGGAGAAGTTCCGCATCATCACCTTCGAAGGCGCGTTCCACGGCCGCACGCTGGCGACTATCGCGGCCGGCGGCCAGGCCAAATATCTGGAAGGCTTCGGGCCCAAGGTCGACGGTTTCGACCAGGTGGCGTTCGGCGATCTCGCGGCGCTGAAGGCGGCGATCTCGCCCGAGACCGCCGGCATCCTGATCGAGCCGATCCAGGGCGAGGGCGGGGTGCGCCCCGTGCCGGGCGAGTTCCTGCGGGCCCTGCGCGCGCTCTGCGACGAGCACGGCCTTCTGCTGATCCTCGATGAGGTGCAGACCGGCGTCGGGCGCACCGGCAAGCTGTTCGCGCATGAATGGGCCGGCGTGACGCCGGATATCATGGCGATCGCCAAGGGCATCGGCGGCGGCTTTCCGATGGGCGCCTGTCTGGCGACCGAGCGCGCGGCGGCCGGGATGGTCGCCGGAACGCACGGCTCGACCTTCGGCGGCAATCCGCTGGCGATGGCGGTGGGCAATGCGGTGCTGGACGTCGTGCTGGCGCCGGGTTTCCTGGAGCGGGTGCGCGAGGCGTCGCTGCGCTTCAAGCAGCAGCTGGCCATGCTGAAGGACGAGCATCCCGGCGTGATCGAGGAGGTGCGCGGCGAAGGCCTGCTGCTGGGCCTCAAGCTGCGCGTGCCCAACACCGAATTCGCCGCCGCGCTGCGCGAGCGTCATCTGCTCGCCGTGGGCGCGGGCGATAATGTCGTGCGCATCCTGCCGCCGCTGACGGTGAGCGATGCGGAACTGAGCGAGGGGATCGCCGCCATCGGCGCGGCCGCCGCGTCGTTCGAAGCCAAGAAAGACGCCGCCGCATGAGCGACAAGCCGAAGCATTTTCTGGATATCGCCGATCATTCCACCGCCGAGATCGAGGCGATGCTGGCGCATGGCAAGGCGCTGAAGGCGCGGCGCGTGAAGGGCCAGCTGGGCGACTATCTGCCGCTTCTGGGCAAGAAGATCGCGGTCGTCTTCCAGCAGCCGTCCCTGCGCACGCGCATGTCGTTCGACGTGGGCATCAACGAGCTGGGCGCGCATGTGCTGATGGTCTCGGGCGACGAGATCGAGCTGGGCCATCGCGAGAGCATCGCGGACACCGCGCGGGTGATGTCGCGCTATGTCGATGCGATCATGATCCGCATGCTGAGCCATCACGAGCTGCTGGAGCTGGCGCACTATGCCGAGGTGCCGGTGATCAACGGCCTCACCAAGAAGTCGCATCCCTGTCAGGTGATGGCCGACGTGCTGACCTTCGAGGAGCGCAAGGGCAGCGTGCGCGGGCGCACCATCGCCTGGTCGGGCGACAGCAACAATGTGCTCGCCTCGTGGGTGCATATGGCAGCCAAGCTGGATGTGACGCTGAAGGTGGCGACGCCGGAGCAGCTGAGCCCGCCCAAGGCGCTGGTCGACTGGGCGGCCGCCAACAAGGTGGATCTGCGCCTGACCCACGATCCGGACGAGGCGGTGGACGGCGCGGACTGCGTGATCACCGACTCGTGGGTTTCCATGGGCGACGGCGACAAGGAATACCGCCACAACCTGCTGCGCCCCTATCAGGTGGACCAGAAGCTGATGGCGCGCGCCAAGAAAGACGCGATCTTCATGCACTGCCTGCCCGCCAAGCGCGGCGAGGAAGTGGCGCCGGAGGTGATCGACGGGCCGCAATCGGCGGTGTGGGATGAGGCGGAGAACCGTCTGCACGCCCAGAAGGCGGTCCTTGTCTGGGCGCTGAACGCGCCTAAATAGGAGCGTTCCTGTCAGTCCGGCGCGGTTGCTCTGGATCCCGGCTCAAGGCCGGGATGACAGCGTTTGTTGTATGAGAGCCCTATCGTGACCGAACTGACCCTTGCCCCCGACGACCTCGCGCTGCCCTTCGCCATCGAAGGCAAGCAGGCGCGCGGCCGCATCGTGCGCCTGGGGGCCACGGCGCAGCGCGTGATCGACGGCCACGGCTATCGCGGCGATGCGGCGCGGCTGGCCGGCGAGGCGCTGACCATCGTGAGCCTTCTGGGCAGCGCCCTGAAATTCGAGGGCACGCTGACCTTACAGACGCGCGGCGAGGGCCGGGCGCGTATGGTGGTGGCCGATTTCGCGACGCCGGGGCAGGTGCGCAGCTTCGTGTCGGTGGAGGAGAATGCCGAGCCGGATGCGCCGCTGCTGGGCGACGGCTCGTTCGCGCTGACCATCGATCCGGCCGAAGGACAGAACCGCTATCAGGGCATCGTGGAGCTGCACGGCTCGCTGAGCGAGGCGGCGCTGCTTTATTTCCAGCAGTCGGAGCAGATCCCGACGAAGCTCAAGATCGCGGTCGGGCAGGTGCAGAGCGACGGCGCGCCGAGCTGGCGGGCGGGCGGCATCCTGCTGCAGCGCGTGGCGGGCGAGGGCGGCCTGCAGCCGGCGGAGGCGAACGACGACGACTGGGTGCGGTTCGGAGCATTGCTGGACACGGTGGGCGCGGACGAATTGCTGGACCCGACGCTGGCGGGGGAAGACCTGCTCTATCGCCTGTTCAACGAGGACGGCGTCAGGGTGTTCGAGCCCCAGCCCATCCGCTTCCAGTGCCGTTGTTCGGCCGAGCGCGTGGCGAACGTGCTGGACGCCTATTCGGTGGAAGAGCTGGAAGACCTGAAGCTGCCCGACGGGCGGATCGAGGCGAAGTGCGAGTTCTGCGGTACGGTTTATCCGTATGAGCGCGGGGCGTAACGGGCGCGATGCAGCGTGCGTGGTCCGCCGTCGCGGACCATGACAGGTGGGGGACGCCCCGTTAGAACCTTCTCCAACGATATCTGGAGGAGAGAGCCATGACCGCCATTCGCCGTGCTGCCATCGTTGCGCCTGTGCGCACGCCCGTGGGCAAGTTTCAGGGGAGCCTGGCCGCCGTGCCGGTGGAGACGCTGGCGGGGACGGTGGTGCAGGAGGTGATGAAGCGGACCGGGCTGGACCCGGCGCTGATCGAGGATGTCGTCTTTGCGCAGTCCTATGCCAGCGGCGAGACGCCGTGCGTCGGGCGCTGGGCGGCGCTTTCGGCCGGGCTGCCGATCGAGGTGCCGGGGATGCAGCTGGACCGGCGTTGCGGCGGCGGCCTGACCGCCATCACGACGGCGGCGATGATGATCCAGTCGGGCGCGGCGGACGTGGTGCTGGCGGGCGGCGTGGAGAGCATGTCGAACGTCGAATACTACACGACCGACATGCGCGGCGGGGCGCGTTCGGGCAGCGTGACGATGCATGACCGCCTGCAGCGCGGGCGCGAGCGCTCGCAGCCGGTGGAACGCTTTGGCAAGATCTCGGGGATGATCGAGACGGCGGAGAATGTCGCCAAACAGTGCGGCATCACGCGCGAGGCGAGCGACGAATACGCCGCCGAGAGCCACCGCCGCGCGGCGGCGGCGTGGGCGGCCGGCAAGTTCGACGCCGAGCTGGTGACGGTGAGCGTGCCGCAGCGCAAGGGCGAGCCGGTGGTCGTGAAGACCGATGAGGGCATCCGCGCCGATGCGACGGCGGCCTCTATGGGCACGTTGAAGCCGCTGATGAAGGACGGCGTGGTGACGGCGGGCAATTCCAGCCAGCAGAACGATGCGGCGGCGGCGTGCCTTGTTGTTGCTGAAGACAAACTCAGCGAGCTGGGGCTGACGCCGGCGGGCTTTCTGGTCGGCTGGGCGGCGGCGGGGTGTCATCCCGCCACAATGGGGCTGGGGCCGGTGCCGGCGGTGAAGCGGCTGTTCGCCAAGACGGGCCTTTCGTGGAACGACATCGATCTGGTGGAGCTGAACGAGGCCTTTGCGTGTCAGGTGCTGGGCGTGCTGAAGGACTGGGGCTGGGACGACCGTTCCAAGCTGAACGTCAATGGCTCGGGCATTTCGCTGGGCCATCCGATCGCCGCGACGGGCGTGCGCATCATGGCGACGATGCTGAACGAGATGCAGCGGCGTGGCGCGCGTTACGGCCTTGAGACGATGTGCGTCGGGGGCGGGCAGGGCGTCGCCGCTGTGTTCGAGCGGGCGTAGCCGCACTCAGGCCTGACAGGCCTCAGGTATGGATCCTCGGGTTCCGCTTCGCGGCCCCGAGGATGGCATTCGATAAAATATCAGACGCCTTGTTCCACCGACTCGCGGCGTTTGCGGGTGTCGGGGTCGCCTTCGACGTCGTGGTGGGCGGACTTTTGTTTGCCGTCGGGCATGGGGGTGCCTGGCGTGACCTCGGGCTTTTCCCTGGTCTGGCCGGTGGCGCCGTAGTCTTCCTTCTCGTGCGTCTTCCTGGGTTCGGGCGGCATCGCAAGCTCCTGCTTCACCCGACCAGAACGCGAGAGATCAGCGCGGCGTTCCCGGGTTCGGGCCCTCGTCCTCGCCCTCGGCTGAGCCGCCTTCGGGCGGGGGCGATGCGTCCATCACCTGCGGCGGCAGGTTGGCGGGGGTGAGATCGGCCATCGCCATGCCGATTTCGCGCTCGCCCATGATGACGAAATCGGCGCTGAGCCGCTTGAGGTGATCCTCCTCGGCGTCGGTATGGGCGCGGGCGATGATGCGGATGGTCTTGTTGATGGTGCGGGCGGTCTCCACCACGCTGCCGGCCTCGAAGCCGTCGGGCACCGCGACGAAGAGCGCCTTGGCCCCGGCGATATTGGCGGCGGTGAGGACGTCCTTCGCGACCGCGTTGCCGCTGATGGTTTCAAGGCCGGCCTTGCGCGCCGCCTCGACGGGCTTGGCCCGTTCCTCGATGGCGAGCACGGGCACGCGGCGCGTGCGCAGCGCATCGACGATGGCCGAGCCGACGCGGCCATAGCCGACGACGACGGCGTGGCCGGTGAGCTTGGTGGGGACGAGATCCTCGTCCGGCTCGGCGACAGCCGGTTCGGGCTGGGCCGGGACGGCTGCGGGGGCGGGGGCCGCTGCGGCCTCGGCCGGCGCGGCGGGAGCGGAGGCGGCGGCCTTGCGGGCCGGGCCTTCGACGCGGTTGCGCACGCGTTCGGCGAAGGCGAAGGCGGCGGGGTTCACCAGGATCGAGATCATCGCCGCCGCGAGAATAAGGCTGCGCCCGTCATCGTGCAGGATGCCCAGGGCGACCGCGAGATTGGCGAGGATGAAGGAGAATTCGCCGATCTGGGCGAGGCTGGCGGAAATGGTGAGCGCGGTGCCGGTGGGATGCCCGAAGGCGCGCACGATGAAGAAGGCGGCGGCGGATTTTCCGAAGACGACGATAAGGATCGACGCGGCGACGGCCAGCGGCTGTTCCACCAGGATGTTCGGATCGAACAGCATGCCGACCGAGACGAAGAACAGCACCGCAAAGGCGTCGCGCAAGGGAAGGGTTTCTTCGGTGGCGCGCTGGGAGAGCTCGCTTTCCGCCAGAACCATGCCGGCGAAGAAGGCCCCGAGCGCGAACGACACGTCGAAGAGCTTGGCCGCACCGAAGGCGATGCCGAGCGCGATGGCCAGAACCGCGAGACGGAAAAGCTCGCGCGAGCCCATATGGACGATGGCGTGCAGCAGGCGCGGCACCAGCCAGCGCCCGCCGATGAGCATGAGGGCGACGAAAAGCGCGACCTTGGCGAGCGTGATGCCGATGGCGATGAGGATTTCCGAGGTCGGCATCGCGACGCCCGTGCCGGCATTGGCGGCGAGGGCGGGGATGAGCACGAGCGCGAGGACCATCGCGAGGTCCTCCACGATCAGCCAGCCGACGGCGATGCGGCCGCGCTCGGTCTGCACGATGCGCTTTTCCTGAAGCGCGCGCAGCAGCACGACGGTGGAGGCGACGGAAAGCGCGAGGCCGAAAATGAGGCCCTGGGCGAGGGTCCACCCCAGAACGACGGAGAGCAGCCAGCCAAGGAGCGTCGCGACGCCGATCTGCACCACCGCGCCGGGAATGGCGATGGCGCGCACGCTCATCAGGTCTTTCAGCGAGAAATGCAGGCCGACGCCGAACATCAGCAGGATGACGCCGATTTCGGCGAGTTCGCCCGCCAGATGGATGTCGGCGACGAAGCCCGGCGTGTGCGGGCCGACCAGAACGCCGGCCAGCAGATAGCCGGCAAGCGGCGAAATGCGGAGTTTCTGCGCCAGGGCGCCGAACAGAAAAGCGAGGACAAGACCCGAAACGATCGTCGCGATCAGGGGCGTATCGTGGGGCATTGGCGTCGTCTCCGGCGTCTGGCCTTCTCAAAATTGTGGGGAAAACGCCGGTATCAAGCGCTTGCAGGCCAGTTTGACCTATGGCCGTGCGCCGACACAACACCTAATGTTCCGCGATGACAGAGACGTCACTCGATTCTTTCATTTCCGGTCTGCCCAAAGCCGAACTGCATCTGCATATCGAAGGAAGCCTTGAGCCCGAGCTGATGTTCGCGCTGGCCAAGCGCAACGCTCTGACGCTGCCGTACAAGAGCGTGGAGGAGATCCGCGCGGCCTATTCGTTCTCGCGGCTGCAGGATTTTCTGGACATCTACTATGCCGGCGCCTCGGTGCTGCTGACTGCGGAGGATTTCCACGATCTGGGGCTCGCTTACTTTCGGCGGGCGGCGGCCGACGGCGTGCGCCATGCGGAGATCTTCTTCGACCCGCAGACGCATACCGACCGGGGCGTGCCGTTCGCGACGGTAGCGAAGGGCCTGTTCTCGGCGATGGATGCGGCGCAGCGGACGCTGAACGTATCGTCCAAGCTGATCCTCTGTTTCCTGCGCCATCTTGATGAGGACGCGGCGTTCGCGACGCTGAAGATGGCCGAGCCCTATCTCGACCGCATCGCGGGGGTGGGGCTCGATTCGAGCGAGGTGGGGCATCCGCCGTCGAAATTCGCGCGCGTGTTCAAGCGGGCGCGCGAGATGGGGCTGAAGCTGGTGGCGCATGCCGGCGAGGAAGGCCCGCCGGATTATGTCTACGAGGCGCTGGATCTGCTGGGCGTCGACCGGCTGGATCACGGCAATCGCAGTCTTGAGGACGAGAGCCTGGTGAAGCGGCTGGCGGCGACGGGGATGACGCTGACGGTGTGCCCCTTGTCGAACCTGAAGCTCTGCGTCGTGCACGACATGAAGGATCATCCGCTGAAGCGGATGCTGGCGCTCGGCCTCAACGCGACGGTCAATTCGGACGACCCGGCCTATTTCGGCGGGTATGTGAACGATAATTTCCGCGCCGTGGCGGCGGGCGTGGGGCTGACGCGCGAGGAGATCTCTCGCCTCGCGCGCAATTCGTTCACGGGGAGCTTCCTTAACCCCGACGAGCAGGCCGTGCACCTGGCGGCGCTGGACGCCTACTCCGCCGCCTGAGCGGTGGTCTGTTCCTTCGCGAAGGCGGTGACCGATTTGTAGTCGGCCTTGCCGTTGGGGGCGCGCATGTTGACGCCTTCGCCGACGAAGACGCGCTTGGGCGCCTTGTAGGCGGCGAGTTTTCCTTTGACGTGCTCGCGCAGCGCCGCCTCGTTGAAGCCGAAGCCCGGGTTGAGGCGGATGACGGCGGTGACCGCCTGGCCCCATTTGTCGTCGGGCACGCCGACGACGAGCGCGTCTTCCACGGATGGGTGCGTCTTCAGCGCTTCTTCGACTTCCTCAGGGAAGACCTTTTCGCCGGCGGTGTTGATGGAGGCGCTGCCGCGGCCGATGAGGGTGAGCGAGCCGTCGGGTTCGACCAGGCACCAGTCGCCGGGGATCGAGTAGCGCACGCCGCCGATGGTGCGGAAGGTCCTGGCGGTTTTCGCCGCATCCTTGTGATAGCCGAGCGGGATCGGCGGCGGCATGGCGATGAAGCCCATCTTGCCGCTGCCGGGCTCCACCGGCTCGTCCATCTCGTCGAACACCTTGCAGCGCTCGCCGATGGTGAAGCGGGCGGTGGGAATCTCGCCGTCTTTCACCATGATCGCCGCGCCGAGGCCGACGGCCTCCGACGCGCCGAAGCTGTCGGACATCATGGCCTGGGGCATGTGCTCCAGCAGGCCGCGCTTGACCTCGACGCTCCACATCACGCCGGAGGAGATGATGTTGACGATGGAGGAGAGGTCGTAGCGGCCGGGCTTTTCATCGAGCGCCCGCAGCATCGGCTTGGCGAAGGCGTCGCCGACGATGGCGAGGCTGCCGACCTTGTGGCGGTCGACCGCCGCCCAGAGCTCGTGCGCGTCGAAATTCTCGCCCGTCAGCGTGACGATGGCGCCGCCGTTCATGGTGGTGCCGATGGCGGTGAAGAGGCCGGTGCCGTGCATCAGCGGGCAGGCGGGGATGAGCGGCGGGGCGGGCTGGGCGGTGCGCAGCGCCTCGAGCAGCAGCTCCATCGTTTCGGGCACGAAGCCGCCGAGTTTGCGCAAGGCGTTGAGCTGGGTCTCGCGCAGTTCGCCATGCGGCCACATCACGCCCTTGGGCAGGCCGGTGGTGCCGCCGGTGTAGAGGAACAGCAGATCGTCGCCCGAGCGTTCGATGCCGAGCGGCGAGCCGTCGCCGGCTTCGTTCAAGCTGTCGAAGTCTTCGGCGAACTCCGCTTTGGCCGCGCCGCCGCCGACCTCGATATAGATCTTCACCTGAGGCAGCTGGTCGCGGATGGCGGCCACGGTGTCGCGGAACTCGGCGCCGTAGACGAGCGCCACGGCGTCGGAATTGTCGACGATGTAGGCGACCTCTTCCGGCTTGTAGCGGTAGTTCACGTTCACATGCGTGAAGCGGCCTTTGAAGCAGGCGCGCACCGTCTGCATATAGGCCGGCTGGTTGCGCATGTAGTGCGCGACGCGGTCGCCGGGCTTGAGGCCCGCCGCGCCGAGCGCGCGCGCCAGCCTGTTCGACTGCGGCCCGGCCTCGCCCCAGGTGATGCGGCGGTCGCCATGCGCGAAGGCAAGCGCGCCCGGGTCGATGGTCGCCTCTACGACGTCGAGAATGTCTCCGAAATTCCAGCCCATGTGTCTCTCATTGCGATTGCTTTTTCAGGAATGGAGGCGCTCGCCCGCTGCTGCCTTTGCGGCGCGCGGTCTGGCGGCGGATTTCGAGGCTTTGGCGGGCTTTTCGGCCGGCTTGGCGGCTTCCGGCGGAGGCGCCTTGGCGGCGGCCTCTTTCAGTTCCTCAAGCGCGTCCTTCAGGTAGTTCGCGAGCTTTTTCGCATCGGGCATCGCGCGGCGGCAGGCGGTGATGCCGAAATCGAGGTGGCCGTTATAGGACTGCACGGTGATGTTGCAGCCGATGCCGTGGGTGGGGATCGAGACCGGATACATCGCGCGCAGCATCGCGCCGGTCATGTAGAGCGGGTAGTTCGGCCCGGGCACGTTGGAGATCGCCACATTGGCGATGGGCGGAAGCGAGTCCGCCAGATTGGAGCGGCCGAACAGCGAGACGAGGCCGGTCATCAGCCAGGGCGTGCCGATGGAGGGGAAATCGAGCGCGCCGAGCCCCTTCATCTTTGAGCCGAGATCCTTCATGCGGCTCGACGATTTTCTGATGGCGGCGAGGCGCTGAAGCGGGTCGCGGATGTCGCTGTGGAGCGACACGGGCAGCATCGAGACCTGGTTGTTCTGCGAGGTGTCGCCTTCGGCCCGCATCGACATGGGGACGGCGGCGATCAGCGACTTGCCGAGCTTCGTGCCGTAATCGGCGAAGTAGCGCAGCAGGGCGCCGGACGCGAGCGCGAGCACCATGTCGTTGACGGTGGCGCCTACCGTCTTGCCGACGGCCTTCACTTCGGCGATCGGCAGCGACTGTGCGGCGAAGGCGCGCTGGTTGGTGATGGTGACGTTGATGTGGGTTTTCGGCGCAAGGCCGAACGCGCCCTTGAATTTCTTCAGGCCCCAGTTCCCGTCGGCGTCTTTCGCGCGATAGGTGTCGACCGCCGATTTCAGCGCCCTGGGCGCGACGCCGGCCAGCTTGGCGTATTGCGAGAGCGCGTTGGTGGTGGCCGACCACAGCATCTCGCCGATGCCGAGCTGATAACGCCCGCCCCGCGCGCGCGGCGGCGGCGCGCCGACATCGCGCGGCGTTTCGGTGGTATCGAGCAGGGCCAGCGTCAGCTTCATCCCGGCCTGGCCGTCGAGCGCGGCGTGGTGGACCTTGGAATAGAAGGCGAGATCGCCGTTCTGCAGCCCGTCGATGATGAAGAACTCCCACAAGGGGCGCGAGCGGTCGAGCAGCGAGGAATGGAGGCGGCCGATCAGCTTTTCCAGCTGCTCCATCGTGCCGGGCTTGGTGAGGGTGACCTGGCGGATGTGATAGTCGATGTCGATGTCGTCGTCCTCGATCCACACCGGATTGGCCAGATCGAACGGCATGTTCGCCAGCTTGTGGGTGAACAACGGCGCGAGATGCATGCGGGATTCGATCATCGCCTTGTATTCGGCGACGTAATTGTCGGTGCCGTGGGCGGGCGGTTTCAGCAGATAGAGCGCGCCGACATGCATCGGCATCTCGGGCGTCTCGAGATAGAGAAACCCGGCGTCGATGGCGCTTAAGTGGCCCTTGTGCATGTGCCCGCTCCCGCTTGCGCTTCCGATCCCTGCGGCGGACGCTCGTTTCGCGGCGTCTCGCTCGCAAGGATTGAGCGCTCTTGGCGCGGCGCGCGCAAGCGAGCGTTGAAATTGCGGGCAAAATAATCGGCGCGCCAATTTCCGCTTCCGTAAGCGGGAAGCATGTTGTGTGCACATGCGTCATCGCCGAATCCAATCAAAGTGATCAGTTAATCCAACTTTGGCTGCCGATATCGCGTGGTAGCCTTTCGCCTCTGGATCACGACAGGCCCGTCTGACGGGCGGCTTGCACTTCAACGACAAGCTTCAGGAGAGCGACATGGACGGAAGTAAAGGCGACGGCAAATGCCCTGTGCCGCATGCGCGCGGCCGCATGAACCGCGACTGGTGGCCCAACCAGGTGAATGTCGGCGTGCTGCACCAGAACACGCCCGACTCCGATCCGATGGGCGAAGGCTTCGACTACGCCAAGGCATTCGACAGCCTCGATCTGGATGCGGTGGTCGCCGACCTCACCGCGCTGATGACCGACAGCCAGAGCTGGTGGCCCGCCGACTATGGCCATTACGGGCCATTCTTCATCCGTATGGCCTGGCACGCGGCGGGCACCTATCGCACCGGCGACGGGCGCGGGGGCGGCGGTCGCGGCCAGCAGCGCTTCGCGCCGCTGAACTCGTGGCCCGATAACGGCAATCTGGACAAGGCGCGGCGTCTGCTGTGGCCGATCAAGCAGAAATACGGCGCGAAGATTTCGTGGGCCGATCTGATGATCCTGACCGGCTATGTCGCGATCAAGTCGATGGGCGGGCCGGTGTTCGGCTTTGGCGGCGGCCGTGCCGACACGTGGGAGCCGGAAGCCCAGGTGAACTGGGGCGCGGAAGAGGCCTGGCTGGCGGACAGCAAGGCCGAGAACAGCCGCTATTCCGGCGACCGCGAACTGTTCGGCGATCTGGGCGCGGTGCAGATGGGCCTCATCTACGTGAACCCTGAAGGGCCGGACGGCAATCCCGATCCGGTGGCGTCGGGCCGCGACATCCGCGAGACGTTCAAGCGCATGGCGATGAACGACGAGGAGACCGTCGCGCTGGTCGCCGGCGGCCACACCTTCGGCAAGGCGCATGGCGCCGGGCCCGCCAGCCATGTGGGCCGCGAGCCGGAAGGCGCAGACATCGCGGCGCAGGGCCTCGGCTGGCTGTCCACATTCGAAAGCGGCATGGCCGGGCACACCATCACGTCGGGCATCGAAGGCGCGTGGAAGCCGCATCCGACGACCTGGGACATGGGCTATCTCGACACGCTGTTCGGCTATGAGTGGGAGCTGACCAAGAGCCCCGCCGGTGCGCATCAGTGGAAGCCCAAGGGCGATGCGGGCCGCAATGTCGAAGACGCGTTCGACCCGGCCAAGAAGCACCAGCCGATGATGACGACGGCCGATCTCGCACTGCGCTTCGACCCGGCCTACGAGAAGATCGCGCGCCGCTTCCACAAGGACCCGGCGGCGTTCGCCGACGCGTTCTCGCGCGCCTGGTTCAAGCTGACCCATCGCGACATGGGCCCGAAGCGCCTCTATCGGGGCAAGCTGGTGCCGAAGGAGACGCTGATCTGGCAGGACCCGATCTCGGGTGCGCCCTCGAAGCTGACGGACGCCGATGTGGCGGCGCTGAAGGCCAAGATCGCGGGCCTGGGCCTCTCGGTGAAGGAACTGGCGTCGGTGGCGTGGGCTTCGGCCTCGACCTTCCGCTCGTCCGACAAGCGCGGCGGCGCCAATGGCGCGCGCATCGCCCTTGCTCCGATGAACGGCTGGGAGGTGAACGAGCCGGCGACCTTGAAGAAGGTGCTGACGGCGCTCGGCACGCTGAAGGACGCGAAGACCAGCCTTGCCGATCTGATCGTGCTGGGCGGCGTCGTGGCGATCGAACAGGCGGCGAAGGCCGGCGGGTTCAACGTGACCGTGCCGTTCACGCCGGGCCGGGCCGATGCGACGCAGGAGGAGACCGAGATCGAATCCTTCCACTGGCTGGAGCCCAAGGCCGATGGCTTCCGCAATTATGTGAGGAAGCCGATCATGGCGGTGGAGGAGCATCTGGTGGACCGCGCGCAGCTGCTGGACCTCACCGGGCCGGAGATGACGGCGCTGGTCGGCGGGCTTCGCGTGCTGCAGGTCGGCGACGACAAGCTGGGCGTCCTCACCCAGAAGCCCGGCGTTCTCTCCAACGACTTCTTCGTCAACCTGCTCGACATGGGCGTGAAGTGGGAGAGCGTCGGCGGCGCGAAGCAGGAGATTTTCGAAGGCAAGGACCGCGCGAGCGGCAAGGTGAAGTGGACCGGCAGCCGCGCCGATCTCATCTTCGGCTCGCACTCGCAGCTGCGCGCGCTGGCCGAGGTGTATGGCGCGAGCGACGCCAAGGAGAAGTTCGTGAAGGACTTCGTGAAGGCGTGGGTGAAGGTGATGGAGCTGGACAGGTTCGACCTGAAGGGCTGATCGTCAGCGATTGAATTAAAGACGGGCGCGGCGTGAGCCGCGCCCGTTTTCGTTTGTGACCAAGGGAGGGGCGCGTCTGCTCGCCCTGTCGGTCTTCTGGACGTCTATGCCGCCAGGGCCCGCCCGAGCACCGCGCTCAATGCGTCCGCCAGTTCAGTGCGGGGCGTGTCCGATCCGCCTGGATTGCGCCAGGCCACGTAGCGATCCGGCCGAACCAGAATGGCGCCGGCGCGGGAGATCTGGCGATAGCGGGCCCAGTTGCTGCGCGGATCGCGATAGTCTCCGTCGGCATGACCGATGCGGACGGCATCGATCTGCACCCCCAACACTGTGCTGAGGCTGGCCGCCGCGTCGCACCAGGCGCTGCCGTCCTCACCTGCGATGAGGAGGAAGCGGCCGGGCTTCACGAGGCTCATGAGCGGCAGCCGGTTCCCGTCGGGATCTTCGAGCCATGCATGAGGCAAGGGTGATCCGGGCCGCGTGTCCGGCTCATAGATGCGAATGTCGTCAGGCGTTTCGGCGGGCGGCGTGCCGTCGCCGATGACCGCGCCTGACGTGTAGCGAAAGCCTGCCTCGACGTTCAGTTCGTCAAATTCCATCGATTGCGTTGCGAGCAGCTTGAGGACATTACGCCGATAGGCGATGTCTCCGGCGTCTTCGCCCCAGTACCGATCGATGCAAGCCCAGTTTGCCGCAGGATCGCCGCCCTGTTCGAAGCCGAGGCTCGGGCCCGCGCCGAACTGGTTCATCGCGTTCTCGACCGAGCGCTGCACGTTGCGCCCGGTCGCGGCGCGGCGTTCGGGCTCGTAGCTGTCGAGCAGTGTTTCGCCGGCCTCGCCCTTGAGAACCGCCGCGATCTTCCAGCAGAGATTGTGCGCGTCATGGATTGCGCTGTTGAGGCCGAGGCCGCCGGTGGGCGGGTGGCGGTGGGCGGCGTCGCCGACCAGGAAGGTGCGTCCGACGCGAAATGTGTCGGCGAGTACGCCTTCAAGCGTCCAGCGCGAAATCTTGTGGATGGTGACGGGATGGTCGCCGATCCCGAGCGCAGCGCGCATATCGGCCTCGACGCGATCGTCATCAAGGGCGCGCGGATCCTCGTTCGGGTAGTTCAGGTGGAACACCCATTCTTCCGAGTCCGGACCCCAGCGCGTGGGGCCCATCGGCACGAGCACCGACAGCGCCGCCGCTTCCGGCACCCAGATCCAGCGGATGAGGACGTCCGGGTCTCTCGCCCAGCGCGAAAGATCCGCCGACATGTAGACCGACACTTCGCGGGCCACGTCGCGCAGCCCCTGAAGCTGCACGCCAAGCCTGGCGCCAATGGTCTTTCCGCCGTCGCAGGCCAGCATGTAGGCGGCGCGGACCGTATAGTCCTGGCCCGTCACATGATCGCGGATCTGCGCGACGACGTGGTCATCGAACTGCTCGAAGTCGATCAGCTCATTGCTGAACCTGATGGCGTTGCCGGCCAGTTCCTCGGCGCGCTGCTTGAGAAGCGGCTCAAGACGGATCTGGGGCAGGTTTGTCGACAGACAGGCGCTCGCCGCCTTCCAATGCGGATTGTCGCCGCCTGCGCCCCACGCCTCCAGGCGCGCAAGACGCCGTCCGGCATTGGGTTGCGCACCGGCGAAGCCGGCATACCAGGCGGACGACCGCATATTTTCGGGCGGCGTTCCGACGGCGTAGATGCGCCCGGCGACGCCGACATCGCCGAGGATCTCCATGGAGCGCTGGTTGAGCACATGGGCCTTGGGGAGGATCGAGGTCGAGGCCTGCGCGCTGACGAGCAGCGACTTCACACCAAGCGTCGAAAGAAGCATGGACGCCGTGAGGCCTGCGCCACCGCCGCCGACGATGAGCACCGGAATGTCGATGTGGGTCATTTCGCCCCTCTGCCTTGTTTTTGTTTGGTGCGGACCACAGGCGCTTCACCGCTGGGCGCGTCGACGAGATCGGGAAGTTGGCTGGTCGCGAGCGCGCGGGCTTCGCGCGCTGAAATTCCAAGTGATCGTAGGATGAGTTCGGCTGTCTGCGATCCTGCGTCGCGCCACGTCATGTGACCGTCGAGCACCAGGAGCATGCCTGACAGGCCCGTGCCGCCGACAACGGCAACGATAGCCGGCAGTTGGGAGGCTTCGACCTTGTAGCGGCCGATCTCGATACCGCGCGCAATATCGGCGCTGGGCGCCTCGCCCATCATCGTCTGCAGCAGGGCGTTGTTCAGCGCGAAGCGGACGATGAAGCGGCCCCAGTGGGGCTCTTCGTGCGCTCTCCTCATGAACAGCCTCAGGCCGGTGGCGAGGCGTGCTGCCGGGTCGTCAATGCCTTCCATGCTGGCGACGACTCGCGCGTACATTTCGCGCGCGAGGTCGGTCACGACCTGAGTGAATAGCTGACTGGGCTCCTCAACGTGATTGTAGATCGTGCCGCGCGCGACGCCCGCCATCTGGGCGAGTTCGCTGACGTTCACATCGGAGACGCCGCGCTCGGCGAAGAGACGCAGGGCGCTGTCGTGAATACGGGAGAGAGCACCGGCCATGGTCACACGCGAAATAGATCAACGATGACCAATATTGCACACAGTTGTTCAAAATGCAAACAGGGGGTTTTGCCCCCGTAGCCTGTCCCGAAGTGGCGGACGCCAATGGCGTCAAGGATGCGTATGCCGCGCCCCAAGACGACAAACGGCGCGGGGTGACCCGCGCCGTTTGCAGTTTCAGCGATCACTCCCGGCTCGCGCTGACGCGGGCCGGGGTGACAGTTATTAAGCGGCTTCGTAGCCCAGCACGGCTTTGACTTCGAGGAAGTCGTGGAAGCCGAAGGCGCCCCATTCGCGGCCGTTGCCCGACTGCTTGTAGCCGCCGAACGGCGCCTTGAGGTCGGGGCCGGCGAGGTTCAAGTGAACGTTGCCGGTGCGGAGCTGCTTCGCGACGTCGCGGGCGCGCTCGATCGAGCCCGACTGCACATAGCCCGAGAGGCCGTAGACGGTGTCGTTGGCCTGCTCGATGGCTTCCGCTTCGGTCTTGTAGGGGAGGATCGAGAGGACGGGTCCGAAGATTTCCTCGCGCGCGATCGTCATGTCGTTGGTGACATTGCCGAAGATGGTGGGGCGCACGAAGAAGCCCTTGTTGAGGCCATCCGGGCGGCCGAGGCCGCCGGCGGCGAGGGTGGCGCCCTCGTCGATGCCCTTCTGGATCAGGCCCTGGATCTTCTCGTACTGGGTCTTGTTGACGACCGGGCCGATATTGGTGCCTTCGGCGAAGGGGTCGCCCGCCTTCGTCTTGTTGGCGGCGGCGGCGGCGATGGCGAGCGCTTCGTCATGCTTGGCGGCGGGCACGAACATGCGCGTGCCGGCGTTGCAGGACTGGCCCGAGTTGATCATCAGCGCGCCGACGCTGCCGCCGACGGCTTTCACCAGATCGGCGTCGTCGAGGACAATGTTGGCCGACTTGCCGCCGAGCTCCTGGCTGACGCGCTTGACGGTTTCCGCAGCGGCCTTGGCGACCAGGATGCCGGCGCGGGTGGAGCCGGTGAACGACATCATGTCGATGCCGGGGTGCGAGGACAGCGGGGCGCCGACGCCGGGGCCGTCGCCGTTGACGAGGTTGAAGACGCCGGCGGGAACGCCCGCCTCATGCAGGATCTCGGCGACGAGGAGGGCGTTGAGCGGCGTGTATTCCGACGGCTTCAGCACCATGGTGCAGCCGGCGGCGAGGGCCGGGGCGACCTTGCACATGATCTGGTTGATCGGCCAGTTCCAGGGCGTGATCATGCCGACGACGCCGACGGGTTCGTAGACGATGCGGGTGCGGCCCTGCGTCTTCTCGAACTCGAAGGACTTCAGGACTTCCATCGTCTCGTTGAGATGGGCGAGGCCCATCGCGGCCTGCGCGGCCTTGGCCAGCCAGATCGGCGCGCCCATTTCGGTGGAGATGACTTCGGCGATCTCGTCCTTGCGGCGGGCGAAGACGGCCATGATCTTGCCGAGCAGCTCGAGGCGCTGGGCCGGCGTGGTGCGCGAGAAGGCCGGGAAGGCGGCCTGCGCGGCGGCGACGGCGCGATCCACATCGGTGGAGGAGCCGAGCGCGATGTCGGCGAATTTCTCTTCCGTGGCGGGGTTGATGAGATCCCAGCTGCGG
Source organism: Pseudomonadota bacterium (assembly GCA_029778105.1). Classification (GTDB taxonomy): domain Bacteria; phylum Pseudomonadota; class Alphaproteobacteria; order Micropepsales; family Micropepsaceae; genus JADZAI01. The sequence continues at coordinate 8,558 of JAKOQZ010000084.1, read as the reverse complement.
GCGGTGGCGGGCTTCACCCACTGGCCGCCGATATAGAACTCGTGATTGTGTGTCATGATCGTTGTTTCCTCCTGATGATAGCGGGCGAGGCGTTATAGCCGACGATGGCGGCGCGGGAAACGCGCCGCCGGTTGACGTGCGCGTCAGTGCAAGCTTCAGGTGGGTGGTTATCCCGCCCGGGCGATCTGGCCGCCGGTTTTCAGGTCGAATTTGCGGAAGGGGAGTTCGCGGATGCGCTGGCCCGTGAGGGCGTAGATCGCGTTACCCACCGCGGCCGCGACCGGGGCGGTGCCGGGTTCGCCGCCGCCGCCCGTCTTGGCGCCGGACTCGATGAAGGCGACCTCGTGATGCGGGGCCTCGGTCATGCGGACCATCTCGTAGTCCGGGAAATTCTGCTCCACGACCCGGCCCTTCTCGATGGTGATGCCGCCATAGAGCGCGGCGGTGAGGCCGTAAATGGCGCCGCCGACGATCTGGGCCTTGAAGGTGGCGGGGTTGATGACCTCGCCGGGGTCGACGGCGCTCCACATCCTGTGGACGCGGGCGCGGCCGTCATCGCCGATGGAGACTTCCGCCACCTGCGCGAGGATGGTGCCGAAGGCCTCGCGCATCGCGACGCCGCGGGCGCGGCCCGCCGGGGCGGGCGTCGTCCAGCCCGCCATCTGCCCGACTTTTTCCAGAACGGCGCGGTGGCGCGGGGCATTGCCGAGATGGGCGAGGCGGAAGGCGAGCGGGTCCTGCCTGGCGGCAAAGGCCAGTTCGTCGATGAAGCTTTCGATGAAGAAGCCGTGCTGGGTGTGGTCGACGCTGCGCCAGGGACCCCAGGGAATGGGGTTGGTGCCGGTGACGAAGCGCGCGACGCGGTCGGGCACGTCATAGGCGATGTGGGTCGCCTCGGGCGGGTCGTGGCGTTCGGCGAAGGCGTGGATGAAGCCGGTGATGCGTCCGTTGGCGTCGAGGCCGGCTTTCAGCCGGGCGACGCTGGCGTCGCGGTAGAAGTCCTGCGTCATGTCCTCTTCGCGGCTGAAGGCGCACTGGACCGGCGCGTTCATGGCGCGGCTGGCGGCGATGGCGAAGCGGACGTCGTTCGGCTTGTTGCCGGGCAGCATGGGCGAATAGGCCCGGCGGCCGAAGCCGCCGCCCATGAAGGTGTGGTGGATGGTGATGTCGTCGGCGCTCATGCCGGCGACTTCGGCGGCGACGGCGCGGACGCCGAGACCGTCCTGAAAGCCGCCCCAGAGTTCGAGCTTGCCGTCCTTGAGCCAGGCCGTCGCGTTCATCGGCTCCATCGTCGCGTGGGCGAGATAAGGCAGGCGGTAGGTCGCCTCGATGGTGCGCGGCGCGGCGGCGACGGCTTTGGGGGCGTCGCCCTCGTCATAATCGCTGCTCCAGTCGTTGCCCGCTTCGGCCTTGCCGAGCGCGGCGTCCATGCCGGCGAGGATGGAGGCGGAGGAATGCGCGGCGCCGGGGCCTTCGTCCCAGACGGGTTCGAGCATGGCGAGCGCGGCGCGGGCGCGCCAGGTGTTGTCGGCGATGACGACGACGGCGTCTTCCAGCTTCAGCACCTTTTTCACGCCGCGCATGGCGAGCGCGGGCGCATCGTCGACGCTTTTCAGCTTGCCGCCGAACACGGGCGACTGCGCGACGGCGGCGAAGAGCATGCCCGGCAGGCGGACATCGATGCCGTAGACGGCGCTGCCGTCGACCTTGGCGGGGATGTCGAAACGGGCGGCCGGCGTGCCGACGATGGTGTAGTCCTTCTTCGCCTTGAGCGGTGCATCGACCGGCGCGTCATAGTCGGCGGCGAGAGGGGCCATCTCGCCATAGGTGGCGCGCTTGCCGGAGGCGGGGTGGCTGAGCACGCTTTTGGCGGCGACGATTTCGGCCTCGGGCACGTTCCAGGTGTCGGCCGCGGCTTTGATGAGCATCGCCTTGGCGGCCGCGCCGGTGCGGCGCATGCCGAAGATGCCGGTGGTGCGGATGGACATCGAGCCGCCGGTAATCTGGAGGTTCATGAACTCCGACGCCTTGCGCATCAGGAAGTCGGTCGAGCCGCTGAGGAAGGACGGGATCGACATATCGCCGGTGAGGAAGCCGCGCGCGAGGGCGCCGTTGGCGAAGGCGATGTCGGCGGGCGCCTGTTCCATGCGGACGAGCGACCAGTCGGCGTCGAGCTCTTCGGCCAGCATCATGGGCAGCGAGGTGTGGACGCCCTGGCCCATTTCGGCGTGGGGCACGATGACCGTGACGGTGTTGTCGGGCGCGATGCGGACCCAGGCGGTGAGCATCGCCTCGCCCTTGCCGGCGATCCGGCGGGCACGGTCGAGCGTGGAGAAGGGGGTGAGCGCATAGCCCACGACGAGCGCGCCGGCGGCGAGGCCCGACCAGATGAAGAAGCGGCGGGTGGGTTTGAAGGCCATGATGCGCGCTCCCCTCAGACCGACGTCGCGGCGATGTGGATCGCGGCGCGGATTTCGGCATAGGAGCCGCAGCGGCAGATATTGGTCATCGCCGCGTCGATCTCGTCGTCGGTGGGGTTGGGTGTTTCGTTGAGCAGGGCCACGGCGGCCATGATCTGCCCGGACTGGCAGTAGCCGCATTGCGGGGCCTGCGCTTCGATCCAGGCCTTCTGCACCTTGTGCAGCGTGTCGCCGGTCTTGAGGCCCTCGATGGTCACGATCTGCTGTCCGGCGACGGCGGAGGCGGGAATCGAGCAGGAGCGGGTCGGCACGCCGTCGATATGCACCGTGCAGGCGCCGCAGGCCGCGACACCGCAGCCATATTTCGTGCCCGTGAGATTGAGCACGTCGCGCAGCGCCCAGAGCAGCGGCATGTCATCCTCGACATCGACGGCGTGAACTTTTCCGTTGACGATCAGATCGGTCATGGCGGCTCTCCCCGGCGCGCGTTTGATGGGAGGCTAGGCTCGAACGTTGTTGACAATCAATGTCATGATTGTCCAGTTTGTCGCATGTCTGCCCTGCCTGCCGAGAACAGTTCCCGCGCCCGCATCTTCGATGCGGCGCTGACCGTCTTCAGCCGCTACGGCTATCGCCGGGCGAGCATGGAGGCGGTGGCGGCGGAGGCGAACCTGTCGCGTCAGGGCCTCTATCGGCATTATGCGTCGAAAGAGGCGCTGTTCGCCGCCGTGATCGAGACGATGCACGATTTCGTCGACGCGGCGGCCGAGCGGGCGCTGGCCGAGGCGCGGGCGGCCGGGAAAAGCTCGGGCGAAGCGCTGGGCGCGATGGTCGCGGCGAAGATAGAGGCGTATGCGACGCGCATGCTGGGTTCGGCGCATGCGGCCGAGCTGATGGAGGTCTCCAACCGGATCGGCGGGGCGATCATCGCGGCGCGGGCGGCGGCGGCGCAGGCGGCGCTGGCCAAGGCGATCGCGGCCGAACGCAGCGCCGGGCGGCTGACGCTGAAGCGCGGCGTCACGCCGGCCGATCTGGCGGACTTGCTGACCGCCGCGTCCAACGGCGCGAAACACGGCGCCCTTGCCGCGCCTGACGTGCTGGGCGGGCGGGTGCGGCGGATCGTGATGCTGATGGTGGACGGGGCGCGCGCGTAACGCCGCATTGACCCGTCAGGTGCGGCGGGGATGATCGGGCGATGATCAAGTTCCGGCTTGCGACCTTCAATGTGGAGAACCTGTTTTCGCGGCCGCGTCTGTTTGCGGCGGGCGACGATGCGGGCGCGGCGAATGCGCTGAAAGGCGTCGCCGTGCTGCAGCGTCTGCTGGACGCCAAGGTCTACAACACCGCCGAGATCGTCCGGGTGTGGAACGAGGGCAAGCTCGCCGACTATGTGACCGTGCGCTGCGACCGGGTGAGCGCGCCGGACGCCAGGTCGCAGCGCTTTTTCTTTCACGAGCGCGACGGGGACGCGCGTTCGCCGGTGGCGTCGGTCAACGCGGCGATCCGCGGGCGGGGCGACTGGATCGGCGGCATCGAGCTGACCGGCGAAACGCTGTCGGGCGTTCAGGTGCAGGCGATCGGCAAGGTGATCCGGCGCGTCGACGCCGATGTGATCGGGCTGTGCGAAGTGGAGGACCGGCGCACGCTGGAGGCCTTCAACGTGCAGGTTCTGGGGCGCAAATATCCCTATTGCATGCTGATCGAAGGCAATGACGAGCGTGGGATCGACGTCGGCATCCTGTCCAAGCACCCCATCGTCTGCCTGCGGTCCAACGCCTCCACGGTCGATCCGGCTGAGCCCGTGCGCCGCGATGGCACGACGCCGCGCCTCTTCAACCGCGACTGTCTGGAGGCGATCATCGAACTGCCCGGCGGCAAGGGACGCATGGCGGTTCTGGTGACGCATCTGAAGTCGAAGCGCGGGTCGGCGACGCTGGAAAGCGAGACCGACGCCAAGCGCATCCGGCAGGCCGAGGAGATCGCCCGGATCGTCGCGGCGCGCTATGCGGCGGAGGGCAGGCCCCACCGCGTGGCGGTGGTCGGCGATCTGAACGAAGTGCCGGACCGGGCCGGCGCGAACGGCGCGGCGCTGGGCGGACGGCAGAGTTCGATCGATGCGCTGCTGACGGGGAGCGGGCTCATCAACATCGTCCGCGACACGCTGGGGCCGGATAAATCGTTCACCCATGTCGACGAGCGGGGCGGGCGGGTGAGCAAGGGCCAGATCGACTACATCCTGGTCTCGCCCGATCTGAAGGCGGCGGCGGTGAGCTGTGGCATCGACCGCTCGGGGCAGGCGCTGTGGGGGCCGAAGGCGGTGCCGCGCGCGGCGGCTGCCTCGGACCATGCGGCGATCTTCGTCGATTTCGATCTGGAGCGATTTTGACTCAAATCTAGACACTGCAAAGATTCATCTAGACAGCGACAAGATAGGCTGGCAGGATGATCTAGACAGCGTCTAGTTTTGGGGTGCGCGATGCGCCGTTCGGGTCTTCTGGCTGGTATTTCCGCGACTTTTCTGACGTTCACGCTGGCCGGGTGCGGCGGATCGGCGGCCACGCCCTCCGCCAGCGCCGAAGCGCAGGCCGTGCCGGTGCGGGTGGCGGCGGCAGGGCCGGCCCCATTCCTCAGCGAAATCCGCACCATCGGCCGGGTGGAGCCCGACCGCTCGTATGTGCTCGCCTTCAAGACACCCGGTGTCGTTTCGGTGCTGAATGTCGAGGAAGGCGACGCGGTGAAGAAGGGCCAGGTGCTGGCCGAACTCGATCCGCGCGATGTCGACGCCCAGCTGCGTCAGGCGCAGGAGGCGGCGGACAAGGCGGCGCGCGAACTGGCCCGGGTGAAGAAGCTGCACGCCAGCGGCTTCGCCTCCGACGCCGCGCTGCAGGATGCCGAGGCGCAGGCCAAATCGACCAGGGCGACGGCGCAGGCGGCCCGTTCGAACCGGGGCTATGCCAGCATCGTGGCCCCGGCGGACGGGATCGTGCTGAAGCGCAATATCGAGGCGAACGGCGTGGTCGCTGCGGGCGCGCCGGTGCTGACGCTGTCGGACATGAGCGAATCCTTCGTGCTGGCGGCGGGTCTGGCCGACCGCGATGCGCTGCGCGTGGCGCTGGGCGACGCCGCCACGGTGAGCTTCGACGCCTTTCCCGGGCAGGCGTTCACCGCAAGCGTGACCGAAATCGGCGCGGATGCCGACGCCCGCACCGGCACGTTCCAGATAAAAATGCGGATCGCCGCGAACGATGCGCCGCTGAAGAGCGGTCTGGTCGGCCGGGCGGCGATCACTCCCTCGGCCCAGAGCGCCGCGACGCTGGCGATCCCGGTGGACGCGATCCTTGAAGGGCATGGCAGCGAGGCGATGGTGTTCGTCGTCGATCCGGCGACCGGCGCGGCCAAGCGCACGCGCATCGCCACGGGACGCATCTCCGGTGGGCTGGTCGCGGTGACGGCGGGCCTGAAGGCGGGCGATCAGGTGGTCGTCGACGGCGCGGGCTATCTCACCGACGGCGAGAAAGTCTCCATCGCCACCGCCAGCGCGGAGTAAGCGACATGAACATCGCCGGCTTCGCCGTCCGCAACTGGCAGTTCACGCTGGTCGTGACGCTGATGTTCGCGGCGCTCGGCTTCAACGCATTCAATTCGGTGCCGCGCACCGAAGACCCGACATTCGATGCGCCGTTCTTCACCGTCATCACCATCGCGCCCGGCATGGAAGCCGCCGAGGTGGAGAAGCTGATCACCGACAAGATCGAGGATGCGTTCAACGAACTGGACGACGTCCACGAGATCAAGTCGACCACCACGAACGGCGTCGCGGTCGTCAATGTGCAGTTCGAGTGGGGCTTGCCCAACATGGACCGCAAATATGACGAGATCATCCGCGAGATGAACCGTCTCAGGCCCGATCTGCCGGACGCCGTGCGCAACGTGACGGTGCGCAAGGGCCAGCCGGGCCTCACCAATATCGTGCAGTTCGCGCTGGTGGGCGACGTGTCGTATCGCGAGCTGACCGACCGGGCGCGCGATCTGAAAGACCTGATCGAGGGCGTCGCGGGCGTGCGTCAGGTGGAGGTGTGGGGCGCGCCCGATCCGGAAGTGCGCGTGGCGCTGGATCTTGCGCGGATGAGCCGTCTGGGCGTGACGATCAATCAGGTCGCGCAGGCGATCCAGGGCGAGAACGCCGAAATCCCGGGCGGCGCGGTGCAGGCCGGCGGCATGCGCTATAATCTCAAGACCACCGGCTCGTATGACAGTCTGGACGAGGTGGCCGACACGATCGTCTCGGCGGAAGGCGCCAATGTGGTGCATGTGCGCGACATCGGCGAGGTCGCCTGGGCCGAGGAAGAAAACGTCTACACGACGCGCATCAACGGCGCGAAGGCGGTGTTCATCACCGCCAACCAGCGCGACGGGCAGAACGTCTTCAATGTGCGCGACGGCATCATGGCGAAGGCCGACGCCTTCCGCACCGGCCTGCCGGGCGACGTGACGCTGGTGACCGCCTTCGACCAGAGCGAGGCGGTGGACGCGCGGCTCGGCCATCTGGCGACCGACTTCCTGATCGCGGTCGGGCTGGTGCTGCTGACGCTGCTGCCGCTGGGCGTGCGCGCGTCGCTGGTGGTGATGTTCTCGATCCCGATGTCGCTGGCGCTGGGCGTCTTCATGCTCGACAACGCCGGCTTCACGCTGAACCAGCTTTCCATCGCGGGCTTCGTGCTGTCGCTGGGCTTGCTGGTGGACGATTCCATCGTCGTGGTCGAGAACATCGCGCGGCATCTGCGCATGGGCAAGAAGCCGGTGGATGCGGCGATCGAGGGCACGAAGCAGATTTCGCTGGCGGTGCTGGGCTGCACGGCGACGCTGATGCTGGCCTTCCTGCCGCTGCTGTTCCTGCCCGAAGGCGCGGGCGCGTTCACCCGCTCGCTGCCGGTCGCGGTGCTGCTGACGGTGACGGCGTCGCTGTTCGTGTCGCTGACGATCATTCCCTTCGTCGCGAGCCGCATCCTGAAGGAAGAGAAGCATGAGGACGGCAACTGGCTGCTGCGGACCATCATGGGCGGCATCCACCGGATCTACCGCCCGCTGCTGCACCGGGCGCTGGCCCGGCCCCTGGTCACCTGCCTGATCGCGCTGGCGCTGTTCGCCGGCACGCTGACGCTGGTGCCGCGCATCGGATTCAGCCTGTTCCCGCTGGCGGATTCGCGCATCGTCATGGTGCAGATCGAGCTGCCCGAGGGCGCGTCGACGGCCAAGACGAACGCCGCGCTTGAGTTCGTCGAGGCGAAGCTGAAGGCATATCCCGAGGTCGAGAGCGTGATGTCGAGCCTCGGCCGGGGCAACCCGCGCGTCTACTACAACGTGAACCAGCGTGAGCTGGCGACCAATATCGCGGACGCGTTCGTGATGCTGAAGGCATACGACCCGCAGCGCACGCCGCAGATGCTGGATGAATGGCGCGCGGCGTTCGATGCCTATCCGGGCACGAAGATCCTGGTGAAGTCGATGGAGAACGGCCCGCCGCTGGAGGCGCCGATCGCCATCCGCGTGCGCGGGCCGGAAGTGGAAGGCGTGCGGCGCATCGCGGCGCAGCTGGAGGATCTGATCCGCCAGGTGCCCGGCACGCGCGACGTGAACAATCCTTCGCGCGCCACGCGCACCGATCTGAAGGTGGACGTGGACGAGGGCAAGGCGGCGTTGCTGGGCATCGCGCCGGGCACGGTGGACCGTGTCGTGCGGCTGGCGGTGGCGGGCGAGTCGGTCGGCGATTTCCTGGACCGCGACGGCGAATCCTATCCCATCACGCTGCGCCTGCCGCTGGCCGATCACCATGCGCCGGACATTCTGGACGAGATCTACATCCCGACCGCGACCGGCGCGGCGGCGCCGCTGGCGCAGGTGGCGTCGCTGCGCTTCGACGCCAGCCCGGCGCGGATTGACCGCTTCGACCGCCTGCGTTCGGCGACGGTGACGGCCTACCCGCAGTCGGGCTTCCTCACCTCGAACCTGACGACCGAGATCATGACGCGGGCGGCGGGCATCCAGCTGCCGCCGGGTTATGAGCTGAAGGCCGGCGGCCAGTCGGAGGCGAGCGCCAAGTCGTTCTCCGGCATGGGCAGCGCCGCGCTGGTGGCGCTT
>JAKOQZ010000013.1 GCA_029778105.1 Pseudomonadota bacterium | reverse complement strand
GAACGTTGGCGGCATAGCGCTCATAGGCGCTCTTGTCTTCCGGCCGTTCCTCGGCGCAACGATCGGCGTCGAAGCGCGCGATGTCGCTGCACCACACGCCGAAATCCAGTTCCTGCGCCGCAGCCGGCGCAACAAACGCCGCCATCGCCAGAACCGCCGCCGTTACCCTGCCCATGTCACCCGTTCCCTTTACGCCGCCCGCGCATCGGGGGCGTCTTCCGCCACTTTGATCGTCTCCGCCGGCAGCGGATTGCGTCCCAGGATCATGTCCGAAGCCTTCTCGGCGATCATGATCGTCGGGGCGTTGGTGTTGCCGCCGACCAGCGTCGGCATCACCGAGGCGTCCACCACGCGCAGTCCTTCGATGCCGCGCACCTTCAGCTGGGCGTCCACCACCGCCATGGAATCGGTGCCCATCTTCGCCGTGCCGACCGGATGATAGATGGTCTCGGCGGTGCGCGAGATCCAGGCGTCGATTTCGGCATCCGACTGCACATGCGCGCCCGGATTGACCTCCGGCCCGCGATAGGGGTCGAACGCCTTCTGCGCGAAGATGCGGCGCGCGATCTTCACGCCCGCACGCAGCGCCTCGCGGTCGCTCTGCACCGTCAGATAGTTCGGCTGGATCAGCGGCGGCGTGAACGGATCGGTGTTCTTCAGCGCGATGAAGCCCTTCGAGGCGGGGCGCAGCTGGCACACATGCAGCGTGAAGCCGTGGCGGTCCGCCTTCTTGCGTCCGTGATCCATCATCAGCGCGTTGACGAAATGCAGCTGCAGATCGGGAATTTCCAGCTCGGGGCGGCTCTTCAGGAACGCGCCGCTTTCAAGCCCGTTCTGCGCGCCCAGCCCGCCTTTGGTCGTCAGATACTGCAGGCCGGTCTTGAGCTGGCGCAGTGGGCTCTCGATCTGGCTGTAGAGCGTGATCGGCTGCGTGCACTCATACTGGATCAGCACGTCCAGATGGTCCTGCAGGTTCTGCCCCACGCCCGGCAGATCGGCCTTCACCTCGATGCCGAACTTCGACAGATAGGCCGCCGGCCCGATGCCCGACAGCAGCAGCGTCTGCGGCGTGTTCACCGCGCCGCCCGAAAGGATCACCTCGCGGCCGGCATAGGCGACCACCTTGTTCTTCTTCTGGGCGTATTCCACGCCCACCGCCTTGCCGCCTTCGATCAGGATGCGGGTAGTCAGCGCCTCGGTCTCGACCGTCAGATTGGGGCGCGAGAGAACCGGCGTCAGATAGCCGCGCGCCGCGCTCCAGCGCTGGCCGCCATGGATGGTCAGCTGATAGGGGCCCATGCCCTCCTGGGCATAGCCGTTGAAGTCGGGCGTATAGGGATGCCCGGCCTGCTGGCCCGCTTCGATCAGCGTCTTGAACACCGGATGGCGCGACTTGGCGTTGCCGACCTTCAGCGGCCCATCGGCGCCGTGGAAGTCGTCGCCGCCGTTCTCGTTCGTCTCCGCCCGCTTGAAATAGGGCAGCACGTCGCCGAAGCCCCAGCCTTCCAGGCCCAGCTGGCGCCACTGGTCATAGTCGCGCGCATGCCCGCGGATATAGATCATGCCGTTCATCGACGACGATCCGCCGAGCACCTTGCCGCGCGGCCAGTACATGCGCCGGTTGCCCAGCTCCGACTGGCCTTCGGTTTCGTAGTACCAGTTGAACTTGGTGCGCTTAGACAGCAGCGCGCCGACGCCGGCCGGCATGTGGATCATCAGCGACTTGTCGCGCGGCCCGGCCTCCAGAAGCAGAACCTTGTTCTGCGGATCGGCCGACAGGCGGTTGGCCAGGACGCAGCCCGCCGATCCCGCGCCGATGATGATGTAATCGAATGTCTTGGATACCGCTTCCGTCATGGCGTGGCCTGCGTTTCCCGGGATTGCTTTATACGGCTTGGCATTAGGCCAAATGGCCCACCTTTTTCAAGCCGGTTCCCCTGCCGGGGCGTCAGCCATGCCATCACGGATTTGCGCCCCGTCGCGGCATCGTCAACAATCCCGGCCATAACGATATCAGGAGGAATTCCCATGCTGACCCCGGGCGATGACTATCCCTTGCACCAGACGCCGGAGCCGATCGCCTTCGCCGGCACCGACCGCAATTTCTACGACCGCTATTTCTTCAACGGCATGTCGCTCGACGGCTCGTTCTTCTTCGCCATCGCGTTCGGCATCTATCCCCAGCTCGACATCATGGACGGGGCGTTTTCCGTCGTGGTCGACGGAAAGCAGCACATCCTGCGCGTGTCCAAGCGCATGAACGGCGACCGTCTCAATCTCACCGTCGGCCCCCTCTCCATCGAAATCGTCCAGCCGCTGAAGACGCTGCGCATCCGCCTCGCCCCGAACGACGGCGCGCTCAGCGCCGACATCACGCTCCAGACCCGGCACGATCCCATCGAGGAGCCCCGCTTCACGCGCCGTATCGGCACCAGGGCCTTCATGGACTACACCCGCCTCACACAGAACGGCGCCTGGTCCGGCTGGATCGGCGTCGGCGGAACGAAGGTGACGCTGAACCCGGCCGAGCATTTCGGTACCCGCGACCGCTCCTGGGGCGTGCGCCCCGTCGGCAAAAGCGACAGCCAGCCGCCGGCCCAGGGCGCATTCAGCCAGTTCTTCTGGCTCTGGACGCCCGCCAATTTCGCCGACCACGTCGTCTTCTGCCACACCAACGACGACGCCCATGGCCGCCCCTGGAACCGCCGCGCCGTGGTGGAGGGCGCGAACGGCGCAAACCTGCCCGCGATCGAATTCGAGGACGTGACCCCCAGCTATACCTGGCGGCCGAAATCCCGGCGCATCGACACGCTGAAGGTGCAGATGAAATCGCACGAGGGCGACGCCGAACTGCGCTTCAAGACCGGCGCGCATTTCTACATGCAGGGCATCGGCTACACCCACCCCGAATGGGGCCATGGCATGGATCACGGCCCGCTGGAGGTCGCACACGAGGTGCTCGATCTGGCCGGCGTCAACGACGCCGATCAGCGCCTGCTGCACATCCAGGCCGTCGCCCCCGCCGAGCTGGAATTCGGCGGCCGCGTTCACAAGGGCGTCGGGGTCGTGGAGCAGCTTTTCGTCGGCCCCCATGCCGGCACCGGCATGACCGGGGCGCTCGACCCGCTGCCTTAGACCGCGGCCGACTCGATCAGCCAGTCGCGGAACAGCTTGATCTTGGGCAGGTTCTCCGTGCCCGGCCGGCTGACCACGTAATAGTCGAGGTCGGCGTCCAGCTTCAGCGCGAAGGGCGCCACCAGAAGGCCGGCCTCAAGGTCGGCCTTCACCAGCGCCGAACGGCCCAGCGCCACGCCCATGCCGGCCATGGCCGCCTGAATCAGCAGCGCACTGTCGTCGAAGCCCGGGCCGCGCTCGGGCTCGATGCCGGTCACCCCCGCCGCCTTCAGCCATAGCCGCCAGTCCTGCCGCATCTCGTCATGCAGCAGCGTCGCGCGTTTCAGATCGTCCGGCGTCTCCAGCTTCTGTTGCTGCGCATAGGCCGGCGCGCACACCGGAAACAGCTCCTCATCCATCATGAACGTGGCGGGAACGCCCTGCCATTCGCCGCGGCCATAGAGGATCGCCATATCCACTTCGCTGTCGGTGAAGGCCGAGATGTCTTCATCGTCGCCGAAATTCCACCAGGTCGAGAGCCACACGTCGATTTCGGGATGGCGCGCGCGAAACGCCGGCAGACGCGGCACCAGCCATTTGGCCGCGAAGGACGGCATGGTCGAAACGGTCAGCCAGCCCTTGCGCGGGTCCGAGGCCAGCAGCCGGCGGGTCGCCGCGTCCATCTGGTCCAGCGCGGGGCTGAGCGCATTGGCATAACGCTCCCCGGCATCGGTCAGCGCGATTCCCCGGCCCGACCGGCGCAGCAGCTCGATCTGCGCCCAGTCCTCCAGCTGCTTGATCTGGTGCGAGACCGCCCCTTGGGTCACCGACAGCTCATCGGCCGCCTTCGACACGCTTTTCAGCCGTGCGGCCGCCTCAAAGGCCCTCAACGCGTTCAGCGGCGGCAATTTGCGGCTCATGGCGGCTGTCCCTCAAAAGCCTTGGAAAGCCGCGAAAATCGGCTTCATTCCCCTACGGCAGGCGCCCTTCATACATCAAATTCGCTCATATATCGAATGAGAACTGATCCTTTGTCATAACGGGGGGCGCCGCCCTATATCACCGCCATCGCAAGCAAATAGCTCGCGACCGAGTTAGAAACCCAACCCGTGGAGAGACCAAATGTTTCGTGCATACGGCCATGTCTTCGCGGCGCGGGATGAGAAGCCCTCATCTGTCGTAGCCGTGGAAAACCCCTTCCGTTTCATCGTCCATCTGTTCAAGCGGATGTACTGAAACGCGCGGCAGCGCCAGACACCAGAAAGGCCCGGGACACCCCTCCCGGGCCTTTCGTTTTTTCCGGTCAAGCCTTGATCCTGACACCGCTTCGGCCCGCCTGTCGGGCCGCGCCAGCGCTGCGATGCGCGGTTACTCGAACGCCGCCTGCGGCGCCATCCCGCGCTTGGCCCAATACCGCGCCCTGAGGCGCGGCGCGATGAACCAGCTGATGACGGGCGAGACGACCAGCGCCCCGACAACCAGTTCCGGAATCAGGATCGCCGCATGCGCATTAAGCGATGGGATCGTGAGAATGGCGATCACGCCGAATCCGAAGATCATGGCGTTGATCATCAGCGAAACGAGGCCGGCGATCTGGGTGCGGGTCGACATGAGACTTCCCGTGTCTGGTGAAAACGTCACCACCAGAACGCAGTGCCCGGCGACCGGGTTCCGGTAGCCGCGACCTCGGCGGTCGCGGCCGGTTCCCGTCCTCAGGTCGTCAGCACGACCTTTCCCTTCACCTGCCGGTGGGCCATCGCGTTCAGCGCATCGGCGGCCTTCTCCAGCGGATAGGTCGCCGAGACATGCGGCTTGATCTTGCCGCTCGTGAAAAGGCCCATCAGCTCTTTCAGGTTTTCCTGGTTCGCCTTGGGGTTGCGCGCCACGAACGCGCCCCAGAACACGCCGACGAT
>JAKOQZ010000083.1 GCA_029778105.1 Pseudomonadota bacterium | reverse complement strand
GCCGGGGCATCGGTCCGTTCCGCTGGGCGGCCCTCTCAGGCGATCCGGAGGATATCTACAGGACCGACGCCAAGGTGAAGGAGCTGATGCCGCACGATACGCATCTGCATAACTGGCTGGACATGGCGAAGGCCAAGATCCGCTTCCAGGGCCTTCCGGCGCGGATCTGCTGGGTGGGGCTGGGCGACCGGCACCGGCTGGGCCTCGCCTTCAACGAGATGGTGGCGAAGGGCGAGTTGAAGGCGCCGGTGGTGATCGGGCGCGATCATCTGGATTCAGGATCGGTCGCTTCGCCCAATCGCGAGACGGAAGCGATGATGGACGGATCGGACGCAGTGTCCGACTGGCCGCTGCTGAATGCGCTGCTCAACACCGCTTCGGGCGCGACCTGGGTGTCGCTGCATCATGGCGGCGGCGTGGGCATGGGATTTTCGCAGCATAGCGGCATGGTGATCGTCTGCGACGGCAGCGAGGCGGCGGCGCGGCGCGTGGCGCGCGTGCTGTGGAACGATCCGGCGACGGGCGTGATGCGCCATGCCGACGCCGGATACGACATCGCGAAAGAGGCCGCGCGCCGGCACGGCCTCGATCTGCCGGGGATCAACTACTAGGCCTTCTTGCGCATCGTCTTATCGAAGAACCGGCACCCGCCTCTTCGGATGATGCTCTAGAGATTGCAGTAGTAGCGGCGTCCGTCGCGGCCGATGAAGGTGTCGCTGTAGCGATCATAGCTGCGATAGCGGGCCTCGCAGCGACGGATATGCTGCCACTGCGCATCGCGCGCGTCGTAGCGGCGGTCGTAGCGGTCGTCGTAGGCGTAGTTGCGGTTCGTGCGGCGGTTCTGGTCGGCGAGCGAGCCGATCACGATGGCGCCCAGGGCGAGGCCGATGATCGCCGCCGCCGCGACGTCGTCGTTGTTGTTATGGCGGCGGTGGTGATCGTAGTAGCCGTGATTGTCGTAATGGCGGCGCGAGCGCGCCTCGGACTCTCCGGTGAAGGCGGCGGCGCTGGTCGCGAGCATCGCGAGGGCCAGAACGCTGCTGATGATCTTGCGCATGAGGTTTCTCCCCGGTAGCGGGACGTGCCGCAGGATGTCGTCGCGGCAAAGTCCGGCTGCGCGCATGAACTCTTGCTGAATGGGGCGTTCACCTTTGGCGCCGTTTGCGGCCGGTGCTTGACCCCGCGCGCGAGCGCGCGTAACCAGCGGGTATCGCAACCCGTCGGCTGAAGGAGGCGCATCATGACAGATCTTGTTCGCGCAACTCTTCGCGCCGCTCGCGGGCTCGCCTGATCTCAGGTCGTCCTCCGGCGGCGCTTCACGCGCATCGCCAATTCCCGAGGAACGACATCCTTGCTTGAAATCTATGGCTGGAGCGAGACGCTCCGGCAGCAATTCCAATCCTTCGCGGCCGAGGGCCTGAAGCCCGGCCGCGTGATCGTCCACCAACGCGGGCCGTATCGCATCGTCACCGACGAGGGCGAGATGCCCGCCGAAATGTCGGGCCGGTTCGTGCGCGACGCCGAAATGGGAGGCTTCCCCGCCGCCGGCGACTGGGTGGCCGTCTCCATACGGCTGCCCGAACGCGCCGCGACCATCCACCATGTCCTGCCGCGCCGCACCGCCTTTG
This sequence comes from Pseudomonadota bacterium, assembly GCA_029778105.1. GTDB lineage: Bacteria > Pseudomonadota > Alphaproteobacteria > Micropepsales > Micropepsaceae > JADZAI01. The sequence goes on along the minus strand of JAKOQZ010000083.1, from coordinate 2,780 downwards.
TCCGCAAGGCGGCAGGCCGGGGCCGCGTGGCGCAGGTGGTGGCGGCCAATGTCGATATCGCCTTTCTGGCGTTGTCGCTGAACGACGATCTCAATATTCGCCGGCTGGAGCGTTATCTGGCGGCGGCGCACGAAAGCGGGGCGCGGCCCCAGATCGTGCTGACCAAGGCCGATCTGTCGGACGAGGCGGAAGCCATCCGCGCCGATGTAGCGGCGGCGACCGGGGTGCCGGTGCATCTGGTGTCGGCGCGGGCCGGGATCGGGCTGGAGGCGCTGCACCGCGCGATCGGGCCCGGCGAGACGGCGGTGCTGCTGGGATCGTCGGGCGTCGGCAAGTCGACGCTGGTCAACGCCCTTGTCGGCGAGGAGCGCATGGCGACGCGCGCCATCCGCGAAGACGACGCCAAGGGCCGCCACACGACGACGCATCGGGAGATCGTGCTGCTGCCCGGCGGCGGGCTGCTGCTCGACACGCCAGGCATGCGCGAGCTGGCGTTGTGGGACGCCGATGAGGGCGTGTCGGCGACGTTCGAGGATGTCGAGGCGCTGGAATCGGCGTGCCGGTTCTCGGACTGCAAGCACACGAGCGAGCCCGGCTGCGCGGTGCGCGCGGCCATCGAGGCGGGCGAACTGGACCCCGCACGGTGGCAGAACTACCAGAAGCTGAAGGGCGAGCTGGCGCACGAGCAGCGCAAGGAAGATCCGCTGGCCCGCGCCGCGCACAAGAAATTGTGGGCGAGCCGCGCCAAAGCAAACCGCGCCCGTTTCCGGGCGCGGGACGAGGACGCCTAGCGGGGATGCCGGCCGGGCCCCGCCCGGCCGGTCTTCACCCGGTCAGTTCGACCAGTAGATGTAGCGGTCTTCCTTGCTCCAGGGCCGGTTCATCGGATGGTCGATGGGGATGACGCCTTCCATCAGGGCGGGCCAGAGAGGCTTGGCCTGTTCGGCCTGCCAGCCGTCGATCAGCGCCTGGAGCTCGGCGACCTTGTCGGGATTGGCCGATGCCAGATCGGTCTTCTCTGCAGGGTCGGCATCGAGATCGTAGAGCGCCTTGAGGCCGGAAGTCGCTTCGATCTGAAGCTTCCACTTGCCCTGGCGCACGACGACATAGGGCCCGGAGCGCCAGAACAGGATCTGGTGCGGCTCGCCCGTCGTCTGGCCCGTGATGAACGGCACCACGTCGACGCCGTCGATCTTGCGATCGGCGGGAAGCTGGGCGCCGGCCGCCGCAGCCGCCGTCGCGAAGATGTCGAAATGGCTGATCGGCGAGGCATAGGTCGCACCCGCAGGCAGCACGCCCGGCCAGCGCATGAAGAAGGGAATGCGGATGCCGCCTTCATAGAAGGTCGCCTTCCAGCCGCTGTAAGGCTTGTTCAGATCGTCGAGCCCGACATAGTGCGCGCCGCCATTATCGCTGGTGAAGATGACGAGCGTGTCGTCGTCGAGGCCCTGGGCCTTGAGTTCGGCCAGCACGCGGCCGACATCGCGATCGAGCTGGCGCACCATCGCGGCATAGACGCGCAGCGTGTGGTCCTTGATCTCAGGCAGCGCGTCGTAGTCCTCCTTCGTCGCCTGCAGCGGCGTGTGCACGGCGTTGTAGGCGAGATAGAGGAAGAAGGGCCGGTCCTTGTTGGCGCGGATGACGTTGACCGCCTGATCGGTAAGGTAGTCCGTCATGTGCTTGTTCGGCTTGAAGATCGGGCCCGAATTGTAGCGCACGCCGAACGGCAGGGCCGCCCACAGGAATTTGTCGATGGGGTCGAAGTCCTGCCTGGAGTTGACGACGTTCGGGTCGTCTTCCTCCATGAACATCGACGCGCCGGCATAGAAGCCGAGGCTTTCGTCGAAGCCGCGCTGTTCAGGGCGCTGGCTTTCATTTTCGCCCAGATGCCATTTGCCCAGATGCACGGTGTGATAGCCGGCCTGCTGCAGCATCGCGGCGATGGTGACCTCACCGGCGGGGATGCCAAGCTCGCGGAAGTCGGGCACGTCCTTCTCGCGGTCCGCATGATAGATCGGCGGATAGGGCGCATCGCCCTGATGGCCGCCGACAAGGCGCTGGAAGCCGATGGCGGTGGGCGTGAACTCGTAGCCGAAGCGCGTGGCGTAACGGCCCGTCATCAGCGCGGCGCGCGAGGGCGCGCAGGTCGCGTTACCGGCATAGCCCGCCGGGAAATTGACGCCGTCATGGCCGATGGAGTCGATATTGGGCGTCTTGATGAGACCGCCCGCCGTGCCGCCGCCATAAAACGAGACGTCATTGAAGCCCATGTCGTCGGCGAGGATGACGACCACGTTAGGCTTGCGCTTGACGCCCGGGATCGGCGTCTGCTGCGGTCCCTTCTGCCAGGCGACCTCCTGATAGGGGCCGACATCGGGCTTCATGTAGCTGGCATAGATGAGGATGAACCCTTCCCGTCCGCCGATGGCGAACCACGTGGCCGCCAGCGCAGCCACCAGAACCACGACTGCGATCGCGATCCGTTTTACCCAGCGCTTCATGGCGCGCCCTCCCTGCTTGAGGCTTCTTGTTGATTGCCGTCCCGCAGGACGGTGCGGAATCCGATATGCGAGGCGCCGTCGCCGGCCGACGCCGCCGTGCGGGCGGCCGGTCGATAACGCAGGCAGTAATTGTCGGCGCAGAGGAACGAGCCGCCCTTGATGACGCGCTGTGTCGCGTAAGGATCGGCAGGATCGTAGGAGGCAGTAGCGGGCGCGTCTTCCGGCGACTGGTAGAGATCGCCCTGCCAGACATCGCTGGTCCATTGCCAGACATTGCCG
>JAKOQZ010000003.1 GCA_029778105.1 Pseudomonadota bacterium | reverse complement strand
GGCCGCCTGCCCGACCTGCTGGTCGCGGCGATCGGCGGCGGCTCGAACGCCATGGGCTTGTTCTTCCCGTTCCTCGACGAGCCCTCGGTCGCCATGCATGGCGTGGAGGCCGCCGGCCACGGCGTCGATACCGACAAGCACGCAGCGTCGCTCAGCAAGGGCCGCCCCGGCATCCTGCACGGCAACAAGACCTATCTGCTGCAGGACGCGGACGGACAGATCATCGAGGCGCATTCGATCTCGGCCGGTCTCGACTATCCCGGCATCGGGCCGGAGCATGCCTGGCTGAACGACGTGAAGCGCGTGCAGTATGTCCACGCGACCGACGACGCGGCGCTGGAGGCGTTCAAGCTCTGCGCGCGGCTGGAAGGCATTCTGCCGGCTCTGGAACCGGCGCATGCGCTGGCCCACGTCATCGAGGCGGCGCCGAAGATGGCGAAGGACAAGCTCATCGTCATGAATATGTGCGGCCGGGGCGACAAGGACATCTTCACCGTGGCCGACGCGCTGAAGGTGACGCTGTGAGCCGTATCGCCGCGCGTTTCGCCAAACTGAAAGCCGAAGGCCGGGCCGCCTTCATCCCGTTCGTCACGGCGGGCGATCCTTCGATCGCGGTGTCGCGCGAGATCCTCATGGGCCTGCCCGGCGCGGGCGCCGACCTGATCGAACTCGGCATGCCCTTCACCGATCCGATGGCCGACGGCCCGGCGGTGCAGGCGGCGGGCCTGCGCGCGCTGAAAGCGGGCGCGACGATGAAGACGACGCTTGGCTTGGTGCGCGACTTCCGCGCCGTCGACAAGGAAACGCCCATCGTGCTGATGGGCTATGCCAATCCGATCTTCGCCTATGGCGTGGAGGCCTTCGCGAAGGATGCCGTGGCCGCGGGCGTCGACGGCATCATCATCGTCGATATTCCGCCCGAAGAGGCCGGCGAGTTCTCGCCCGCCCTCAATGCGGCGGGCATCGACGTGATCCGCCTGTCCACCCCCACCACCACCGACGCGCGCCTGCCGGCCGTGCTGCACGGGGCGGGCGGGTTCCTCTATTACGTGTCGATCACCGGCGTCACCGGCACCAAGGATTTCGACCCCGCCGAGGTGGAGCGCGAGGTGCGCCGCATCAAGAAGCAGACCGCGCTGCCCGTCGGCGTCGGTTTCGGCATCAAGACGCCGGAACAGGCCGCCGCCATCGCGCGTTTCGCCGATGCCGCCGTGGTGGGATCGGCCATCGTCGCCCGGGTTGCGGCATTCGTTAACGACGACGGTTCCCTGTCGCCCGGATGCGCGGCAGATGTGCTAGGTTTCGTCCAAGAGCTCAGCGTCGGCGTCCGCGCCGCCCGCGTTTAAGGGAAGCCCATCTTCTCATGAACTGGATCACAAATTTCGTCCGCCCCCGGATCAAGTCGATGCTTGGCGTCAAGGAGACGCCCGACAATCTGTGGACCAAATGCCCGTCCTGCGGCGAGATGCTGTTCCAGCGCGATCTGGAAGCGGCGCAGTTCGTCTGCGCCCATTGCGACTTCCACATGAAGGCGAACCCCAAGCAGCGCTTTCAGTGGATGTTCGACGAGGGCAAGTATGAAGAACTGCCCTTCATTCCCGCCGTCGCCGATCCGCTGAAATTCCGAGACGAAAAGCGCTACACCGACCGCATCAAGGAAGCCCGCGCCAAGACCGGGCAGCAGGATGCGGTGATCGCGGCGCGCGGCACGATCGGCGGGCACGGCGCGGTGATCGTCGCGCAGAATTTCGCCTTCATGGGCGGATCGCTGGGCATGGCGGCGGGCGAGGCCTTCGTGCAGGGCGCCGAACGCGCCGTCGCCGACAAGGTGCCGATGGTGCTGGTCGTCGCCTCGGGCGGCGCGCGCATGCAGGAAGGCATCCTGTCGCTGATGCAGATGCCGCGCGCGACTGTGGCGGTGCAGATGCTGCGCGATGCGCGCCTGCCCTATATCGTCGTGCTGACCGATCCGACCACCGGCGGCGTCATCGCCTCCTACGCCATGCTGGGCGACGTGCAGATCGCCGAGCCGGGCGCGACCATCGGCTTTTCGGGCCGCCGCGTGATCGAGAACACCATCCGCGAAAAGCTGCCCGACAGCTTCCAGAAGGCCGAATATCTGCTGGAGCACGGCATGGTCGACATGGTCGTCCATCGCCACCGCATCCCGGAGACGGTGGCGCGGCTGATCGCGCTGATGACCAACGCGCCGGCCGCCGCAGCGCCCGCCGTGCCGCAGCCCGTCGCGGCCGCCGAGCCGCCTTCGGATACGGAGCCGCAGGCCGCGCAATGAGCGCCGACGCGGCGAGCGACGCGATCCTCGACCGGCTGACGCGGCTTCACCCGAAGGCGATCGACCTGTCGCTCGACAGGATGCGCACGCTGCTGACCCGCCTGGGTAATCCCGAAACGCGCCTGCCGCCGGTGTTCCATGTGGCCGGAACCAACGGCAAGGGTTCGACCTGCGCCTATCTGCGCGCGATGCTGGAAGCCTCGGGCAAGCGCGTGCATGTCTATACCTCGCCGCATCTGGTGCGCTTCCACGAGCGCATCCGCCTCGCCGGCACGCTGATCAGCGAGGATGCGCTGCAGATTCTGCTCGACGAATGCGAGCGCGCGGCGCGCGACACGCCGATCACCTTTTTCGAGATCACCACGGCGGCGGCGCTGCTCGCCTTTGCGCGCGTGCCGGCCGATGTGCTGATCCTGGAGGTCGGCCTCGGCGGCCGTCTGGATGCGACGAACGTGATCGCCCGGCCGCTGGTCTCGGTGATCACGCCGGTCGATATGGATCACCAGCATTATCTGGGGGACACGATCGAGCTGATCGCGGCGGAGAAGGCCGGCATCATCAAGCGCGCGCGGCCCGTCGTGGCGGGGCCGCAGTCGGACGCCGCCTATGCGGTGATCGAGGCCGAGGCGGAACGGCAGGGCGCGCCGCTGATCGCCTGGGGGCGGCAGTTCTCGGCGCATGACGAGCGCGGCCGCATGGTCTTCCAGGACGACAGCGGCGTGATGGACCTGCCGCATCCCAAGCTGGCCGGAGCGCATCAGATCGAGAACGCGGCGCTCGCCATCGCGGCGCTGAAGGCGCAGGACGTCTTCAAGGTGTCGGACGCCGCCATCGAAAAAGGCCTCACCAGTGTCAGCTGGCCGGCCCGGATGCAGCGCCTCACCTATGGCCCGCTGGTGGAGGAAGCGCCGGAAGGTTCGGAAGTCTGGCTGGATGGCGGGCACAACCCGCATGCCGGGGCGGCGATCTCGGCGCTGCTGGCCGATCTGGAGGATCAGCGTCCCAGGCCGCTGTTCCTGATCGTCGGCATGCTCAACACCAAGGATGCCTCCAACTATCTCGCGCATTTCCGCGGGCTGGCGCGCCATGTGGTGACGGTTGCGATCCCCGGCGAAAAGAACGCGATGGGCGCGGGCGCGCTGTACGATGCGGCGCGGGCGGCGGGGCTGAACGCCGATCCGGCGGACGACCTCGCCGATGCGATGGATCTCGTCACCGCACGGGCGCAGCTGGACGGCGATGCCGCCGCGCCGCGCATCCTCATCTGCGGCTCGCTCTATCTCGCGGGCCGGGTTCTGGCGCAGAACGGTTAGATACGAGAAAGGCCCCGGCGCGAACCGGGGCCTTTCAAATTCAAATCTGCGCGTCGTTCAGGCGGCGGCGATGGTCGATTCGATCCATTCCTTGATCTTGCTCTTGGGCAGCGCGCCGACGCGGGTGGCGGCGACCTGGCCCTTGTGGAAGATCATCAGGGTCGGGATGCCCTTCACGCCGTACTGCACGGGCACCGAAGGGTTGTCGTCGATGTTCAGCTTGGCGATCTTCACCTTGCCGTCGAACTCGGAGGAAAGTTCCTCCAGCGCCGGCGCGATCTGGCGGCACGGGCCGCACCATTCCGCCCAGAAATCGACCAGCACGGGCTCGTCGGACTTCAGGACATCGGCCTGAAAGCTCTGGTCGGTGATCTTGCTCAGGGCCATTTGGGGCCTCCAAAAGGGCCTCGTCGGCCCGGGGTTATTCGCTGCCATCGAACGTAGGAAGGCCGCCCGCGAGCGTCAAGGATGCGCTGCAGCAGCCGCACCTTCAGCGACCCTTAAGCGGCCTTGAGCCCGGCCAGCGCGGCGTCGAGCAGCGAATCGGGCAGGGCCATCAGATCCGGCGTTTCGGTCCACAAAAGCGCCGTCCGCACCGCGCGGCCGGGGAACGCGCCCCGCATCGCCTCGCGATAGAGCGCCATCTGGCGCAGATAGGCCGGCGGCGTCGCCTCGGCCGTGGCGGGCGGGTCGCGATTGGTCTTGTAGTCGACGATCAGCACGGTTTCGGCATCGGCCGCGAGACGGTCGATCTGGCCGGAGATGAAGCCGCCCGGCCCCAGCGCCGCCACCTTGCCGGCGATCGAGACCTCGGCGCGCGAGCCCGGCGCGAAGGCGGCGGCAAAGCGCGCATCGTCCAGAATCGCCAGCACGCGCGCAGCCGTTTCCTCGCGCATGCCGGCCGGCCAGTCGGCGGCCCGGGCGGCAAGGAAGCGTGCGGCGGCATCGGCTTGCCGTCCGGGCGCGATATCGGGCAGGCTCTGCAGCAGGCGATGGACGATGCGGCCGCGCGCCAGACCGAAACTGTCGGCGGCGTTGTCGAAGGCGAGCGCAGGCGTCAGCTTCGAGGGCCGGACCAGGCCGATGGGCTCTTCCGCCGGGGCCGGTGCGGCGGTCCAGCCGGGCAGCGCCCCGGCGGCCGCGATGGTCGCAGCGCCGCCCGCCGCGGCGGGGCCCGGCGTTCCGAACCGGCGGCCTGTCCCGGCCGGCGTGTCGATGGGCGTCGTCGCGCCCAGCGCATCGAAGCCGGCTTCGATCGCCTGATACCAGGTGGTCGCGTCTTTCGCCGTGGCGCGGCCCGGTTTGACGCCGCAGACGATCAGCCGGTCGCGCGGCCGGGTCAGCGCGACATAGAGCAGCCGCTTGTGTTCGGCATGTTCGGCGGCGCGATATTCCAGCGTCGCCGCGACCGCTTCCGGCGATCCCGACGGCCGCCACACCAGCGCGCCTTCATAGGCGAGCAGGTTGGGCGTGTAGGTCGCGCTCGGCAGCGACATCGTATCGGGCAGGATGACGACCGGCGCCTCCAGCCCTTTCGCGCCATGGGCGGTCAGCACGCGCACCGCGCCGCCCGCCGCGTCGGGATCGCGCTTCACCTCGCCGCCTGCGGTTTCCAGCGCATGCAGGAAGCCCTCAAGGCTCGGCGCGTGCAGATCCTCATAGTCGGCGGCGGCGGCGAGGAACTCGTCGATCACGTCTTCCGCCTCTTCGCCGAAGCGCGCGAGCATGGCGCGCCGCCCGCCCTCCGACAACAGCCGCGCGTAGAAATCGAACGGCGCATCGCGGCCCAGACGGTTGATCGCGCGGGCCAGCGTTTCGCGGATGACTTTCGCCTTCGCCCGGTCGACGCCTTCGACACCTTCGTCCGCCGCCGCGATCAGGCGCGGCCACAGCGCGCCCTCGCGGCCATGGGCCAGATGAAACAGCGAGGTTTCGTCCAGGTCGAAGAACGGGCTGCGCAGCAGCGCCGCCAGATTGAGATCGTCCTGCGGCAGCAGCGCGGCGCGGCCATAGGCGATGAGATCCTTGACCGCGATATGCTCCAGCAGCGCCAGACGGTCGGCGCCCGCCACGGGCACGCCCTCCTGCTTGAGCTTGCGGATCATCGCCCGCGCCAGACGTCCGCGCGTCCGCACCAGGATCAGCACGTCGCCCGCGCGAAGCGCACGCTGTTCGCCGCTCTCCTTGTCCGCGACGCTCTCGCGCCCGATCCAGCCCTTGATCGTCGCCGCCAGATCGCCCGCCAGCCGCGCGACCGGATCGCCCGCGCCGGGCGCGTCGACGGGCTTCGTCCAGTCGTCGCCGTCGTCCGCCGCCTCCATCTCGGTCAGCGGCCACAGATCGACGCAGCCCGGCGCGTCGGCCCGGTGCGCGATATGATCGGCCCAGGCATCGCCCGACACGGCGGCCTGCAGGTCCTGGTCTGCGCGGAACACGGCGTCCACCAGCGCCAGAACGGCGGGCGCCGAACGGCGCGAGGTGTTGAGCGTCGGCGTCTCGAAGGCCCGCTCCGCCCCGGCCGCGCGCGTGGCGAAATGGGCGCGGAACTTCGCGAAGGCGGCGCGGTCGGCGCCCTGGAAAGAATAGATCGACTGCTTCTCATCGCCCACGACGAAAAGCGTGCGCGTCGTGGCGCTGTCGGCGCGTGCGCCTGCGCCGGAAAAGAAATCCTCCGCCAGCCGCTCCACCACCGCCCATTGGGCGGGGCTCGTATCCTGCGCCTCGTCGATGAGGATGTGGTCCAGCCCGCCATCCAGCTTGTAGAGCGCCCAGGCGGCGTGATCGGAGCTGCGCAGCAGATAGGCGGCGGCAGCGATGAGGTCGTCGAAATCGAGCGCGCCGCGCAGGCGCTTCGCCTCGGCATGAAGACGCGCGACCTCGCGTCCCAGCACGCTCAGGGCATGCGCCATCCAGGCCGACTCGGCTGAGGCGCGCTGGCGCAGCAGCACGATGCTGCGCTGCGCCTCCTCGTCCAGCGCGTCGAACAGCGCCGGGTTGAGCGCGCGCGTCGCCTTGGTCGCGAGGTTCTTGCGCGGTTCGCCCTTCTGCGTCAGCAGGCAGAACGCCATCGCGTCGAACTGCGTGGCGGCGTCGGCGGCCAGCGCCGCCGCGATGCTCCTGCCCACGGCCTGGTCCGCCGCGCTTCCGGCCGACAGCAGCGCCGCCGCCTCGCCGTAAAGCGCCCGCCGTCCATCGTCGTCGAAGCCGGCTTCGGCCATCACGTCTTCGGGCCGCGTCCCCGGCGGCAGGCCGGCGATGGCCCACGGATCGGCCCCGCCATGGGCGTCGATCAGCTGGGCGCTGCGGCCCTCGAACAGTCCTGCGAAGCCTTCCGCGTTTACATGGGGCGCCAGCGCCTCCATCATCGCGTCCGAGCCGTCGCGTCCGAGATTGGCCAGCGCCTGACGCCGCGCCGCCGCCTTCATCGCCGCCGCCTCGCTTTCGCTGAGCACGCTGAACGGCACCGGCGCGTTCGCCTCGATGGGGAAGCGCGCGACCAGACGTTCGCAGAAGGCGTGAATGGTCTGGATCTTCAAGCCGCCCGGCGTCTCCAGCGCGGTCGCGAACAGGCGGCGGGCCTGCGCGCGCCGGGCCGCGTCGGGCACCGCGCCGTCGAGCGCCGCGATCTCGCCGTCCAGCGTGGCGTCGTCGGCCAGCGCCCAGCGGCCCAGAATGTCAAAGACGCGCTGGCGCATTTCGGCGGCGGCGGCACGCGTATAGGTCAGGCAGAGCAGACGCGCGGGCGGCGTCCCCTCCAGCAGCAGCCGGATCACCCGCGCGGTCAGCACATAGGTCTTGCCCGAACCGGCATTGGCGCTGACCCAGGCCGAGTTGCGCGGATCGGAGGCGATCAGGGCGGCGTCGCTCATCCCTCGCCCTCCGCCGCTTCGCCCCATTCGTCGAAGCGCGAGAGATGGTCATAGTCGCTGCCGTAGCGCGTCTTCTCCATCGCGACGCGCGGGGCATAGGGCCAGTCGGCATCGTCGAAACGCTGCACCAGCGCCTTCAGCCGCCGCTCCAGCTCGTCGGTGGTCGCTTCGGCGTCCGGCAGCTCGGTGATCTTGCCCTCCACCTTGCCGCCGCCGAGCTGCGCATAGACGAGTTCGGCGGGCGGGCCCTTCACGACATCGCCGAACGCCCCGGCCCGCGCCATCGCGGCCAGCAGCGGCAATTGCGGCGCCATGAAGCTCGCAATCTGCTTCGCGCTGGGCACGGCGCCGGTCTTGTAGTCGATCACGCGCACGCCGCCCGTATTCAGCCGGTCGATCCGGTCGGGCTTGCCGACCAGCGTGAAATCCACGTCGGCGAAATGATGCTCGGCCTCCAGCTCGGCCACATGTCCGGCGCGGCTCGCCGCCCATTCGGCCTCGATGCCGGCGAGGAAGCGCGCGGCCCGCAGATAACGCGGCCACCAGAACGCCCGCACGTCGGGCTCGTCCATCAAGCCGCCGAACGCCTCGCGCCCGCACGCGACCAGCGCTTCATAGGGATCGACCGACCAGGGCTGGCGCTTGGCGAACATCTCCAGCGCCGCATGGGTGATGTCGCCCCGGTCCCGCGCGCTCAACGGCTCGGCCAGCGCTTCCAGCTTTTTCAGCTTCAGGATCGACCGGGCATAGATCGCGTAGGGATCGCGCACCCAGGTTTCGATCCGCGTGACCGACAATTTCCGCGGACGTGCGGCGAGCGGCGGCCTGGGCAGCGGCCGCGCGGCGGGCTTGGGCCGCGCCGCCGCGTCGAGCCTCTGCGCCATCGCCAGCGCGTCGTCGGTGGGGATCGGCGCGCCGCAGCCATCGGCCAGCGCCGTCAGACGCAGCAGAAAGCGCGAGGCGTTCGACGGCGCGCCGTTCTGCCGTCGCGCCCGCGTCAGCAGCACGTCCGGCTGCGCCGCCATGGTGGCGAAATCGTGCGCCGACAGACCGATGCGGCGTTCGGGCTGCGACAGCTTCAGCGTCGCGCGCATCTGCCGGGTCAGCCACGGATCGTCGGACGGGTTCTGCGGCCAGACGCCTTCGTTGAGGCCGCCGAGGATCATCAGATCGGCCGACTGCATGCGTGCTTCCAGCGGGCCCCAGATCGCGACGCGGGCATGGCGCGGCCCCTGCGGCCGCACGGCGACGCTGCGCGCCGCGCCGTCAAAGGTGATGGCATAGTCGGCGAGGGTCAGCGCGACGCCGCCTTCGGCCGCTTCGGCCAGCGCCTGCATCAAGGCAAAGCCCGCTTCGCCGTCGGCGCCGCGCCAGATCGCGGCGCGGCCGCTTTCGGCCTGACGGGTCAGCCGCTCCAGCGCGGCGGCATGCGCGGCGGTCAGCCGCTCCATGCCGTGCGCGCCGCGCCCGAGCGCGACGAGCGGCGCCAGCGCGTCTTCGGTCGCCGTCAGCACCTCGCCGATCGCGCGCCGTTCCTCGTCGCCGATGCCCCAGCGCGACGTTCCGTCCGCGCCCGTCTCGCCGAGCCGTGCGCGCATCTCGGCGAAGCCGCCGGTCACGCGCGCCGGGCGCAGCACGCGCCGCTCCAGCCGCCGCACCAGGCGCAGCGTCGTCGCGCGTTCCATCCCCAGCGCGGCGCAGGGATGTTTCAGCATAGCCAGCAGATCGACCGGCGCGCCGCCCGACTGCGCGGCGGCGAGGATGAGACCCATCAGCGCCCCGGCCTCGGCCTTGGCCAGCGGCATGCCGGCGCTGTCGTCGGCGGCGATGCCCCACCGGCGCAGTTCGGCCGCGACGCGCCGGGCCAGCATCCGGTCGGGCGTCACCAGCGCGACGGTCTTCTCCGGCGTCTCCAGCGTGCGCCGCATGGCGAGCGCGATCGCCAGCGCCTCTTCGCGTTCGTTCGCCGCCTCGATCAGCGCCAGCCCGGCAACGCCGGCCTTCAGCGCGCTGGCCGCCGCGCTTTTCCGGCGCGGCCACAGATCGGCGGTGTCGGGCGGACGCATCGCCTCGGTGAGAAAGCGGTGGCGCGCCCCGGCATCCTCGGCGCTGCCCCGCCACGGCCCCACCGCCATGCGGTCGAGCCCCAGATGGATCAGCAATTCCTTCAGCGCGAATTGCGGATGGCTGGGCGGCAGCACCTCCCAGCTCGCGGCGTCGAGATGGGTGTCGAGCCCGTCCAGGATCACCGCACCGTTCGGTAGCCCGGCGATCACCTTCATCAGATCGGCGCTCGCGCGGATCGAGCCCGACGAGCCGGCGACGATGAACGGCGCATCGGGGCGGCGTTCGGCCAGACGGCGGGCATAGGCGCGGATGAGGCGGCTGCGGCGCTCGGCCGGGTCCATCCGCCCCCGCGCCTTCACGATGCCCGGCCACTCCGCCGTCACCAGCGCCAGGAACGCGCCGGTCTGTTCCCAGTGCAGCGCCAGATCGGCGGGCACCAGATCGGCGATGCCCGACAGGTCGGCGTCTTCATTGGCCGCCTCGTCGATCAGCCGCGCCAGCGCGCGCGCCAGCGCCAGCGACACGGCGAAGCCGCCGGCCGATCCGCTGTCGCGGCGGAAGATGGCGACGCGCTCGGCCAGGATCATCTCGCGCTGCAGGCGCGCGATCTCGGGCGGCAGGTCGCCGAGATCCGCCTCCGCGTCGATCAGCGCCTCGTCCTCGTCGACATCGCCCAGCGTCACGATGCGCGGCAGCACCACCGCATCGCGCTTCGTCGCCTTGGTCAACGCTTCCGCCAGCGCGCGGGCGGCGCGCCGCGTCGGCAGGAAGATCGTGGCGCCGGCCAGCGCCATGGGATCGCTGTCGCGGTCGAACCGGGCGACCAGCCCTTCGGCCAGATCGGTGAGGAACGCGCGCCCCGGCGCGATGGTGTAGACGCCGTGCGGCGTGGCGCTCACGCGGCCCGGCCCTTGCGCCACAGGCCTTCCTCGCTCAGCCACGCTTCGGCGTCGTCGACCGCCTCGGGCGTGTTGATCTCAAGCCAGTCGCCGTCGAGCCGCTGGCCATAGAGCCGCCCGGCGGCGATGGCGCGGTCCCACACCACGTTGGTGGAGAATTTCGCAGCCGGCGGATCGGCGAACAGGCGCGGGTGGCAGATCTGCACCGTCGTCCACACGAAGGGCGCGACGGTGCGCGGGCTGCGGCGTTTCAGCCGCCCGGCCGCGTCCATCGTGAAATCGCCGGCCCCGTGATAGCCGACCGAGCGCACGGTCAGCGCCAGCAGCATCAGCGCGTCCATGCGCGTCTCGTCCCACGACCGCGCCAGACGCTGCAGCGCATCGCCGCGCGCATCCACGAACAGCGCGTCGGTGTTGACCGAAAAGAACGCCTCGTCCCGGAAATGATGCAGCGCCGCCACCGTGCCCCCGCCGGTGTCGAGCAGCGCCGCGCGCTCGTCGGAGACGACGATCTCGATATCCTTGCGGTGTTTCAGATGGGCCGCGACCATGTCGCCGAGATAGTGGACGTTGACCACCGCAAAGGTCACGCCCGCCGCGACCAGGCGATCGAGCATGTGGTCGATCAACGGCTTGCCCGCCACCTCGATCAGCGGCTTGGGCCGGGTGAGGCTCAAGGGGCGCATGCGCGTGCCCAGTCCGGCCGCCAGCACCATGGCGCGGGTGGGGGCGCTCATACGCGCACCCCGTGCGGCACGTGGTCGTCGAACCAGGTTTTGAGAACCGCGAGCGCCGGATCGGCGAGGCAGCGGTCGAGATAGGTCCACAGGCGCGGCATGAACGCGGCATAGCGCGGCTTGCCGTCCCGCGTCACCAGCCGCGCGAAGATGCCCAGAATGCGCACGATATTGAGCGCGCCGAGCGCGTGGTAGTCGGCCAGGAAAGGTTCGCGCTCGACCGGGGCGAGAGCGAGATAGCGCTCCAGGCACGCCGTCTCCAGTTCGGGGCTGATCGTGCGGCGGGCGTCGTGCAGCAGCATGGAAAGATCCCAGGCCGGATGCGCCTTCACCGCATCCTGAAAATCCAGCAGCCCCACCCGCGCCGCGCCCTCGCGTTCCGGCAGCCAGATGAGGTTTTCGGCGTGATAGTCGCGATGGCAGAAGACGCTCGCATTGGCTTCGCCAAGGGCGCGGATGGGGGCCCAGAACGTCTCCCATGCTTCCAGCGCCTCGGCGTCGAACGTCACGGGGCGATAGCGCGGCATCCATTCGGTGAAGATGTCGTGCGCAGTCTTCAGCGCCAGATCGTCATAGGCGAGCAGCGGCCACCCGCCGGGCAGGATGTCGGGCGGCGCTTCGGCGTGCAGCACCAGCAGGGCGTCGATCGCCGCGTCGTAGAGCGCGCCTTCGTCTGCGCCCTCCTCGATCAGCCGGGCGTAGAGCCCGTCGCCCAGATCCTCGATCAGCGCCAGCCCCAGCGGTGCGTCGGCGAAGAGAATGTCCGGCGCCGACAGGCCGCGCGATTTCAGATAGCGCGCGCAGGCGATGAAGGCGTCGACCCGCCCCGCCGCCAGCCGGGCAAGGGCATTGTAGCCCAGCGCCGTGCGCTCGGCCGCGTCGGCCCCGGGGGGGCAGGGTTCGGTTTCGACCGAACGGGGCTGATTCATCAGCATCGCGGTCCGGCCGTTCAGCGTCAGGCGTTCATAGCTGCGCGTCGAGGCGTCGCCGGGCAGCCGGTCGCGCTGCGCCGCGCCCCATCCGGCGCGGTGCAGAAATGCGGCGATGTCGGCCTCGCGGCTCATGCCGCCTCCTGCACGATGCCGGGGATCAGCGTCGGCCAGCGTCCGCCGCCGCTCAAAACCGCCATGCGCGGCTCTGCGCCCAGCGCCACCGTCAGCGCATCGTCCGGCAGATAGTCTTCCGCCTGTTCCGGCCATTCGATCAGCGCCGCGCCTTCGTTCAGGGCATCGTCCAGACCCAGCTCCTCGATCTCGCCGGGCTGCTTCAGCCGGTAGAGGTCGAGATGGGCGACGGGCAGTTTCAACGCGTAGCTTTGCAGCAATGTGAAGGTCGGCGAGGGCGTTTCGCCCTCATGGCCGAGAGCCAGCAGGATGGCCCGGGCCAGCGTGGTCTTGCCTGCGCCCAGATCGCCCTTCAGCAGCACCGCGTCCCCCACCGTCAGGCGGCGGGCGATCGCCGCGCCCAGACGGCCGACGGCGGCGAGATCGGGCAAGCCGATGGGCATCTGCGTCGCGTGAATCGCTGCCTGCATGGCCTCTTTTGCCTCATGCCGCGCGGCGGCGGCAATGTCCGATACCACGTTGATTCGCCTGCCCGCTTCCGGCAGGGTCCGCCGCCGGAAAATCAGGGGGAAATACATGTCGGGAATGGTGGTGATCGGCGCGGGTCAGGCGGCTTCGCAGCTTGTGGCGAGCCTCAGGGCCGAGGGCTATCAGCCGCCCATCACGGTGATCGGCGACGAGGCGTTTCCGCCCTATCAGCGCCCGCCGCTGTCCAAGAAATTCCTCTCCGGCGAGATGGCCGAGGACCGCCTCTACATCAAGCCGCCGGAATTCTACGCCCAGGCCAACGCGGCGCTGATGCTCAACGTCCGCGCCACCGCGGTCGATCTGACGGCGAAAACCGTGACGCTCGCCGACGGCGCGGTGCTGCCTTACGAGACGCTGGCCTTCACCACCGGCAGCCGGGTGCGCAAGCTCACCGTTCCGGGGGCCGATCTGCCCGGCATCTTTTATCTGCGCGGCATCGCCGACGTGAAGGCGATCCAGCCTCACTTCGAGGCCGGCAAGCGGCTGGTCGTCGTCGGCGGCGGCTATATCGGGCTGGAGACCGCGGCGGTGGCGGCGAAACGCGGGCTGAAGGTCACGGTGGTCGAGGCGCTCGAACGCTGCCTTCAGCGCGTCACCTCGCAGCAGATCTCGGACTTCTTTGAAGGCGTCCACCGGGCCGAAGGCGTCACCATCCTCACCCGCACCGGCGTTCACGGTTTCGACAAGGCGGCCGATGGATCGCTGGTGGTGCACACCGCCAATGGCGACATCGACGCCGATCTGGTGATCGCCGGCATCGGCATCCTGCCCGAACAGGAGGTCGCCCAGGCCGCCGGCCTCGTCTGCGAGAACGGCATCGTGGTCGATGAATATGCCCGCGCCTCCGATCCCAACGTCTACGCGATCGGCGATTGCGCCAATCACCCCAACCCCCTGCTCGGCCGCCGTCTGCGCCTTGAATCGGTGCAGAACGCCATCGACCAGGCCAAGGCGGCGGCGCTGTCGATCGTCGGTCGGCCCAAGATCTATGCCGAAGTGCCCTGGTTCTGGTCGGACCAGTACGATCTCAAGCTGCAGATCGCGGGCATCTCCGCGCCCGGCGATGAGGTGGTAGTGCGCGGCGACCCGGCGACGCGGAAATTCGCGGTGTTCTATCTGCGCGATGGCCATGTCGCCGCCGTCGACGCGGTGAACGCGGTGCCGGAATACATGATCGGCCGCCAGCTCATCGCGCAGAAAAAGCCTGCCGATCCGGCGAAACTCGCCGACCCGGCGGTGCCGATGAAGAGCTTTACGGCCTGAAAGATGCCGCTTTTGACGTTGCGGAACTTGCCAAGCCCCGGGGGGACATGATTTCTACCCCCACATCAGCCGTAAATACGGACTCAAGGTCCGCATAATTTGAGGGATCGCAGAGGGCATGCCCAAGGTCACGTTCATCGAGCATAACGGCAAGGAACACACGGTCGAAGCGGCCAACGGCCTGACCGTGATGGAAGCCGCCGTGAAGAATCTCGTGCCGGGCATCGACGCCGATTGCGGCGGTGCGTGCGCGTGCGCCACGTGCCACGTCTATGTCGACCCGGCTTTCGCCGGCAAGGTGGGCGAGAAGTCCGATATGGAGCAGACCATGCTCGACTTCGCCAACGAAGTGACCGACCAGTCGCGCCTGTCGTGCCAGATCAAGCTGTCGGACGATCTCGACGGCCTCGTCGTGCGCCTGCCGACCAGCCAGCACTAACCCGCGCGCCACGCGCCGGGCGGCATGCCGTACCGGGCGCGGAAGGCGCGATTGAAGTGCGACAGATCGCCGAAGCCGCTGGCGTAGGCGATATCGACAATCTTCACTGCGCTCCATGACGGCGCACGCAGCAATTCGGCCGCGCGCGCCAGGCGCCGCGCGCTGAGCGCGTCGCGAAAGCTCGTGCTCTGCGCCGCCAGGGCGCGCTGCACCGCCCGCGGCGACAGGCCGGCCCCCGCCGCAATGACCTCCAGCGACAGCGCGGGATCGCGATAGCGCCGCGCGATCAAGCCCAGCACCAGCGCCGCCCGCGCCGCTTCAATGCCCGGCGCGGGCTCCGGCGCGGCGAGATCGGGATCGTCCAGAACCGCGCGCCACAGATCCAGGATATGGCGTTCGGCGATCGCAGCCACCGCTTCGGATGGCGGCGCATCCAGCACGGCGCCGGCGTAGGACCGCAGCAATCGCAACGCCGCACGCGAGGCGTCGATCGGCTTGATCGCCGCATCGTGGGCGTGCGGCGTGTGATCCAGGGCCGCCTCGGACGGCAGGATGATCGCGTTGATGGTGTTGTCGCCGTCGCCGATCTCGAAATCGCCTTCGAACGCATCGCCGCCATAGATCAGCGCTGCGTCGCCCAACCCCATCTCGGCCGCGCGTGCGCGCTGCGACAGCCGCATCGCGCCGCCCCGCGTCTGAAAGGTCAGCTGGAAGGTGTCGCTGCCGATCGGGTTGGGGTGATAGCCGTTGCCGTGCCGCCGGCGGATCGCTGCGGTCCGTGTCGTGTGCCGCGCCAGGGTCACCGTGCCCAGGCTAGCCGTCTCCAGCGTGCCGCGCAGCTTCTCGCCGGGCGCCTCGGTCACCTCGACCAGAAAGAGCTCGTCCTGGACCAGCGCCAGCGTGCGCCGCGCGTCTGCGCGGCTGCGATCCTCATAGCCGTACCGGATGACGGAATACGTCGGATGCCCCATGCCGCAGACGATAGCGGCGGCGATTTCGCGCGCAAGCGCCGTCGCATTGCGCCAGGCGCCGCGTCGCATCCGGCCAAGATTTCCGATGCCGGCCTGCCCTAGTCACGCGGTTCCGCCATTGCTTCGGGAGATCGACCGTGCGCTGCGCCATTCTGCTTTGTATGTCCTCGGCGCTCGCCGCGCCCGCCTTCGCTGAAGATCGCGACTGGAGCGGCGCCTATATCGGCGTCAGCGCCGGCTATGGCTGGGGCGACAACCGCGTCGCCGACGATAATCCGGATCTCTTCTACAGGATCGAGCCCGGCGGCCTCATCGCCGGAGGACAGATCGGTTACAATCTTCAGATCGGGGGTTGGGTCGTCGGCGTCGAAGCGGATGCGACGATCGGCGATCTCGACCGGCGCATGGCGCCTGGCGACAGCGTCGGAGCCTTCGACGAGGTCAGCATCGAGGTCGACTATCTCGCGTCGGTCCGGCTACGGGCGGGCCTGACCAGCGGCCAGGCGCTTTACTACGCGACCGGCGGCGTCGGATTCGCCGCCTGGACCGACCGGAATTTCGTCGGCGGCGTCCAATTCGGCGACGGCCTGGATCACAGCCGTACCGGCTGGACCCTTGGCGCCGGGATCGAGTACGCCGTCGACGCGCGCTGGACCGCCAAATTCGAATATCTGCATTACGGCTTCGGCGACGAAACCCTGCCGCCGACGACGTTCTGGTATATCGGCTCGGACCATTTCGAGACGTCGTTCGACACGGTGAAATTCGGCCTGAACTTCCGGTTCTGAGGGCGGCAGCGCATCCCGCGGCGCCTGGCGCTTCTGATCAGAACGGCTGGTCGATCCCCTCAAAGCCCGGAAGGGCCGGCGACTCCCCCGAGCGCGGCAGATGGCACGTGACTTCCGTGCCCTCGCCCTTCTTGGAGCGCAGCGACACCCAGCCGCCATGCAGCTCGACGATCGAGCGCACCAGTGCCAGGCCAAGGCCCGTGCCGCGCGGCGCATCGCCGACCCGGCTGCTCTCGAAGCGCTCGAAGGCCAGCGCCTGCTGCTCCGGCTCGAAGCCCGGGCCGGTGTCGCGCACCCAGAAGCGCAGGCCCGCGCCTTCCGCCGCCGCGCCGAATTCGATTGTGCCGCCCGAAGGCGTATAGCTGATCGCGTTGGTCAGCAGGTTGAACATCACCTGCTTCAGCCGCGCCGGATCGGCGTTGAGCGGCCCCAGGCCCTCGGGCGCCTCCATCACCAGCTCCAGCCCTTCCTTGTTGCAGCGTTCCTGCACCATGGATTTCAGCGTCGTCAGGAATTCGGCCGGCTCGATGGGCTTGAGGTCCAGCTTCAGTTCGCCCGCATCCAGCGCTGCCAGATCCACCATGTTGTCGATCTGCGTCTTGAGTTCGGCCGAGGCCGCCAGCACGTTGCCCAGATAATAGCCCTGCCGCTCGTTCAGCTCGCCCGCGATGCCGGCCTGCAGCGCTTCGGCGAAGCCCATGATCGAGGTCAGCGGCACGATCAGCTGATACGAGACGTGGCTGATGAAGTCGGTCTTGAGGCGCGCCGCAGTCATCAGCGCCTCGTTCTTCTCCAGAAGGCTCTGCTCGGCCCTCAGCGAGTCCGTCATGTCGACGAAGCTCATCAGCGTCGCGCCGTCGGGCATCGGCACGGCGGCGAAATGCAGCGTGATGTCGTCGCTGCGCTCCATCTCGCCTGCGATCTCGATCCGCTCGGCCGCCCCGGTCACCTGGCCGCGCACCTTGTCCCAGTCTTCGGCGTCGCCGCCCAGCGCCGCGCACAGCAGCGCCACCTTCTCGAAATGCGGTTCGCCCTCCAGCTGCTGCGGCTCCAGCCCCCACAGATCGGCGAACGCCAGATTCCACAGCTTCAGCCGCCCATCCATGCCGAAGAACGCGACGCCCTCGTGCAGGTGATCGAGCGTGGAGCGCTGTACGTTGAAGAGGTCGTTATAGCGCCGCTCCAGGCTCAGCTGCTCGGTCATGTCCTCATAGAGGTAGAGCAGCCCGCCGAAGGGGTGCGGCTGGCCCGCGATACGCAGCGTCGTGCCGTCGGGCAGGTGCCACACTTCTTCCTGCGGTGCGGTCATCGAGGCATAGAGCTCGGCCCGCGCGCGCTTGAACGCGGCGAAGGATTTCTCCTCCGGCACCCGGCGGCCTTCGCGCAGCTTCTCAAGGATCTCGCCTTCCGTCGGCTTGTCCTTCAGCCAGGCCGGGTCCAGCCGCCACAGATCGATATAGGCCTTGTTGTAGAAGCTGATCTTCTGATCCGGGCCGAACACCGCGACGGCGGTCTTCAGCCGGTTCAGCGTCTCGTCATAGGCGCCGATATGGCGCTGCAGCCGGTCGCGCGCCTCGGCCGCCGCGCTTTCGTCCACCACGGTGATCGCCACCGTGTCGCCGGCCGGGGCGGCGGTCACCTCCAGCGCCTTGCGCTGGCCTTCGATGACGGCGAAGCGGCGTTCGGTCACCGGGCTGCCCGCAGAGAACGCGGCTTCGGCCAGCGCCGGCTCGTCGGAGAACAGCTTGGCCTGCGCCGCCACGGCGGCGGCCGGGGTCGCCGCGCCGGCCGCCTCGGCATAGGCCGGATTGGCATAGATCAGCTTGCCGTCGCGCCCCCGCGCCGCCAGCGGCGTCGGCACGGCGTCGAACATCTGCGCGAGGCGGGTGTCGTCGGCGATGCCGTTGTCCGGCGGCGGCGGCGAGACCAGCGGATCGCCGGCATAGCTGCCTTCCAGAAAGATCGCGCTTTCGCGCCCCGCTGCGCGGCCCCGCGCCCGCAACGGGCCCTGTTCGGGATCGCGGGCGCTGATCGTGAACGGTTCGCCCGACTGGCGCAGCTTCTTGATGGCGTCGGCCAGCGCCAGCCCGTCCGGCCCGCGCAGCACGCGCTCCAGCCGCCCCTGGTCGGGGCCGAAAATGCGCGGCCGGGCCGCACCCGGCGGATAGAGATAAAGCGGCGTGTCGCTGGCCAGCAGCAGCGCGCTGCGCTCGGCGGCGAGCTGGCGCGCCTTGGCGACTTCGCTCAGCAGCGCCGCCTCGCGGGTGCGCCCGCGCTGCATCGCGCCGATCGCGAACAGCACGCCGCAGATGGCCAGCGCCACCAGCCCTGTGATGGCCAGAAGCACGACGAACGGCGTCTCGCCGGCGGCCGCCGCATCCTGCGCCAGGGCGTCGGGCGCACAGGCCATCGCCGCGGCCAGGAAGCTTCCCGACCGCCGCCAACCCGGCGTTTCAGCATGATGGACCATCAGGCCGCGTTACCCTCGTCGATCCGCGCGCATTTTATGAAAAGTCGATCCGCGAATCGTCCCCAGGCCACGATAGGCGCGCAAGACTCACGGTTAAAGAGTCCACAGGAACGGATTCACCGTGCGGTGAGTCCAAACCGAAAACAAAGACGCCGGCGTTGCCGCCGGCGCCTCGCCGTTTCGCCGGAGGGCGATATCAGTAGCGGTAGTGGTCGGCCTTGAACGGGCCGGCGACCGTCACGCCGATATAGTCGGCCTGCGTCTGGCTCAGCTTGGTCAGCTTCACGCCGATCTTCTCCAGATGCAGGCGCGCCACCTTCTCGTCCAGGTGCTTGGGCAGGGTGTAGACCTTCTTCTCGTACTTGCCGGGATTGGTCCACAGCTCGATCTGCGCGATCGTCTGGTTGGTGAACGAGGCCGACATGACGAAGCTGGGATGGCCCATCGCGTTGCCCAGATTCACCAGGCGGCCTTCCGACAGCAGGATGATGCGGCGTCCCGACGCCAGCTCGATCTCGTCGACCTGCGGCTTGATGTTGTTCCACTTGAAGTTCTTCAGGCCCGCGACGTCGATCTCGTTGTCGAAGTGGCCGATATTGCAGACGATCGCCCGGTCCTTCATGCCGCGCATGTGGTCGACCGTGATGATGTCCTTGTTGCCGGTCGCGGTGACGAAGATGTCGGCGCGGGGCAGGGCGTCTTCGATGGTGACGACTTCATAGCCTTCCATCGCCGCCTGCAGGGCGCAGATCGGATCGATCTCCGACACCATCACGCGGCAGCCGGCCTGGCGCAGCGAGGCGGCCGAGCCCTTGCCCACGTCGCCGAAGCCGGCGACGAACGCGACCTTGCCCGACAGCATCACGTCGGTGCCGCGGCGAATGGCGTCGACCAGCGACTCACGGCAGCCATAGAGATTGTCGAACTTCGACTTCGTGACGCTGTCGTTCACGTTGATCGCCGGGAACAGCAGCTTGTTCTGCGCCGCCAGCTGATAGAGGCGGTTGACGCCCGTGGTGGTCTCTTCCGACACGCCGCGGATCGAGGCGGCGAGCTGGGCGAACCAGCCTTCGTGCTTCTCCTTCAGCAGCCGCTTGATCAGCGCGAAGAAGATTTCTTCCTCTTCCGAATGCGGGGTTTCCAGGAACGCCGTGTCGCCCTGCTCGGCGCGCAGGCCCAGATGGACCAGCATCGTCGCGTCGCCGCCGTCGTCCAGGATCATGTTGGGCATAAGGCTTTCGCCTGCTTTGGCGCCATGCCAGTCGAACAGCTTGGCGGTGAAGTCCCAGTACTCCACCAGGCTCTCGCCCTTATAGGCGAAGACCGGGGTGCCGCCTGCGGCGATGGCGGCGGCGGCGTGGTCCTGGGTCGAATAGATGTTGCACGACACCCAGCGCACATCGGCGCCCAGCGCCTTCAGCGTCTCGATGAGAACGGCGGTCTGGATCGTCATGTGCAGCGAGCCGGCGATGCGCGCGCCTTTCAGCGGCTGCTTGGGGCCGAACTCTTCGCGGGTCGCCATCAGGCCGGGCATTTCGGCTTCGGCGAGGTCGATTTCCTTGCGGCCGAAGGCGGCCAGTTTGATATCGGCGACGTGATAATCGTGGGCGGTCATGGGGCCTCGCGGCAAAGAAAAGGGCGGCTAGAGGCCGCCCTTCTCCCAGGCGCCCCGCCGCAATGCGGGTGCGTCTACCAGCCCGCCAGGATCGGCGCAAGCTCTATATAAAGATATCCTTATATTCTAGTTCCGGCCACCGACGGTCTCCGTCCAGTCACGGCCATGGAACGCCTCAAGGATCGCGAAGGTCCCCAGAAGCATGCCCCCGCCGACAAAGCTGCCGTACAGGCCGCCGGCCAGCACGCTCTGGTCGATCGCCATCTCCAGCGTCAACTGATACTCCAGCCCGCCGCCGCCACGCCGGCCCCAGTTCTTTTTGTAAAAGGCGTCGGCTTCGGCCTTGGTACGGAAGCGGCTGATATGCGCGCGTAGCTTGGCCTGGGCCCGGCGCGCCTCCTGAAAGTCCCGCTCGCGCATGATCCGCCCGTCATCCAGCAGGCGCCAGATCGTGTCGTTGTCGATCGCGCCTGCGATGGTGCGCACGGCCTGATGCGCGCCGGCTCCGGGCTCCGCCATCGCCCGTGTTGCGCCGGTCGCCGGGTCGATTTCCCAGTAGAGCCGCGCATCGCCTGTCTCGCTGGCCAGCACGATCATGTCCGCCGCCAGAGCGCGGGCCCGGGCCAACCCTCCGGCCTGGGCCTCGTCGCGACCGACCGCGCGCAGCGCCGTCAGATCGCTCGCCGTCAGGCTCGCATCCGAAGGCTCCAGCGGGGCGGCCTGCATCGCCGCCAGGCCGAACTCGGCCTCCAGCGCGCCCTGCAGCGCGCCGAACCACAGCTGATAGCGGGCAATGTCGGCGGCGCTCGCCGTCACACCCGGCACGAAGCGCAGGCGGTCCTGCGCCCAGTCGATGGTCGTCACCACGGCCTTAGCCGCCAGATCCAGCTCGTGAGAAACGATCATGGCGCGCGGTCGGTCGGCATAGGCCCGCAGGTCCGCATGGGCGTTGACCGCCGGCACGATCAGCGCGTCGGACGCGAACGGCAGCGCGCGCCATATCGCCGCCTGGTGCAACAGTGCATCCGGCGGCGCCGGGATATGCGGCGTGGGCGCGTCCAGATCGGCTTCGATCAGCGCCAGTGCGGCGGCGCGCGACGTGTCGTCCAGCGCCCGCAGCCAGCCCGTCAGATTGGTCGCGCCGTTATAGATGTGGATGGCGTGCTGGCCGTAAGTCGCGGCGCGCAGCTGCGCGCCTGCGGCGGCTTCGGCCGCTTCGCTGCGGTCCAGCTCAAAGGGCTCGCCGTTCGCGAGCGTCACGCGCCCCGCTGCGCCGATCCGGTCGAACAGCATGCGCCGCGTCACCAGCGGCGCGTTGCCAGGCGCGTCGAACTCCAGCGACAACGTCACGCCCGTCAGTGGCGCTTCGTCGGTGCCCATCTCGCCAAGCCCGCCCAGCGCGCCGATCGCGCCGTCATCGCCGGTCGGGCCGGACAAAGACACGGTCTCGCCGCGAATGGCGTTGTCCCGGGTCATCAGCACCGCCGCGCGCTGCGCCAGGCCAGCCGCATCGCCCCAGGCGCCGGCGCCGGGCGCTGCGCCGGCGGGGTCTGCGAAGACCAGCGTGGCGGGAAAAGCCGACGCTTCCACGGCGTTCATCCGGTGCTCAAGCCAGACGACCTCCGTCAGCCCGTCCGCCGTCAGACGATCGGCGATCACGCGGATGGTCACAAACTGGTTCAACGCATCGGGCAGGGCATCTTCCGTGCGCTCGGCCGCCGTCAGCGTTTCACCCATCGCCAGATCCCCGGCTGCACTATCGAACGCGACCCAGCGACCGTCGATTTCGGCCTCGACCCACACATGGGCGGCCAGATCGGCGCGGGCCTGCGCGCGCAACGCCTCCGCGTCCAGCGTCGCGGCGAGCAAAGGCGCGGCGGCGGCCTGCAACGCGGCATAGCTTTTCGCCGCCCTGGCATCGATGGCGGCGACGAACGGTGTCTGCGGCGCATCCGCCACCGGTCGCCGGCCCAGCACGCGGGCATACAGACGATCCTGCGCCGTCTCATCCAGCGCAGCGAAGGCGAAGCGCGTGTTCAGGCCCTGACGGCTCAGAAGGCCGGCCAGCAGCAGCGCGCGGTCGGCGGCGTTGCCGGCCCGGTTAAGCAGCGTGCCGTCCGCGCCGCGCAGGATGCCGCCATAGGATTCCAGCGCGATCGAATCGCGCACGAACGCGAACGCCGCCTCGGGCGTCGTCAGGCGCGCCGCCAGCCCGTCCAGCGTCGCATCGCCCGAGGGCTCGGCCGCCGCCGCTGCGGATAGCCGTTCCAGATCGCCGCCCAGATCCATGTCGCCGAGCAGGGGCCGCGCCGCCTCGGGCGCGTCATGCGAATCGCCGGTCTCCGGCAGGTCCAGTGGCGCAGCGCTGGCGACACCGAAGGCGAGCGCAGCGAAAAAGGCGGCGGCATTGCGAATGATCATGTCCGTCGGTTTCCCCTCTGTCGTCCACGACCGCCCGGCAAGGCGCACAGCCATGGTTCCTGCCGCCATGAGGCGGCGAAACGTGGCCTCAAGATGGCGAGAGGTCCTAGGGCCCCTCCACCTCCACGCCTTCGTTGCGCAGCATCGAGATGACGCTGTCGTCGCCCGCCAGGTGGCCCGCGCCGACGACGATGAGATACGAGTTCTTGTCCTTCAGGAAAAACTCGCGGATCACCTTCACCCAGCGCGCATTGCGATCGGCGAGCAGGGCACGGGCGGCGCCGGGCGAGCCTTCAAGCCCGCGATTCATCAGATCGTCGATCTCGTTCACGTCCCCTCTCGACCAGGCGTCGATCAGCTTCTTCAGCTCGTCCGGGCGGTCGAGAATTTCCTGCGCCCCAAGCACCAGGAACGCGATCTGTTCGTCCAGCGGCAGATCGATGAAAAGATCCAGCTGCTCGCGCGTCTTTTCGAAATAGGCGATCGCCTTGCCGTCGCTGCGGCCGTCGCTTTCGATGCGCTTGTCGACGCCCTGGTCGGGATTGAACCCCTGCGTCAGCGCGTAGGTGACCGACATCTGCAGCGCCGCGAACCAGGGCTGATAGGCGTCCATCGCGGCAAAGCTCATGCCGGCCGCTTCCGCGCCCTTCACCACCGTCGCCTTCTGTTCGGCGCTCAGCAGCTTGGTCAGCGTTATTCCCGGCTCGTTCATCGAGTGCTTCGCCAGATAGGACTGCATCTCGCTGGTGCCCATCACCGACAGGTCGGTCTCCAGCACGATCACGTCGGCCGCCTCATAGGCGTCGACCAGCGCCTTGGTCCGCCAACCCTCGCCGTCGGGCAGCAGATGCACGCTGCCGAAAAACGTGACGGTCGTGCCGTTGGGCTTCTGGATCGTCCAGATCGCCGGCTCTTCCTTCTTGGCGGCGCCGAGCGCCAGCCCCGCCGTCATCAGCGCGGCGGCGGCGAGGCCGGCCGCGCGGGTCAGCACAGACATGGCGTTCAATCCCATTTCAGGTGACGCACCGAACGGCCGTCATCGCGAATTTCCTTCAGCGCCTCGATACCGATGCGGATATGCGGCTCGACATACTGGCCCGAGACGCGCTTGTCGCTTTCGCTCGTCTTCACGCCCTGCGGGATCATCGGCTGGTCGCTGACCAGCAGCAGCGCGCCGGTCGGGATGCGGTTGGCGAAGCCGACGCTGAACAGCGTCGCCGTCTCCATGTCGATCGCCATGGCGCGGATCTTTCTGAGATAGTCCTTGAACGGCGCGTCGTGCTCCCAGACGCGGCGGTTGGTCGTGTAGACCGTGCCGGTCCAGTAGTCATAACCCTGGTCGCGGATCGTCGAAGACACGGCGCGCTGCAGCGTAAAGGCGGGCAGCGCCGGCACTTCGGGCGGAAAATAGTCGTTCGACGTGCCCTCGCCGCGGATCGCCGCGATGGGCAGCACGAAATCGCCCAGCTGGTTCTTCTTCTTCAGCCCGCCGCATTTGCCCAGGAACAGCACCGCTTTGGGGCTGATCGCCGTCAGCAGGTCCATGATGGTCGCGGCCATCGGGCTGCCCATCGAGAAATTGATCATGGTGATGCCGTCCGCCGTCGCGGAATGCATCGCGCGGTCCAGGCCCTTCACCTCCACGCCGTGCCATTCGGCAAAGCGCTGGACGTAATTGTCGAAATTGGTGAGCAGGATGTATTGCCCGAATTCGGCCAGCTCCAGGCCGGTGTAGCGGGGCAGCCAGTTCTTGACGATGTCGTCTTTGTTTTCCATGGGCGCGCAACTTAAGGGGCCGCGCCCGCGCTGTCAGCCCTGCGGTGCGACGGGCCGGTAGCCAAGGCCCTCCAACCGCTTCAACAGTCCGTCAACGCCGCCCAGATGGCCCATGCCCACCGCGACGAAGCAATTGCGGCGGGGCCTGGCACATTGCGCGGCGATCTGCTCGACCCAGGCCTCTTCACGCGCCTGCAGGAAAAGCTGCGACCAGCCGGGGTTGATCGCGCGCTGGTCACGCTCGACCATCGTCCGGGCTCGCTCGACGTCGCCCGACGTCCACATCCCCAGCAGATCCTGATACTGGGCGGCGATCGATGCGCCGGATCGCGACCCGGTCACGCGCGCGGTCGCCTTCGCCGCACAGTCCAGCGCCGCGTCGCCGTCGAGGCGGCTGAAATTATAGGCGCGCTGGTATTCGCTCTCCAGAAACTGCGTCTCGACACCGTTCGATACGCCATAGAGCTCGACTTTCAGATCGGGTGGGGCGATGTCGGGCGCGCCAAAGGCCGCCGACAGCGCCTTGATCATCTCGCGATCCTCCGCCGTCACCGTGGAGCGCAGTTTGGGCGGAATCTGCAGATCGCGGCACACCATCCAGGGCCGCATCGCTGCATAGCTCGCCGGGCTCAGATCCTGCGCAGCAAGCGCCGCCTTGATCCGGGCCGTTGCGGCCGCACCCAGGCGCTTGTCCGACTCGGCCCACAGCGTATGGCCCGGCGGCAGCAGGCTGCGCGGCGCCAGCAGCGCAGCCTCGTCGTCCGAAATGGCCACCTCGTCGGCACGGAAAAGGCTGGTTTCGGTGAGGATCAGGTCAGCCGATTTCAGCGCGCGCTCGGTGGTGGGCGACAGCCATTGCAGATTCGCGGGCACCAGATGCGTCGTGCCGAAAACGGCGATCGTCGCGCCGTCCTTCTCCAGGACGAAGACGTGCGGAGCGGCGGCGCCGGGCGGCGCGCGCTCCTCGCCCAGATCGTAGACCGACGTCTGGCCGCCCGGCACTACCGCGCAGCCGCCCAGCAGCGCAGTTAGCGCCAGCACCGCCACGCGCTTGGTCGCACCCATCAGCTTGTCCCCGGCTTCAGCCGGTATCCTGCCTGCTCCAGACGTTTCAGCAAGCCGTCCGGTCCGCCCAGATGGGCGAACCCCACGGCCAGCGCACAGTTCAGCTTCGTGGCTTCGCAATGGCGCGCGATCAGCGCCATCCACTGCGCCTCGCGGCCCTGATAGAGCCGCTCGGCCAAGGCCGGCGAGATTCCGGCCGTCTCGGCCATCGCGGACCGTCGCCCGCCGTCCAGATCGCCCCGCGTCCAGAAGTCGAGCGCGGCGCGGAAGCGCTGGGGGAAACTGGTCCAATCCGTACCGGCCACGATGGCATGCGCGCGGTGGCGGATGCAGGCGATCGCGTCGGCCTCCGGCATCGTGGCGTAAACGCGCGCCCGTGTCGCAAAGGTCTCAAGCTGTTTGAACGGCAGGTTTTGGCTCAGGCGAAACCGTTCGATGCGCGCATCAGGCCCGTCGGGGCCGCTCTCCAGCGGTCCCAGTGTCTTCGTCGCTTCGGTGCGCAGCGCGCGCGCTTCGGGCGTCATCCGCTTCAGCGCGTCGGGCGTCTCGCTGCGCTGCAGGTCGAGACACAGCGCCCAGGCCTGCAGCGTCGTGACGGAGGCCGCGCGCACGCCGGCCATGTCGATCGCCGCCTCCAGTTCGACGCGCTCGGGCGTGCCGGGCGCGGCGATGAGGTCCAGCGTGTTCACGCCGTCGTCGCGCGACAGCAGCCCGGCCAGATCGTCCAGCTCGCCCAGACGCGGGTTATACTGCGCGGCGTCGGTCGTGCCGACTTCGGTCATCACCAGATCGGCTTGGGCCAAAGCGCGCTTCACATCCGGGCGCAGCCAGCGAAAGCCGCGCGGCACGGCGTGCATGGTGCCGAAGACCGCCAGCGTGCGGCCGCTCTTCTCCATCACCCACATCGAGGGCATGCCGGGCGCATCCGGGCCGCTGACATCGGACAAATCGTAAGGGGCGGGGCGTGCGCCGATCTCGGGCGCGTCGTCGGCGATGATCCCGGCGGGCGGCCGCACCGGCGCCTGCGCGCAGGCCGTCAGCAGCGCCGCCAGCATCAGCGCGGCGGCTGTCTTCGCGCTCATTCCTCGTCGAACTTGGCGCAGATCATCGCGTTGATGGCCTCCAGCGCCTCGCGTGCGTCGGGGCCTTCGGCTTCCACCAGAATGGTCGAGCCCGGCGCCGCGCCCAGCGTCAGCAGGCTCATGATCGAGGTGCCGTGCACGGTGTCGTCGCCGCGCGTCACCGTGATGACGCTTTCAAAGCTCGAGGCCAGCTTCACGAATTTCGCCGAGGCTCTGGCGTGCAGGCCGCGCTGATTGACGATCAGCATCTCCTGCGCGAGCTTCGCCATCGCGTCAGACGCTGCCTGCGAGCTCTTGGCTCGCCACGATGATGTATTTGCGGCCGGCGTCCTGCGCCTTCACCACCGCATCGGCCAGCTTCTGCGACACCCGGCACGAGGCCAGCTTGATCAGCATGGGCAGGTTCACGCCCGCAATCACCTCGCCCTTCACCTTGTCCATCACCGAGATGGCGAGGTTGGAGGGCGTGCCGCCGAACATGTCGGTCAGCAGGATGACGCCATCGCCCAGGTTCACCGACTTGGCGGCGTCGAGGATTTCCTTGCGGCGGCCGTCCATGTCGTCGTCGGGGCCGATGCAGATGGCCTTCACATGGGTCTGCGGACCCACGACGTGCTCCATGGCGGCGATCAGTTCCAGGGCAAGCTTGCCGTGGGTAACCAGTACGAGGCCGATCATCTAACTCTTGGCGCGGCAACGAGCCCAAAGGCCCTGACAAGGTTGCGGGTTCTAGCAGGAACCATTCGCGGGCAGAAGACCCCGGCGCACATATGGTCAACCGGCGTTGCCGATTTACCCTTCCACCTTGCCCAGCAGCGCCAGCGTCACCTTGGCGGTGGCCGAGGCCTGGAAGGGATCGAGCGCATAAAGCGGGATACGCAGCGCCCCGCCGCGGGCGCGGAAGGTCTGCGGCGGTTGGTACCAGCGCTTCTCCGGCATCCGTTCGACCGGCGCGCCCGATGTCAGGTCGAACACGGCGGCGATCCGCACGCCCGGCGAAAAGGGCAGGCGCAGCAGGCCGATGCCCCGCGCCTCGATCAGCCCGGCGATCTTGTCCGGGACCGCGCCCCAAAGCCCGCCATGGGCAAAACTCACCTCCACCTGGTCGTCGGCGACCAGCAGCGCGCCGTCATGGATCAGGCGCAGCGCCAGATCCGATTTTCCGCTGCCTGGCGGCCCCAGAAACAGCGCCCCCAGTTCGGCGCCGTCCTCCCGGCCGATCGCCACCAGCGTCGCATGGATGCGGACGCTCGCGTCTGCGCTCATTCGCCTCTCCCGCGTCACGGCAGTTTCAGGCGGATCGTAAAGACCGCACCGGCGCGCGATCCCGGCGTCGGGCCGGGGCGGTTGGCGGCGCGGATCGTTCCGTCGTGAACATCGACGATCTGCTTCGAGATGGAAAGCCCAAGCCCCGAATTGCGGCCGAAATGCTCGTCCGGCCGCGAGGTGTAGAAGCGCTTGAAGACATCCTCCAGATGTTCGGGCGGAATGCCCGGTCCGTCGTCTTCCACCTCGATCACGGCATGGCGCGGCTCGCGCTTCAGCTTCACCCGCGCCGTGCCGCCGGGCGGCGAGAACGAGCAGGCATTGTCGATCAGGTTGCGCAGCACCTGCCCCAGCGGGCCATCGAGCCCGGTCACCACCAGCCCGTTGCGCTGGGTCGGCAGATCGCTCTCCACCGTCACCGCCGGCCCGCCCTCTTTCTGACAGATCGTCGCGACTTCCCTGGCCAGCGCCACCAGATCCACCGGCTCGGCTTTCTCGCGCGCCAGCTCGGCGTCCAGGCGCGAGGCGTCCGAGA
This sequence comes from Pseudomonadota bacterium, assembly GCA_029778105.1. Lineage (GTDB taxonomy): Bacteria > Pseudomonadota > Alphaproteobacteria > Micropepsales > Micropepsaceae > JADZAI01. The sequence continues at coordinate 13,795 of JAKOQZ010000003.1, read as the reverse complement.
TGTCGCTGACCAGACGGTTCATCCGCGTCACATCGTCCTCAATCACCTCCAGCAGGCGCTGCTGCTGTTCGGGATTGGCGCGGCGCATCGTCTCCACCGCGCTTTTGAGCGACGTCAGCGGGTTCTTGATCTCGTGCGCCACGTCGGCGGCGAACTGTTCGATCGCGTCGATCCGGTCATACAGCGCATCGGTCATCGCGTTCAGCGAGCCCGAAAGGTCGCCGATCTCGTCGCGCCGGCCCGAGAAATCGGGAATGGGCGCGCGGCCTTTCACCCGGGTGCGCGCCCCGTCTGCGGCGTCGGCCAGCGCGCGGATCGGCCGCGCGATATTGCGCGCCATCAGGATGGATGTGCCCACCATCACCGCAATGGCCACCAGCGACAGCTGCAGGATGGCGATGCGCTCCTCGCGCAGGATCAGGCCGATATCGCCGCCCTCGTTGGTCAGCTGCAGCACGCCCAGCACCAGCTGGTAACGCTGCACCGGCACCGCGACGGAGAGGATCAGATCGCCGGTGGAATTCACCCGGATGGCGCTTGAAGGCCGCGCCTGCAGCGCCTCGGCGACTTCGCCGTAGAACGTGCCGTCCATGCCCTGCAGCTCCTGATAGGGCGGATAATCCGCCCCGGGCGCCCAGCGCGCGAGCCATTGATAGATGCCGTCCAGACTCTCCGACCAGAACCACGAATCGGGCTCGGGCAGACGCATCGCCACCACCTCGTTCGAAGGCACGATGACGCGGCTGTCGATCTGAAGCTGGCCCTTGCGGTCGAACAGGCGCACGCGGGCGTTGGTCTGCGCGATCAGCCGCCGCATCAGCGGGATCGCCAGCTCGTCGTCGACGCCCATGGCTTCCGGGCCAAGCGTCGCCGTTTCGGCCAGCGCCGCCGCGATGATGGCGCCCTGCGTCTTCAGGCTCAGGATGCGTTCGTCGATCATGCCGACGCGGCGCATGTTCAGCCAGAACGAGCCGGCGATCAGCACCAGCAGCGCGATCAGGTTGAGCGCGATGATGAGCCGCGTCAGCCCGCGCCGCCTGCGGCGCGTCGCCGTATCGGCAGCGCGTGCCATGTCCGCCCGTCAGACTTCCTTGAAGCGATAGCCGACGCCGTACAGCGTCTCGATGGAATCGAAATCGTCGTCGACCGATTTGAACTTCTTGCGCAGCCGCTTGATGTGGCTGTCGATGGTGCGGTCGTCGACATAGACCTGGTCGTCATAGGCCGCATCCATCAGATGGTCGCGGCTCTTCACGAAGCCCGGGCGCTGGGCCAGCGCCTGCAGGATCAGGAATTCGGTGACGGTCAGCGTCACGCTCTTGCCGCCCCACAGCGTCGCGTGGCGCTGCGGGTCCATCATCAGCTTGCCGCGTGTGAAGGCGGCCTGCGAGGGATCGGCCGTCGCGCCGTCCTTGGCGATGCCGGCGCGGGCCTCGGCGCGGCGCAGAACGGCGCGCACGCGCTCCAGCAGCAGACGCTGCGAGAACGGCTTCTTGATGTAGTCGTCGGCGCCGGCGTTGAGCGCCATCAGTTCGTCGATCTCCTCGTCCTTCGAGGTCAGGAAGATCACCGGCAATTCGCTCTTCTGCCGCAGACGCCGCAGCACCTCCATGCCGTCCATGCGCGGCATCTTGATGTCCAGCACCGCCAGGTCCGGCGGCGTCGAGGAAAACGCCGCAAGGGCCGCCGCCCCATCGGTATAGGTGCGCACGTGATAGCCCTCCTGCTCCAGCGCGATGGAGACCGAGGTCAGGATATTCTTGTCGTCGTCGACGAGGGCGATGGTCGGCATGAGACTTTCGGCTAAATCAGTCGGACTGTCCTAAAGTGCCGGGCGGCGGCGTCAACCGCAATGCGTCAAACCCTCGCCGCGCCCCGCCGGGCGACCAGCCGGAACCGCCACAGCAACAGCGCCAGCCCGGCCAGAATGCCGGTCAGCAGGCCGTAAATCAGTCCCGGCGCGCCCAGATCCAGGCGGAACGCGAACACCCAGGCCATCGTCACCCCGATCAGGCCATAGCCCAGCCCATAGGCGAGGATCACGATCATCATGTCGCCGGCCCCGCGCAGGGCGCCCATCGAAACGGCCATCGACCCGGAAAACACGATAAAGATGCCCGCCGCGGTCAGTGTCGCGGCGACGATGTCCATCGACTGCACCGCGCCGTGCAGGAAAATGTCGCCGATTTCGCGGGGGAAGACGAGAAACACGGCCGAAGCGAGCGACATCAGCCCCGCCCCCAGCGCGATTCCGGTCCAGCCCGACAGCGCCAGCCCATGCCGGTCGCCGCGCCCAACCGCATTGCCCACCCGCACGCTGGTCGCCGCCGCCATGCCGTTCGCGCCCATATAGGCGAGGGTCAGCACATTGATCGTCACCTGGTGCGCCGCCAGCGCCGCCGCGCCGATCAGGCCCGCCATCTGCGCCAGCACGGCATAGGCGCCGTTCTCGCAGGCGCCCGTCACCGCCACCGGCGCGCCGATCTTCCACAGCCGCCGCGCGATGGGCCAGAACGGCGTCCGCGCGCCGGTCACGCCATAGACGGCCCGGTCTTTCATGCTCAGCACGACGCCCAGAATGGCGAAGAAAATGCCCCAGCGGATGATGCTGGTGGTGATGACCGCGCCGTCTGCGCCCATCGGCTCCACCCATCCCCACCATCCGGCCGCGAACACGCCGTCGGCGAAGACGTTCACGACGTTGGCGATCAGCATGATGATCATGCCGGCGCGCGGCCGCCCGATGCCCTCCAGCAGATAGCCGGTCGCGACATACAGCATCACGCCCGGCATGCCCCAGGCGAACGCCCGGGTCACCGAGGCTGCGCCGGCCGCCAGCGCCGGATCGTGCCCGACCGCCAGAAACAGGTCTTCCGCGACAAGGCCGATCAGCGCAAAGCACGATCCCAGCACCGCCGCATGAATCAGCGCCACCCGCCACACCTGGCCGCAGCGAGCATAGTCGCGCGCGCCGTTGGCCTGCGCGATCAGCACCATCGAACCCTGCAGCAGGCCCACCGTCGCCAGCATGAAGACCATCACGGGACTGAGCCCAAGGCCCAGCTTGGCGATCTCGCCCGCCCCCGCCAGCCCCGTCATGAAGGTGTCGACGGTCAGCATGATGACCAGCCCGGCCCGCGCCACGATCACCGGCCCGGCGAGGCGCAGCATCGCAACCGCTTCCGCGCGCCGCGTCAGCGCGGGCGCAACCTCCGGCGCTGGCGGCGGCGGGTCGACGATATCAGTCATGAGGGGCAGGCGATGCGGTCACATCGCCTGCCTAGCACCGCGCCGCCTGCGGCGCGACGGTGCCGCTACGTCGCCTTGAATGCCGCCAGCAGCGGCGCGCGGGCGGCCCGCAGCGCCGGGAAGAACCCGCCGACGAAGCCGATGATGAGCGCCAGGATCACCCCCTGGATCACCAGCGCCGGGGTCATCTTCAGGCTGAAGACGACCTGCGCGAAGCCGGCGCCCAGCGTCGAGGCCGACAGCCCGTCGAACAGGAAATAGACGCCCACCGCGCCCACGATCCCCCCGATCGCCGACAGCAGCAGCGCCTCGGCCATGGTGCCGACAAAGGCGGGCAGGCCGCCAAACCCTATCGCCCGCAGGGTCGCCGTCTCGCGCATCCGCGCATCGACGCTCGCATACATCGTGTTCAGCGCGCCCGCGAGCGCGCCGAACGACATGGCGATGGCCAGCGGCCAGCCCAGATACAGCACGATATCGGAGATGCCGCGAGCCTGGCTGGCGTAGAAGGCCTTCTCCGAGCGCACGTCCAGCTTCAGGCGCGGATCGGCGTCGTTATAATCCTGCAGCGCCATCAACTGGTCGGGCGAGGTCAGCTTCACGCGCATCGTCTGCACGCTCGATCCGCGATTGGCGACGCTCTGCAGCAGCGTGATGTCCGCCCACAGTTCGCTTTCGAAGGCCGATCCGCCCGCATCGAACATGCCCACGATCTTCCAGTCGGTGCCCGACAGGCGCACCGTCGCGCCGACATCGAAGCCTTCGAACTGTTCGTGCACGCCCTTGCCGACCACGATCTCAGCGACGCCCGGCGTGAACATGCGCCCTTCGACGATCTTGATCGCGCCGCGCACCGCCTCGGCGTTCGGCCCTACGCCGCGCAGCGGCATGTTGGCCTTGATGCCGTTCGACCGCCGCACGCCGTTCACGACGATATAAAGCTCGCCCGAAACCAGCGGCTTGCCGTCGGCGCCCTTGGCGATTCCGGGGCCTTCGGCGATCAGCTGCTGCTGTTCGCGTCCCAGAACCGAAGACAGCTCGCCCCCGCCGCCCTTGCGGATGACGATGGCGACGTCGTCCGATCCCGTGCCGTCCAACGTCGCGCGGAACCCGTTGGCGAGGCTGAGGAAGCCGAGCAGTACGCCGGTCACCAGCGCGACCGCCACCACGGTCGCGAGCGAGGGCCATACGCGCTGGCGCAGCGAGGCTATGTTCATCGACGTCACGGCGCCGATCTGTGAGAGGAGGGCCATGGGCTATTTCCTCGCGAAGGCGGTGATGATGTCGGTGCGCATGGCGCGCCAGGCCGGCAGAAAGCCGGTGAGAAAGCCGAGCAGCGCCATCAGGATAAAGGCGGTGATCAGGATCGAGGGCGTCAGCTTCACCGCGCCCAGGAACCCGCCGCCCATGCCGCCCAGCAGTCCCAGCGCGACATAGGCGAAACCCACGCCCAGAAGCCCGCCCAGCAGCGCCAGGATAAAGCTCTCGGTCAGGATCATCGCGAAGATGCGCCGCGCGGTGAAGCCGATGGTCTTCAGCACCGCGATTTCCCCGGTCCGTTCGCGCACAGTCAGCATCATCGTGTTGCCGGCGATCAGCAGGATGGTGACGAACGCCGCGCCCACCACCGCCGTCACGATGAAGCCGATATCGCCGAGCTGGGCGGCGAAGCTGGCGGCGAAGGCGGCCTCGGTGCGCGTTTCGGTTTCGGCGCCGGAATTGACGAACATCTCGTCGATCTCGCGCGCCGTCGCGTCGTTCTGCGCCGGGTCGCGCGTCTGCACCACGATCTGCCCAATCGCGTCCCTGCCGAACGAGCGCGATTCGTTGAAGTAGTCGTAGTGGAAGACGACATACTGGTCGCCGTTCTCTTCCTCTGTGTTCGTGAAAATGCCAGAGACCTTGAAGTCCCAGGCATCGCTGCCGTCCTTCTGGCGGAAGATGCTGGACTTCAGCGGCACGGTGTCGCCGACCTTCCAGCCATACATGTCGGCCAGCTTCTTGCCGACCAGCATGCCGGTGCGGTCCTTGATGAAGGCCTGCTTCTCTGCGTCGCTCAGCGCCAGCTCGCTGTAGATCGCGACATAGGTTTCCGGATCGACGCCGAAGGAGACGACGAAATTGCGCGGCTCCTGATAATAGCCGCCGAACCAGCTCATATGGCTGACGATCCCGGCGTTCTTCACCGCCTTCACCCGCTCCACATAGGAGATCGGCAGGGGCTGGGTGAAGTTCACCTTGTTGGTGACGACCAGCCGCGTCGCCGACGGCCCCTGCGGCGGCTCCGTCAGCGTTTTCTGGAACGCCGACAGGACGCCAAAGATCAAAAAGGCGATGAAGATCGCGAAGACGGTCAGAAACGTCCGCAGCTTCCTGCGGAACAGGTTTTTGACGATCAGGCCCCAGCTCGTCATGAGTTAAGGCCCTTCTCGACGAACACGCCCTTGTCGAGATGCAGCGTCTTCTTGGCATAGCGCGCCGCTTCCGCGTCATGCGTCACCATCACGATGGTCTTGCCGTGCAGACGGTTCAGCTCCTGCAGCACGGTCAGCACTTCGTTCGCCGTCTCGCGGTCCAGATCGCCTGTCGGCTCGTCCGCGAGGATCAGTTCGGGGTCAGAGACGATCGCCCGGGCGATCGCCACGCGCTGCTGCTGGCCGCCGGAAAGCTCGGCGGGCTTGTGCTTCGCGCGGTCGGAAAGCCCTACGATCTCCAGCGCCGCGGCGGCGCGGTCGCGGCGCTGCTTCTTGCTCAGCCTGGTCAGCAGCAACGGCAGCTCAACGTTCTGCTGCGCGGTCAGCATGGGCATAAGGTTGTAGAACTGGAAGATGAAGCCGACATGCCCGGCGCGGAACGCCGCCAGCGCGCTTTCCGACAGATTGTCCACGCGCTTGCCCTGGAACAGGATCTCGCCGCTGGTCGGGCGGTCCACCCCGCCCAACATGTTCAGCAGCGTCGTCTTGCCCGAACCCGACGGCCCCATGATCGCCAGGAACGCGCCCTTCTCGATCCGCATGTCGAGGCCTTCGAAGATCGAGACCTTCTGCTTGCCGCGCGTATAGGCCTTGCCGGCGCGCGCCACTTTCACCAGTTCATCGCTCATCGTGTCCGTCCTTGTTCGGCGAGCCCGGGCTCGTCAGGTCTTGTCCTTGAAGCTCACCTTCGCCGCCATCTCGGGAAGGATCTTCGCGTCGAGAGCCTCGATGGCGATCCGCACCTTCACGGTCGCCTTGTCGCGGTTGGCGGTGGGAATGATCGCGGCGACATGCGCCGGGATCTCCAGATCGGGATAGGCATCCAGCGTCGCCGTCACCTTCTGGCCCGGCGTCACACGGCTGATGAAGCTTTCCGACACCTCCACCTCGATCTCCAGCGAGGTCATGTCGACGATGGTGCAGATGCCGGTGCGGGTCGATCCGCCGCCGGCCGCCGACGGCGAGACGATCTCGCCGGGCTGCGCATCCTTCGATGTGACGACGCCCGCGAAGGGGGCCTTGATTTCGTATTTCTCCAGCAGCGCCTCGGCCCGCGCCAGCCGCGAGGCCGCCGCCTCCAGGCGCGCATCCGCCGAAGCCGCCGCCGCGCGGGCGCTGGTCAGATCGGCCTCCGACACCACTGATCCGCGCGTCACGCCCAGCAGCCGCTTCAGTGCGCTGTCGGCGTTCTGCTTTTCGGCCAGCGCAGCGTCGCGGTCCGACGCCGCCACGTCGCGGTCGAGCGCGGCCAGCGTCGAATCGAGATGCGCCAGCACCTGCCCGGCCTCGACGACCGATCCTTCCTCAACCAGAATGTCCTGCATCTTGCCGACGATCTCGGCCGACACCGTCGCCACCCGCCGCGCCGTCACATAGCCGGATGCGCTGAGCACCGTGCCGCCGCTTTCCGGCGGCGCTGCGGCCGGGGTCGGGGCGGGGGCCGCGCTGCCCCCGGATTGTGTCGCCGCTGCGGTGGCCGCCGGGGCCGCCGTCGTCTCCGGCCACAGGAAAAAGGCCGCGCTCCCGGCCAGCGCCGCCCCCAGCACCAGCCCGATCGCCCCGCCCAGCACGGCGCCGCCCTGGCCTTCCGGCTCGGGCTGGCTGCGGTCCAGCTTCAGCCTGTCCAGCAGCTCGCGTCGATTGGCTGATTTATCGTCCATGACATCCCCGGCTACATGGTCTTGATCGCGCCGCAGCCGCCCCGCGGGCAATGGACAAAAGTCACCCGGCCCCAGGGGACGCCGCCAGCGATTTTCGCGCCACCCGGCGCCGGGGCTTCAAGACGGTAAATCGCCACGGGTCGCGGCCCGGCGCGATGCCGAAATCGCCTTGCCGATCAAAGTGTTAGGCTCTTCCGGCCGGGCTCGCGCCCGGGCGCGGCGCACTAAGTCGTTCATCCATAACGACAATTCTGCCGCGTGCGGCAATTGCAGGTCTCCCCCGCGCCGTGTATCAGAACCTTGCCCTTTCCTTAAAAAGCGGTGGCGGCTCCGGCCGCCCAGTCAGAGACATCAGCCCGGCGCGCATGGTTGGCGCGCGGCTTTGTGCGAGGAGCGTTTTCCGTGGAACAGACCGGCCCGAAGATTTCGCGTCATGGCCTGGAGGCCCAGGGCTTCCGCAATCTCGCCGCTGCGCACTGGAACTATGGCACTGCGGCGCTGGTCGAAACCGCCGTCGCGGCGGGCGAGGGCGATCTGTCCAAGGATGGCGCGCTGGTCGTCCAGACGGGCGAGCACACCGGCCGTTCCGCCGGCGACAAGTTCACCGTGCGTGACGCCACCACCGAAAACACCATCTGGTGGGACAACAACAAGGCGATGAGCCCGGCTCATTTCGACGCGCTGGAAGAGGCCTTCCTCGCCTATGCGCAGGGCAAGGAGCTGTTCGTGCAGGATCTCCACGGCGGCGCCGATCTGCGCCACCGGGTCAAGGTCCGCATCGTCACCGAGCTCGCTTGGCACTCGCTCTTCGTGCGCCACCTGCTGCTGCGCCCCGAGATGTCCGAGCTTGAGGATTTCCTGCCCGAGTTCACCATCGTCGACTTCCCGGGCTTCCGCGCCGATCCGGCGCGCCACGGCACCGTGGGCGGCACCGTCATCGGCGTGAACTTCACCAAAAAGCTCATCCTCATCGGCGGCACCTCCTATGCCGGCGAGATGAAGAAGTCGGTCTTCACAATCCTCAACTTCCTGCTGCCGGCCAAGCGCGTCATGCCGATGCACTGCTCGGCCAATGTCGGCGCCGACGGCGCTTCGGCCATCTTCTTCGGCCTTTCCGGCACAGGCAAAACCACGCTCTCGGCCGACGCCTCGCGCACGCTGATCGGCGACGACGAACACGGCTGGTCGGAGTCGGGCGTCTTCAATTTCGAAGGCGGCTGCTACGCCAAGATGATCCGTCTCTCGCCCGAGGCCGAGCCGGAAATCTACGCGACCACCAAGCGCTTCGGCACCGTGCTGGAGAACGTGGTGATGGACGAGCTGACGCGCGAGCTCGATCTGGATGACGCGACGCTCGCGGAAAATTCGCGCGGCGCCTATCCCATCCACTTCATTCCGAACGCGTCCGACACCGGCCGCGCCGGCCACCCCAAGAACGTCATCATGCTCACGGCGGATGCGTTCGGCGTGCTGCCCCCGATCGCCAAGCTGACGCCCGATCAGGCGATGTATCACTTCCTCTCCGGCTTCACGGCCAAGGTCGCCGGCACCGAAAAGGGCCTGGGGAAAGAGCCCCAGCCGACCTTCTCCACCTGCTTTGGCGCGCCCTTCATGCCGCGCCACCCGTCTGAATACGGCAATCTGCTGAAAGACCTGATCGCCGAACACAAGGTCGATTGCTGGCTGGTCAACACCGGCTGGACCGGCGGCGCCTTCGGCACCGGCAGCCGCATGCCGATCAAGGCGACCCGCGCGCTGCTCAACGCCGCGCTCGACGGTTCGCTCGCCAAGGTCGAATTCCGCACCGATCCGAATTTCGGCTTCCAGGTCCCGGTCGAAGTCCCCGGCGTCGACACCAAGATCCTGAACCCGCGCGACACCTGGGCCGACAAGGCCGCTTATGACGCGCAGGCCGCCAAGCTGGTCGACATGTTCATCAAGAACTTCGCCAAGTTCGAAGCCCACGTCACCGAACAGGTCCGCGCCGCCGCTCCGGGCCTCAAACTCGCGGCGGAATAGTCAAACCCGCGTCACGCTGAACGACTAGAAAGCGGGACGCAGAAGCGTCCCGTTTTCACATGAGCCCCCTGTGACGTCTCACGTCCCCGCCTGGCGCGCCATGACGCGCGCCGATCTTTCCGCCGTCGCGCGCATCGCCGCCATCGTCCATCCCGCCTACCCGGAAGATCCCGCCGTCGCTGCCGAACGTCTCGCGCTCGATCCTGCGGGCTGTTTCGTATTCGACGGCGCGGATGGGCCGTCCGCCTATCTCCTCAGCCACCGCTGGGTCGACGGCGCGCCGCCCGCGCTCGACACGCATCTTCACGCGCTCCCCGCCCATCCCAATATCTGGTACATCCACGACATCGCGCTGATGCCCGAAACGCGGGGGCTGGGCGCCGCCCGCGCCATCGTCGCCGCGCTTGATGCGCTCGCCCGCAGCCACGGCCTCCACCGCCTCGCCCTCGTTGCGGTGAATAATTCCGTCCCGTTCTGGCAACGCCACGGCTTCACCGACGCCACCACCCCGGCCCTCGCCGAAAAGCTCACCACCTATGACGGCGACGCCCGCTACATGACGCGCGAGATCGATTAGGACGCTCTCATCTTGTCGGCGTTCAGCGCTTCATTCACACGCCGCTCGAGCGTCTCGATCACGCCCTCCCTCAATCCGTTTGGAACCTTCCCCCCGAATATGGCGCCCAGGATAACAAGCGTGGGCATCACGCCCAGCAACAGCCCCAGGTAAGTCCAGAAGCTGCTTCCGTCGATTTCTTCGGAGAGGCCGAGATAGATCACGTAGACCAGCAGCGGGAGGAGGGTGAGCATATACACGAAAGTAACGCTGCCCAGAATTCGGGCTATCGTCGGAAATAGAGTTTCGGTGCCCAGAAAGGGGCTGAGACGGTTCTCGTAAATCCGCGATTTCCCGGTGTCGTGATTGACCAGCGCCATCGCCTCGCCGCCGATTTCGGGCACATAAACGATCGAGATGCGATTGCCCTCGCGAAAGCCGACGCCGGCGTCAACGAAACGCAGCTCGAACTCGCGACCGTCGTCGCGGCGGATGAACAACTGCAGCTCCTCCGTGGTCGTGGACGACACCGTGATGGCGGGCGTCGAAACGTGGCCGCCTTGCGGTCCGACATAGCTGCTCTGCGAGGCTGCGCCGCCATGTATCCTCGTTTCAGACCAGGTCTGACAGCCGACCACCGTCCCGGTCAGCGTCTCAGTGCGCAGGTCCTCGACCCGCAAAATCTTATCCGTCATGCGCCCCATCGTATCGATTGCTCCGAACGCCCATTCAATAGCAACAGCGCCGCATCGGGCAACATGCCGCTTCGCCATTGCGCTCGCACCTGACTGTCGTGTCATCATGCGCGTCAGAAACAGCAAGGGCATTGCGGTGCGCGATCGTCACCTCGTCTTCCTCGCCCATAACTGGGACTGCACGTGCGCGAATACGCCAATGTCATCGGCGGCTATGCCCAGATGCTCGCCGATCCGGGCCTCCGGCTGGAAGAGGCGTGGCGCCTAGAATACGCCGAACGCATCTCCGCTGCCCAATGCGCGCTCACCGAGCGCCACGCGGCGTTCGTGCATCTCATCGCGGGCGAGAGGTCTTGAAAATAATCCTATAACATGCCATATCGCTGTACAGGAAGGGCGGTGGCGGCGTGAATCGATCGGCGAAACTAAAGATGCTTTGTTTCGCCTTTGCGAAACATCGTGTCGCCCTGACAAAAGGGGTCCCATTTTTTTTGGGGAACGAATGTGCCCCAAGGTAATGAATGAGCCTCACGCCTGACCTCATCGCCCGCTTCGCCGCGCTGGTCCCGCCGGGCCAGGCCCTGAGCGCACCTGCCGATCAGGCGGCCTATCTCACCGAATGGCGTGATCGCTGGACGGGCAAGGCCGCCCTCGTGCTGCGCCCCGGCACCACTGAAGCGGTCGCCGCCATCGTCCGCCTCGCCGCTGAGACGCGCACCGCCCTCGTGCCCCAGGGCGGCAATACCGGCCTCGTCGGCGGCCAGATTCCCGATGACAGCGGCGACCAGATCGTCGTCTCGCTCACCCGCCTCAACAGGATCCGCGCCGTCGATCCCGCCGGCCAAACCCTCACCGCGGAAGCCGGCGTTACGCTGAAGGCCGTTCAGGACGCTGCGGATGACGCCGGCCTTCTCTTCCCGCTCTCCCTCGCGGCGGAAGGCAGCGCCACCATCGGCGGCAATTTGTCCACCAACGCGGGCGGCACCGCCGTCCTCGCCTATGGCAACGCACGTGATCTCGCCCTCGGCCTCGAGATCGTCCTCTCCAATGGCGAAATCTGGAACGGCCTTCGCACCCTGCGCAAAGACAACACCGGCTACGATCTGAAGAACCTCTTCATCGGAGCGGAAGGCACGCTCGGCCTCATCACCGCCGCCAGCCTCAAGCTCTTCCCAAGGCCCGTCGCGAAAGCCACCATCTTCGCCGCGACGCCCAGCGCCCGCGGCGCGCTCGCCGCGCTGTCAAAACTGCGCGCGCTGGCGCCGGGCACCGTCACGACGTTCGAACTTATGCCCCGTTTCGGGCTCGATCTCGTTCTCGCCGCCACGCCTCAGGCCCGCGATCCGCTGTCGCAGCCTTCGCCGTGGTATGTGCTCGCAGAGATCTCCACGCAGAGCTCGCCCGGCTTCGCCGCCGCCGTCGAACACGCTCTCGCCGCGATACTGGAGAGCGGCGAATTCACCGACGCCGCGCTCGCCGCTTCCAGCGCGCAGGCGGCCGCTTTCTGGCATCTGCGCGAGGCGATGTCAGAGGCGCAGAAGATCGCCGGCGGCTCCATCAAGCACGACATCGCCGTCCCTGTCGCATCGGTGCCGGATTTCCTCGACGCCGCCCTGCAGGAAGTCGCCCGCATCGTCCCCGGCTGCCGCCCGTGTCCTTTCGGTCATCTCGGCGACGGCAACCTCCACTTCAACATTTCGCAGGGCGAGGGCGCGGATACCGCCGCCTTCCTCGCCCGCCGCGCCGATCTCAACGCCGCCGTCTTCGCGCTCGTCGCCAAATTCGGCGGCTCCATCTCGGCGGAGCACGGCATCGGCATCGACAAGCGCGCGATGCTGCCCTCCGTCAAATCCGCCGTGGAACTCGGCCTGATGCGCCAGGTGAAGGCGATGCTCGATCCACACGGCATCATGAACCCGGGCAAAGTCCTTTAGGGCTCAGTGCGCCTCGTCCCAGTTCTTGCCGGCTTTCGCTTCCACCGTCAGCGGGATCGACATCGCGCCCGCCGGCAGCGGCGCCTTCTCCATCACGTCTTTCACCAGCGCCGCCGTCGCTTTCGCCTCCCGCTCGGGCACTTCGAACACCAGTTCGTCATGCACCTGCAGCAGCATCCGCGCCTTCAGCCCGGCTTTCTCCAGCGCGCCGGGAATGCGGATCATCGCCCGGCGGATGATGTCCGCCGCCGCGCCCTGCAGCGGCGCGTTGATCGCCGCACGCTCCATGAACGCGCGATGCGCCGGGCCGGCGGTCTTCATCTCGGGGAAGTAAAGCCGCCGTCCGAAGATCGTCTCCACATAGCCGGCCTCGCGCGCCTGCTTTTTGGTCGCGTCCATATAGCCGCGGATGCCGGGGAAGCGCTCGAAATAGGTCTTGATATAGGCGTCCGCCTCGCCCCGCTCGATGCCCAGCTGATTGGCCAGGCCAAAGGCCGAAATGCCATAGATGATGCCGAAATTGATCGCCTTGGCGCGCCGCCGCGTTTCGCTCGGCATGCCTTCGATGGGCACGCCGAACATTTCCGATGCGGTCATCGCATGGATGTCCTGGCCTTCGCGGAACGCCTTCTTCAGCGCCGGAATGTCGGCCACATGCGCCAGCAGACGCAGCTCGATCTGGCTGTAGTCGGCGCTCAGCAGCACATGCCCCGGCGCGGCGATGAAGGCGGTGCGGATCGAGCGGCCTTCTTCGGTGCGGATGGGGATGTTCTGAAGATTCGGCTCGCTCGACGACAGCCGCCCGGTCGAGGTCGCGGCCATCGAGAAGCTGGTGTGCACGCGCCCGGTGTGCGGGTTGATATAGCCGGGCAGGGCGTCGGTATAGGTGCCGCGCAACTTGGACAGCTGCCGCCACTCCATCAGCACCTTGGGCAGCGCGTGGCCCTGCGCCGCGAGCTCCTCCAGCGCGGATGAATCCGTCGACCAGGCGCCCGACGCCGTCTTCTTGCCGCCCGGCAGACCCATACGTCCGAACAGGATGTCGCCCAGCTGCTTGGGGCTGCCGACATTGAACTTCTCGCCGGCCAGCTCGTGGATCTCGGCTTCCAGCGCGCCCATCTTCTGCGCGAACCGCCCCGACAGGCGCGACAGCGTCTCGCGGTCCACCAGAATGCCGTCGCGCTCCATCGCGGCCAGCACGCCGATC
>JAKOQZ010000082.1 GCA_029778105.1 Pseudomonadota bacterium | reverse complement strand
GTGAGCTCGCCGACATGATCCTGCACACGCGCCGGCGCGGCATTCCGCTCATCGGCATCGCCTCGCGCCCGCGCTCCACGCTGCTGAAATCCGCCGACGTGGCGCTGGTCCTGCCCCCGGCGGAAGAGGCGTGCCCCATGGGCCTCGCCCCCACCACCTCCACCACCATGACGCTGGCGCTGGGCGATGCGCTGGCCGTGGCGCTGATGGAGCGGCGCGGTTTCAACCGCGACCAGTACAAGGATTTCCACCCCGGCGGCTCGCTGGGCGCGGCGCTGATGACGGTGGCCGATCTGATGCACACGGGCGACGCCATTCCCCTGGTCGGCGAAACCGCCACGGTGGACGAGGCGGTGCGCGTCATGTCGGACAAGCGCTTCGGCTGCACCGGCGTCGTCGACGCGTCGGGCGTCCTCACCGGCATCCTCACCGATGGCGATATGCGCCGCCGCTTCGGGGAAAACCTGTCGGGCCGCCCCGTCACCGCCGCGATGACGAAAGCGCCCAAAACCGTCGCCGCCACGGCGCTGGCGTCGGAAGCGCTCGCCATCCTCAACCGCGCCGCCATCACCGTGCTGCTGGTGGTCGATGCGGATGGGCGTCCGGCCGGCCTTCTGCACATCCACGATTGCCTCAAGGCGGGCCTCGCATGACGGGCGCGCCCGCGTCGCCCGAACGCCCCCGCCTCGCCACGCTGGGCGCGGCGCGCGCCGATGCCCGGTTCGCCGATGCCGAGCGCCACCGCCGCCGGGTCAAGCGGCTCAAGATCGCCCTGCCGCTGCTGGCGATCGCCTGCGTCGCGGCGGTCTTCGCCAGTCTGGTCTTCAACCAGAAGGAAGACGTCACGCTGACCGGCGGTCAGACCCCGGCCATCGAAATGACCGCGCCCGAGCTCAAAGGCATCGGCGAGAACGGCAAGCCCTATGAGGTCAAGGCGACCCAGGCCACCCAGACCCGCGAGGGCCTCGTTCAGCTGACGGATGTCACCGCCCGCATCGAACTCGACGACGGCACCATGCTGATCACCGCCCGGTCCGGCGGCATCGTGCCCGAAACCGGCAAGGGCAGCGTCGAAGGCGGCGTCACCATCGACCTGGCCGGCGAATACCACTTCGAGACGACCAGAGCCGATGTCGACATGAAGGCCGGCATCGTCACAGGCGATGAAAAGGTCCGCGTTTCGGGCAAGATGGGCACCATCGAAGCCAGCGGATTCAAGGTCGAGAAATCGGTCAAACGCGTCACCTTTACCGGGGGCGTCCAATCGGTGCTCAATCCGGCCGAAATGAAGAAGCCCGATTCGGAACCAAAGCCATGAAGCGCCTCGCCCTTGTCCTCATGGCCGCTCTCGCCGCCGCGCCGGTCCTTGCGGCCGAAACCAAGACGCCCTTCGGCGATCTCGGCGACGACAGCGACAAGCCGATTTCCATCAAGGCCGACACCCAGGCCGCCGATTTCAATGCCGAAACCGTCACCTATTCCGGCGACGTGGTGATCCAGCAGGGCGAGATGATCCTGCGCGCCGACGAGGTGATGGCCGAAGCGCCCAACTCGAAACTCACCCGCATCACCGCTTCCGGCGATGTCATCGTCACCTCCAAGGACGCCACGGCCCGCGCCCCCAAGGCGGTCTACGAGACCGAGGCCCGCATGATCCGCCTCTCCGGCGGCGTCGTCCTTACCCAGGGCGGCAACACGCTGCGCGGCACCGATCTGGTGGTCGATCTCAAGGCCGGCACCGCCGTTCTCACCTCGTCCGGCGGGCGTGTGGAAGGCATCCTTCAGCCCGGCTCGGTCAAAGGTCAGTAGGCGCTCAGCAGCGGATCACCACCTTGCCCACGTGCCGCGCCGCCTCCAGATGGGCGAACGCGGCCTGCGCGTCGTCGAACTCGAACGTCCTGTCGATCACCGGCTTCAGCCCGCTTCCGGCCCAGGCCCGCACCAGATCCTCCAGCGCGGCCCGGTCGCCCACGCCGATCGAGCGCACCGTCGCGTTGCTGCCCTTCAGCAGGAAATAGTCGATCCCGGGATTCTCCGCGCTCAGGAACCCGATCAGCACCACCTCGCCGCCCGGCCGCACCGCGCGCAGCGATTCCGACACCGTCGCCGGGCCGCCGACCTCCACCACGCAGTCGACGCCCGCGCCCCCGGTCAGGGCTTTGCGCACATGCAGGCCCCATTCGGGCACTTCGGTGTAATTCACCACCGCGTCGGCCCCCAGCGCCGTCAGGCGCGCCGCCTTCGCCGCGCTGGATGTCGTCGCGATCACCCGCGCGCCCATGGCCTTGGCCAGCTGCACGGCGAAGATCGAAACGCCGCCCGTCCCCAGCGTCAGCACCGTCGCCCCGGCGCGCACCGGCACAGCGCCCGACAGGGCGGTCCACGCCGTCGTCGCGGCACACGGCAGAGTCGCGCCGTCCTCGAACGATATGCCGTCCGGCAGCGGCACCACCGCTTCCTGCGACACCACCTTGGATTGCGTCAGCCAGCCGTCGGCGCCGTTGCCATAGGTCTGCATGGCCGCCCCCCGGGGCGGCCGGCCGCCGAACCAGCGCGGATGGAAGACGCTGATCACCCGGTCGCCCGGCTTGAACGCGGTCACGCCCTCGCCCACGGCCTCGATTTCGCCCGCCGCGTCGCTGCACGGAATGAGCCCCGGCACCGCATCCCACACATACCGCCCCAGGATCAGCGCGATATCGCGGTAATTCAGCGAAACGGCCCGCACGCGCACCCGCACTTCGCCGCGCTGTGGCGTTTCGACGGATTCTTCCCGGGCGCGCAGCGTCTCCAGTTTGTGGGCGTCGTCAAAACGATAGGCGCGCATCGGCGGGTCTCCTTTGCGCCGATCTAGTCTGGTGGGTTTCAATCAGGCAAGAATAGACGGAAAAGTGCCATATACACCTAAAGGTAACCGCATGTCGGATGACACGATGCCCGATCCCCGCCTCGCCGAACCCAAGGTTCCGCGCATCGCCTGTGTCGCTGACGTTCAAGAGGCGATCGCTGTGCTGGAAGGCCGGTGGAAGATGCGGATCGTCGGCCATCTCTACGGCGAGCCGGTGATGCGCTTTTCCGAACTGCGGCGCGCCATCCCGGAGGTCTCGCAGAAGATGCTGGTGCAGCAGCTGCGCAGCCTTGAGGAAGACGGGGTCGTCCGGCGCACCATCCACCCGCAGGTACCCCCCAAGGTGGACTATGAACTCACCGCGCTCGGCCGGGCGCTGGGGCCGGTCTTCCTGGCGCTGATGGACTGGGCCCGGGTCCGCCGCGAGACCCTGGCGGACACGCCGCGCGCATTGGCTGACCGCTGACCGCACCGTGCAGCCGCGAATATCTTCGCGCCTGCAACACGCGGCTTGCGCCCTGCGACGGAATAGCCAACATGCGCCGTTAACGAACAGGGCAAGAACCGCGCCAATTCCGGCCGCATTCATCCATTCTTAAGCGCGCGGGCCGTTCCATGGAGTTCCGATGACCACTGAGACCCATGAAAACGCGGAGAAATCTGCCCGCAGTGCCGGACCCAAGCTGGTTCAGGGCAATGGCGGCCTCGTGGTCAAGGCGATCGGGAAGTCCTTCGCCAAGCGCCCGGTCGTGCGTGGCGTCAGCCTTGAGGTCCGCCGGGGCGAAAGCGTCGGCCTGCTCGGCCCCAACGGCGCCGGCAAGACCACCACCTTCTACATGATCATGGGCCTCATCCCGGCCGATTACGGCACCATCGAGCTCGACGGCGTCGACGTCACCGCCATGCCCATGTATCGCCGCGCCCGGCTGGGGCTCGGCTATCTGCCGCAGGAAGCCTCGATCTTTCGCGGCCTCACCGTCGAAGACAACGTCATGTCGGTCGCGGAGCTCTCGGAAAAAAACCCGGCCCGCGCGAAACAGCTCACCCAGGAACTGCTGGCCGAATTCGGCGTCGAACATCTCGCCCGGACCCCGGCGCTGGCCCTCTCGGGCGGCGAGCGCCGCCGCGTCGAGATCGCGCGGGCGCTGGCCTCAAGCCCGTCCTACATCCTGCTCGACGAGCCCTTCGCGGGCATCGACCCCATCGCGGTCGGCGACATCCGCGCCCTCGTCACGCATCTGAAAAATCGCGGCATCGGCGTGCTCATCACCGATCACAATGTCCGCGAAACGCTCGACATCATCGACCGCGCCTCGATCATCCATGACGGGCGCGTCCTGATGGAAGGCACGCCTGCCGAGATCGTCGGCGACCGCGACGTGCGCCGGGTCTATCTCGGCGATCGTTTCACACTCTAGCGTGCTGTAAGGGGCGATGGCGGCGTTCGGTCAAAGACTGGAGATCAGGCAGGGCCAGGCCCTCGTCATGACGCCGCAGTTGCAGCAGGCCATCAAGCTGCTGCAGCTCTCCAACATGGAATTGCAGAGCTACGTCGAAGACGAGCTGGAGCGGAACCCGCTGCTCGAACGCGAAGGCCCGCAAGGCCCCGCCGATGAACGCGAGGCGCTCCCCGTTGCGGAACAGGCCGCGCCCGAACGTCTCGACCAGGCGCTGGAGCGCGGCGTCGATCACGATGCGGCGCTCGATAACGGCTTTGAGAATGTCTATGCCGACGAAGCCCGCGCCGACAGCGCGGCGCGCGGCGATGCCGAATTGTCGGGCGGCGCGGTCGATTGGTCCAAGGCCGGCTCCGGCGGCGGCTTCGACGGCGAAGGCGCTGATCTCGAAGCGCTGCTGACACGCGAGAAATCGCTCCGCGATCATTTGGAAGACCAGCTTCAGATGAGCGTCGCCGATCCGGTTCAGAAGATGATCGGCGCCT
>JAKOQZ010000081.1 GCA_029778105.1 Pseudomonadota bacterium | reverse complement strand
GCGGATGCCCTGGTAGAAGAGTTCGGTCTCAAGGACGATCTGGCCGTCGGTGATCGAAATCACGTTGGTCGGAATGTAGGCCGACACGTCGCCGGCCTGCGTTTCAATGACGGGGAGCGCGGTCAGCGAGCCCTTGCCGGCATCGTCGCCCATCTTGGCGGCGCGTTCCAGAAGGCGCGAGTGCAGGTAGAACACGTCGCCGGGATAGGCTTCGCGGCCCGGCGGGCGGCGCAGCAGCAGCGACATCTGGCGATAGGCAACGGCCTGCTTGGAAAGATCGTCATAGATGATCACGGCGTGCATGCCGTTATCGCGGAAATATTCGCCCATCGTGCAGCCCGAGAAGGGCGCGAGATACTGCAGCGGCGCCGGGTCCGACGCGGTCGCGGCGACGACGGTCGAGTATTCGAGCGCACCGAAGTCTTCCAGCGTCTTCACCAGCTGGGCGACGGTCGAGCGCTTCTGGCCGATCACGACGTAGACGCAGTAGAGCTTCTTCGATTCATCGCCCGAGGCGTTCGTCGCCTTCTGGTTGAGGATCGTGTCGAGCGCGATGGCGGTCTTGCCGGTCTGGCGGTCGCCGATGATCAGCTCGCGCTGGCCGCGGCCGATCGGGATCAGCGAGTCGACGGCCTTGAGGCCGGTCTGCATCGGCTCATGCACCGACTTGCGCGGAATGATGCCCGGCGCCTTCACGTCGACGCGGCGGCGCTCGTCGGAAACGATAGGGCCTTTGCCGTCGATCGGGTTGCCCAGCGGGTCGACCACGCGGCCCAGCAGCGACTTGCCGACCGGCACGTCCACGATCGAGCCGGTGCGCTTGACGGTGTCGCCTTCCTTGATGTCGCGGTCGGAGCCGAAGATCACGACGCCGACATTGTCGGTTTCGAGGTTGAGGGCCATGCCCTTGATGCCGCCGGGGAATTCGACCATCTCGCCCGCCTGGACGCTGTCGAGGCCGTGGATGCGGGCGATACCGTCGCCGACCGACAGGACCTGGCCGACCTCGGTGACTTCGGCTTCCGAACCGAAATCCTTGATCTGCTTCTTGAGGATGGCGGAGATTTCCGCGGCGTCGATCTTCATGGGGCTCAGGCCTCGGTCAGTACGGTCTTGAGGGCGTTAAGTTTCGTCTTGAGCGACGAGTCGATCATCTTGGAACCGACCTTCACGACGAGGCCGGCGAGCAGCGACGGATCGACCGTCACGTTCAGCAGCGGCTCCTTGCCGTAGGCGGCCTTCAGCGTCGCCTTCAGATCGGCGAGCTGCGCGTCGTTGAGCGGGTGGGCGGTCTTCACGTCGGCATTGATTTCGCCGCGATGCTTCGCCAGCAGCCGCGAGAAGGCGCGGCCGATATGGGGCAGAAGGAACAGGCGGCGATTCTGGGCCGTCAGACCGATGAAATTGCGGGTCAGCTGGACCGCGCCGGCCTTCTCCAGGATTTCGGCCATCGCCGCCGACTTCTGGTCGCGGCTGATCACCGGCGAATTCACCAGGCGGGCGAAATCCTTGCTCTCATCGATCAGCTTGACGATCGCGCCGAGATCGGCGGCGACCACATCGAGGCTGCCCTCATCTTTGGCCAGCTCGAACAGCGCCTGCGCATAACGCTCGGCAGCGAGGCTGGGAGAGGCGGAAGCGGCCAAGCTGGTCTCCATTCGAGCGCGCTGTTCCAGCGCGGGTTATTGTCGGCGGCCCTCCATTTCAGGACGACCGGAGCGTGCGGTTCGGACGGCGGGGAAATCACGCGTCAGGCGCGTTCTTCAGGGGCAGATTGACGCACCCGCCCCCGCAGCGCGCGCGAGCCTCTACCATGCGACTTTCGCGGGCGCAATAACCCGCCAAGTCATTGGAAAAGACGGAAAAATGCCTGAACAGATCGAGAGAGGCGGTCGCTTTCGCCGCGCCGCGATTCCATCCGGGCGATAACCTGCGCGTAAACGGCAATAATCCCGGGCGCCAGTTTCGCCTGTCCTGGCCTCAGCCTTCGTCCTGGGACAGAGGCTGCGCTTCTTCCTGCGGCTCCGACGGCCCGCGCGGCGTGGTATCGGGCACGGCAGCATAGATGAACGCGGCGAAGGCCAGCGCTGCAGCGATGAGAATATCCATCGTCCATCCCTCCGTTTTGACGGTGCCAGAAAGCCGTCTTGCGCCTGAACGGCGGCTGAACCGGAGATGGCGACGCGCGCCGGCCGCTCAAGGGCCCGACGGTTAAGCCGGGCTTGAACGAGGGATCAGTTGTCGCAATGGCACGCTTTGGTGGGGAAGTTCTTCTCCATCCAGTCCTGCGCGCCGGACGCCGAGGTGTCGGTATGGAGCAGACACACATCCGAACCGCGGCGGACCTTCATCTGCTCAAGGTCCCATTGCTCGACGCTCGTCGTGTCCCCGATGCAATAGACGTAATACTGCGAGACCTGCGCGATCTGGATGGGGGTGGACATCTCCGCTGCGCCCGAACCGCCCAGCGCCGCGACCATCGAAATACCTGCTGCGAGCATCATCGGCCGCCTCCCGGATCTGCGGTCCTGCCGCCGCAGCAAACGCAGCATGCCGCGCGGCGGCAGTCAGAGGAAGCTCTGCGGGTCGATGTCGACAATCAGCCGCACCTTGCCGGGCGGCGGCAGGGCGGCGAGCCACGCGCGGACGAAATCCTGGATGCGGAAATTGCGCTGCGTCTTCACGAGGAAGCGCAGCCGCGTCCGGCCCCTGAGGCGCGCCATCAGTGCCGGGGCCGGCCCCCACACAGTGCAGCCCTCGGCCAGCGGGGCCGCCGCCGCGAGATCGCGGGCATAGGCCTCCAGCAGCGCCTCATCGGCGCTGGACAGGATCAGCGCCGCAAAGCGCCCGAACGGCGGGAAGCCGAGCCGCTCGCGGTCTTCCGCCTCCAGAGTCAGAAAGGCGTCGCGGTCACCGGCCGCGATGGCCTGCATCAGCCGGTCTTCCGGCTGGTGCGTCTGTAAGAGCGCCCGCCCCGGCTTCTCGGCGCGGCCTGCCCGGCCCGCCACCTGATGAAGAAGTTGAAAGGTCCTCTCGCGGGCGCGCGGGTCGCCGCCCGACAGGCCGAGATCGGCATCCACCACCCCCACCAGCGTGAGGTTCGGGAAATTGTGTCCCTTCGCCACGATCTGCGTGCCGATCAGGATGTCGATCCCGCCCTCGGCCATACTGGCCAGCGCTTCCTGCGTCTGCGTCGGCCCGTGCAGCACGTCGCTGGAGGCGATGGCGACGCGCGCCTCCGGCCACAGATGGGTCACCTCCTCCGCGATGCGCTCCACCCCCGGCCCCGACGAGGCGATGGAATTCGCCGTGCCGCATTGCGGACAGGCGTGAGGCTTGGGTCGCTCATAGCCGCAATGATGGCAGGTCAGTTTGGAGCGGAAGCGATGCTCCACCAGCCAGGCGGAGCAGTTCGGACATTCGATGCGGTGGCCGCATTCGTGACAGATGTTCAGCGGCGCATAGCCGCGACGGTTGAGGAACAGAAGCGTCTGTTCCTTCCTCTGAAGCGTCTCTTCAATCGCCGCCTCCAGCGGCGGCGACAGGAAGCGCTGCGACGGCGGCCTGTCGCGCCTCAGATCGACCAGCCGCACCTCAGGCATCACCGCCACGCCGAACCGCGCCGGCAGCGTCAGGTGCCGATAGCGACCGTGCTGAGCGTTCACCCACGTCTCCAGCGAGGGCGTCGCCGAGGCCATGACGATCGGGAAGTCGCCCATCCGCGCGCGCATCACCGCCATGTCGCGCGCATGATAGATGACGCCTTCTTCCTGCTTGAAGGCGCTGTCGTGCTCCTCGTCCACGATGATGAGCTTCAGATCGGCATAAGGCAGGAACAGCGATGACCGCGCCCCCACCACCACGCGCGCGCTGCCGTCGGACGCCGCGCGCCAGACGCGCGAGCGCTCCGGCCCCTTCACGTCGGAATGATATTCGCAAGGCCGGCAACCGAAGCGCGCCTCGAAGCGGTCCATGAACTGATGCGTCAGCGCGATCTCGGGCAAAAGGATCAATGCCTGCCCGCCCCGGCGCAGCACCTCGGCCACGGCCTCGAAATAAGTTTCGGTTTTGCCCGAGCCGGTGACGCCATCCAGCAGCGTCGCTGAGAAGCCGCTGTCCAGAGCGGCGATAAGATCGTCGGCCACGCCGCGCTGCGCCGGCGAAAGCTGCAGATGCATATGCTCAGGGTCGGGGTCGGGCGGCGCGCGGAAGACCGGGACTTCGACACCCTCCAGCGCGCCGGCATCAATCAGGCCCTTGACGGTGGCGGTGGAGACGCCGGCCATCTCGGCCCATTCGGCCATCGAGCGCGCCAATCCGTCCGATGCGACGGCCAGCACCTTTTGCCGGGCCGGCGTCATCCGCGCCGGCTCCAGCGCACCGCGCCGGAACAAAAGCTTGGTCTTCTGCGGACCCGCCTCCGCAGACCGCAGCGCCAGCGCCAGCACGTTGCCCTTGGGCGAGACCGTGTAGCCCGCCATCCAGTCGACGAAATCGCAGATCAGACTGGGCAGCGGCGGCAGGTCCAGCAGACCCGAAACCGCCTTGAGACGATTATGGCCGACCTCGCCCGTACCCGGCCCCCAGACGACGCCCGTGACCTCGCGCCGGCCGAGCGGCACCGCAACGACATCGCCGCGCTTGAGGTCATGCCCCCCCTTCGCGTAATCGAAAGGCCCCGGCGCGCCGCCGGGGAGCAGCACGCTGACGCTCTGAACGGTCACCCTGCTGTCGTCCATCGGTGCAAAATCGCGATCCGCAGCGCGTCAGGCAAGGGTGATCCCATGAAGTTCTTCGTCGACACCGCCGATGTCGCGGAAATCAAGGACCTCGCCGCCACCGGCGTGCTGGACGGGGTGACCACCAACCCGTCCCTCATCGCCAAATCAGGCCGCAAGTTTCTCGACGTGATCGCTGAGATCTGCGCCGTTGTTCCGGGCCCGGTCAGCGCCGAGGTGACGGCGATGGACGTGGAGACGATGCTGAAAGAGGCCGCTGTACTGCGCCGCATCGCCCCCAACGTGGCGATCAAGCTGCCGCTCACCTGGGACGGGCTCAAGGCCTGCAAGGCGCTGTCCTCGGAAGGCGTCGCCTGCAACGTGACGCTGTGCTTTTCGGCCAACCAGGCGCTGCTCGCGGCCAAGGCGGGCGCGGCCTATATCTCGCCTTTCATCGGCCGGCTCGACGATATCGGCGAGGACGGCATGCAGCTCATCCGCGACATCCGGCGGATCTACGACAATTACGGGTCGCTGAAGACCGAGATCCTGTCGGCCTCGATCCGTTCGTCCGAGCATGTGAAGCAGGCCGCGCTCGCTGGCAGCGATGTTGCGACCGTGCCGCCGGGCGTGTTGCGCGAGCTGGTGAAGCACCCGCTGACCGACAAGGGGCTCGACGCCTTCAACGCCGACTGGGCGAAGACGGGGCAGTCCATTCTTTGACCCTGCCCGTCTAGAGCGCCTGACGACCCAGGTCGGCGACGGCCTTGATATGTTTCGCGGCGATTTCCGGATTCATTGCGCCCATGCCGCCAAGGATTGTGCGACGAACCGGAGAAAAGCCTGACAGCCGCAATACGCCGCTTTCCAGCGCACGCAGACCCGCAGCGCCGAACCAGAGGCGGTAGATCAGCCCCGGCATCCCCATGGTCGCGATGACCCGGGCCGAGCGCCCGCCCAGCAGGCCGCGCGGAAAACCCTTCGATTCCTTCGGCAAGGCAAAGCCGTAGCGAAAAGTCTGCTCCAGAAACGCCTTGAGCTTGGCTGGCGGCGCCGCGAGCCAGAGGGGAAAGATGAAGACGACATGCTGGGCCCAGGAAATGTCGTCCTGCGCCGCCTTCATGGCGGCATCGCGCGGCGCTTCGGTGAATTCTGCAGCGGAGTGCAGGAAGTCGATGTCCAACGCACCGATATCGAGCCGTCGCACCTCGTGCCCGCCGGTCTTGGCGCCCGCCGCATAGGCATCGGCGAGCGCCCCGATAAAGGTCGAGGAGCGCGGATCTGGATGCCCGTTGATGAGCAGGACGCGTTTTGCCATGGCGCTTTGTCGCAAGGCCGCCCCAAGTCCGCCTTGAGCCAGATCAAGCGGGCTTTAGCCGCCCTTAACCCGGCGGGCCGCACCGTCTGGCGATGTCGGCCCGGGCGCTCTTCACCGAATGGCTCACCTTTCTCGCCAGCGAGAAGCGGGCGAGCCCCCGCACCGTGCGCGCCTACGGCGACGATGTGGAGCGCTGGCTCGATTTCCTGATGCGCCACCTGGGGACAGCTCCGGACGCCGAAGCGTTGAAGACACTTTCCGCGGGCGACCTGCGCGCCTTTCTGGCCAGCCGACGGGGCGAGGGCCTTTCAGCGCGCTCCCTGGCGCGGACGCTGGCCTCCGTGCGCGCCTTTCATCGCTTCCTGGAACGCCGCAAATCCATCGCCAATGCAGCGCTGATGCAGGTGGCCGCCCCGAAGCAGCCGCGCACCTTGCCGCGCCCGCTGGCGGCCGACGCCGCACGCCAGACGCTTGTAGAAGCCGGCGCGACCGGACGCGGACTTTCCGGCGAACCGTGGGAACGCGCCCGCGACGAGGCCGTGCTGACGCTGCTCTACGGGGCCGGCCTGCGCATTTCCGAAGCACTGGCGCTGACGGGCGCCGACGCCGACGCACCCGCTTTGCGCGTCACCGGCAAGGGCGGCCGCGAACGCGTCGTGCCGCTGCTGCCCGCGATCGGGTCCGCAATCTCCCGCTACGCCGCGCTTTGTCCGTTCCCGATCGAGCGGTCCGGCCCGCTTTTCTTCAGCAAGACCGGCAAGCCGCTTGGCCCACGCCCGGTGCAGAAGGTGATGGAGACGTTGCGCATCCAGCTGGGCCTGCCGCCAAGCGCCACGCCGCACGCGCTGCGCCATTCCTTCGCGACGCACCTGCTGCAGAACGGGGGCGATCTCAGGGCGATCCAGGATCTGCTGGGGCATGCCTCGCTGTCGACGACACAGCGCTACACCGCCGTGGACGAGGCAAAGCTTCTGGCGGTCTACGACTCCGCTCGCGGCAAGGCGGCTTAGGGTCCGGTCAGGGAAGCCGGCGAACCGCCCAGAACGTCGCGGCGCAGGTCAGCATCAGCGTGCCAAGCGTCAGGATCTGCGCCGCCAGCTGCGAATGCGTCTGACGCAGAAAGCTGGGATAGCCATCGGTGATCAGGTGGAACCCGACAAAGATGACCAGGCCGAACGCGGCGATATAGGCAAGGACACGCATGAATTGGCTCTTAACACGCCAACGCCTCATGGCCGGTAAATGAGATGCGTGGCATTTTAGGGAACAGCCCCAATCTGCGCCGGACATCGCCCGAGTTCCCGCAGCCGTCTTGGCTAACGGCCGGTAAGCATAGGGGGGATCGGGCGGTTCATCTGGAAAGCAAGATCCACTCAGACCCGTCCGACATGCCGGTCTCGCGCTCTGAAAAGCCCTCGCGGGCATAAAAGCGGCGGGCCCGCAGGTTCTGCGCCTCGACCTTGAGCGACAGAGGATCGCGGGCGGCCGCGGCGACCGTGTTCAACAGCGCCAGCCCGATCCCCCGGCCCTGACGCCCGGCGTCGACATAGAGCGAGTGCAGAAAGCTGTCCGGCTCATACAGCGCCGCGACCCCGACGATCCGCCCCTCTTCCCAGGCGAGCCAGATCGTCTCGTACCGTGCCTGTTCCATGAACACAGCCGGCGTAAAGCTGTTGGGCGGCATCCAGTGCAGCGTCGCGGTCGCCACACGGTGATATAGCGCGGCCGCTTCGGCGAGATCGTGATGGCGGGCGCGCGCGATATGAAACGCCGCGCCGCTCATCACATCTGCATGATGCGGTTTTCGACGCCCATCGCCGCCTGCCGCACGGCCTCGGTCAGCGTCGGGTGCGGGTGGCAGGTGCGCGCGATGTCTTCCGACGAACCGCCGAACTCCATCGCCACCGCCACTTCCATCACCAGCGTGCCAGCCTCAGGCCCGATGATGTGGCAGCCCAGAACGCGATCTGTCCTGGCGTCGGCCAGGATCTTCACGAACCCGTCCTTCTCCGCGATCGTCCGCGCCCGCGCATTGGCCGTGAAGGGGAATTTGCCCGACTTGTAGGCGACGCCGGCGGCCTTGAGCTCTTCCTCGGTCTTGCCGACGCTCGCCACTTCCGGATGTGTGTAAACGACCGAAGGGATGATGTCGTAGTTCACGTGACCGGCCTTGCCGGCGATCAGTTCGGCGACCGCACAGCCTTCATCTTCGGCTTTGTGCGCCAGCATCGGTCCCGTGGTCACGTCGCCGACAACCCAGATGCCAGGCACATTGGTGCGGCCGTGACCATCGGTCTCGACGCGGCCGCGGCCATCGACCTTGACGCCCGCCTCATTCGCGCCCAGGCCCTCGATATAGGGGCGGCGGCCGATGCAGACGAGCACGACATCGGCGCTCACCGTTTCCGCCGCGCCGCCGGCCGCCGGCTCGACGGTCAGCGTGACGCCCGTGTCGCTCGTCTCCGCCTTCGTCACCTTGTGGCCGAGCTTGAAGCTCATGCCCTGGCGCGTCAGCACCTTCTGGAATTCCTTGGCGACCTCGCCATCGACGCCAGGCGTGATGCGGTCGAGGAATTCGATCACCTGCACCTCGGCCCCGAGTCGCCGCCACACCGAGCCGAGTTCGAGCCCGATCACGCCCGCGCCGATCACGATCAGCTTCTTGGGCACCTCGGCCAGCGTCAGCGCGCCGGTGGAGGAAACGATGCGCTTTTCGTCGATCGTCACCCCCGGCAGAGGCGTCACATCCGAGCCGGTCGCGATGATGATGTTCTTCGTCGCCAGCGTCTGCTTGGTGCCGTCCGCGCCGGTCACCTCCACCTCGGTGGGCGAAACGATACGGCCAGTTCCGAAATAGGGATCGACCTTGTTCTTCTTGAACAGGAACGACACGCCCTTCACCAATCCGTCGACCGTCTTCTCGCGATGGGTCTGCATCACAGGCAGGTTCAATTCCACCGCCGCATTGATGCCGATCGCCGCGTAATGGTCGCGCGCGTCTTCAAAGCGCTGCGAGGCATGAAGAAGCGCCTTGGAGGGGATGCATCCGACATTGAGGCACGTGCCGCCGAACGCCACCGCACCTTTGGCGTCGCGCTTTTCGATGCACGCGGTTTTCAGGCCCAGCTGACCGGCGCGGATCGCGGCGTTGTAACCGCCGGGGCCGCCGCCGATGACGACGACATCATAGACGTCGGCCATGCCTCAAACCTCCAGAACCAGGCGCACGGGATTCTCGAGCGCTTCCTTCACGCGGACGAGGAAGGTGACCGCTTCCTTGCCGTCGACCAGACGATGATCGTAGCTCAGCGCCAGGTACATCATCGGGCGCACCACGACCTGACCGCTCACCACCACGGGGCGATCCTGGATCTTGTGCATGCCCAGCACGCCGGACTGCGGCGCGTTGAGGATCGGCGTCGACATCAGCGAGCCATAGACGCCGCCGTTCGAGATCGTGAACGTCGCGCCCTGCATGTCGTCGATCTTCAGCTTGCCGTCGCGCGCCTTGGCGCCCAGATCGGCGATGCCCTTCTCGATCTCGGCGAAGCCCTTGGCGTCGGCGTCGCGCAGCACCGGCACTACCAGGCCCTTGTCGGTGCCGACCGCCACGCCGATGTCATAGAAATTCTTGTAGATGACGTCGTCGCCGTCGATCTCGGCGTTCACCGAGGGGATTTCCTTCAGGGCGGCCACGCACGCTTTCACGAAGAACGACATGAAGCCGATGCGCACGCCATGACGCTTCTCGAAGGCGTCCTGGTGTTCCTTGCGAAGCGCCATGATCTGGCTCATGTCGGCTTCGTTGAACGTCGTCAGCATCGCCGCCGTGTTCTGCGCTTCCTTGAGACGGCGCGCGATCGTCTGGCGCAGACGCGTCATCTTCACGCGCTCTTCGCGCGGGCCGGTTTCGCGCGGCGTATGCGGCGCGGCGGCCGGGGCAGCGACGCCCTGCTTCACCTGCGCGGCCACATTCTCCAGCGCGGCGAGGACATCGCCTTTGGTCACGCGGCCGTCCTTGCCGGTGCCATCGATCTTCGAGGTGTCCGCGCCGGTCTCGGCGACGATGCGCGCGACGGCGGGACCGTTATCCTTGGCCTCGACGGGCGCAGGCTTCGGCGCTTCGGATTTGGGCGCCTCGGCCTTAGGCGCTTCAGCCGGCTTCGGGGTCTCGACAGGCTTGGGCGCTTCGGCGGGCTTGGGCGCAGCGGCGGCGCCGCCCGCCTCGATCGTGCCGATCACCGCTCCCGGCGCGACCGTGCCGCCTTCGGCGACGCTCAGCGAGGCGATGACGCCGGCCTGCGGCGCCGGCACTTCGACCGTCACCTTGTCGGTTTCCAGTTCGGCCAGCACTTCATCGGCGGCGACGGTGTCGCCGACCTTCTTGAACCACTTGGCGATCGTCGCTTCGGTGACGCTTTCGCCCATATTGGGAACGGTGATGTCGGTCATTGTCTCTTTCCGTCAGGCGGAGAAGGCTTCGTCGAGGAAGGCCTTGAGTTCGGCCTGGTGGGTGCTGGAAAGGCCGGTGGCGGGCGAGGCCGCCGCCGCGCGGCCCGCATAACGCGGACGGCCGTTGCGATTGCCGGTTTTCACCATCGTCTCTTCCAGAAGCGGATTGATATAGGTCCAGTAGCCCATGTTCCTGGGCTCTTCCTGCACCCACATCACGTCGGCCTGTTTGAAGCGCAGCAACTCGCGCTCCATGGCGTCTTCCGGATAGGGATAAAGCTGCTCCACGCGGATCAGCTGAACATCGTCGATGCCGCGCTTCTCGCGCTCCTCGAAGAGGTCGAAATAGACCTTGCCCGAGCACAGGATCACGCGGCGGATATCCTTGTCGGCCTTCAGCTTCACGCTGTAGCCGGGGCGCATCTCGGCATCGTCCCACAGCAGGCGGTGGAACGACGTGCCCGGCCCCATCTCGACCAGCGCAGAGGTCGCCCGCTTGTGACGCAGCAGCGATTTCGGCGTCATCAGCACCAGCGGCTTGCGGTGATTGCGGCGGATCTGGCGGCGCAGCGCATGGAAATAATTCGCCGGCGTCGTGATGTTCGCGATCTGCATGTTCTTTTCCGCGCACATCTGCAGGAAGCGCTCGGGCCGCGCGCTGGAGTGCTCCGGCCCCTGACCCTCATAGCCGTGCGGCAGAAGCATCACGAGGCCCGAGAGCCGCAGCCACTTCGTTTCGCCTGACGCGATGAACTGGTCGATGATGACCTGCGCGCCGTTCGAGAAGTCGCCGAACTGCGCCTCCCACAGCACCAGCGTGTTGGGCGCCGCCAGCGAATAGCCGTACTCGAAGCCCAGAACGGCGAATTCCGACAGCAGCGAGTCGATCACCTCGACCTCGGCCTGCTGGCCCGGGCGGATGTGATTGAGCAGTACGTAGCGATGTTCGTCGGCCTGGTCGACCAGCGCGGCGTGGCGCTGGCTGAACGTGCCTTCGCGGCTATCCTGGCCCGAGAGGCGCGTACGCACCCCTTCCAGCGCCAGCGTGCCGAAAGCCAGCGCCTCGGCCGTCGCCCAGTCGATGCCCTGCCCGGTCTCGAACATCGCCGCCTTGGCCGCCAGCTGGCGCGCCACGGTGCGGTGGGCGTTGAACGTATCGGGCACCGTGGAGAGCGCCTTGCCGATCTCCTGCAGCGTCTCCAGCGGCACGGCGGTGTCGCCGCGCTTGTAGACGCCCTGACCGGCGTCGAGACCCGACCAGACGCCATCCAGCCAGTCGGCCTTGTTGGGCTTGAACGACTTGGAGGCTTCCAGCTCGCTGTCGAGACGCGCGGAGAACGCATCGCGCATCTGCTGCGCCTCTTCGGCGGACAGCGTGCCTTCCTCGACCAGCTTCTTCTCATAGATGCCAAGCGTCGAAGGATGGTCCTTGATCGCCCGGTACATCAGAGGCTGGGTGAAGGTCGGCTCCAGCGTCTCGTTATGGCCGAAGCGGCGATAGCAGAAGATGTCGACGACGACGTCCTTCTGGAAGGTCTGGCGATAGTCGGTGGCGATGCGCGCCGCGTGCACCACCGCCTCCGGGTCGTCGCCGTTCACGTGCATGATCGGCGCTTCCACCATCTTCGCCACATCCGACGGATACGGCGAGGATCGCGCGTGGTGCGGCGAGGTCGTGAAGCCGATCTGGTTGTTCACGACGATATGAATGGTTCCGCCGATGCGATAGCCGCGCGTGCCAGACATGGCGAAGCATTCGGCCACCACGCCCTGGCCCGCGAAGGCGGCGTCGCCGTGCAGCAGAACGGGGATGACCTGCGTACGCGCGATTTCGGCGTTGCCGTTGCCGAACTGCACCTGCTTGGCGCGCGACTTGCCCAGAACGACCGGGTTCACCGCTTCCAGATGCGAGGGGTTGGGCGCCAGAGACAGATGCACCAGATTGCCGTCGAAGGCGCGGTCCGATGACGCGCCCAGGTGATACTTCACGTCGCCCGAGCCGCCGACATCCTTCGGCGAAGACGAGCCGCCCTGGAACTCGTGGAAAATCTGGTGGTAGGGCTTGGACAGCACGTTCGCGAGCACGTTGAGACGGCCGCGATGGGCCATGCCGAAGGCGATCTCGCGGGCGCCCAGCGCGCCGCCGCGCTTGATGATCTGCTCCAGCGCCGGGATCAGCGCCTCGCCGCCGTCCAGGCCGAAACGCTTGGTGCCGGTGAACTTGCGCGTGCAGAACGTCTCGAAGCCTTCCGCCTCGATGAGCTTGTTGAGGATCGCCTTCTTGCCTTCCGGCGTGAACGACGCGCCCTTGTCGCGGCCCTCGACGCGCTCCTGAATCCAGCGCTTCTCGTCGGGGTTCGTCACGTGCACGAACTCATAGCCGATATTGCCGCAATAGGTGGCGCGGCAGATCTCGAGAATCTCCTTCATCGTCGCGTACTGAAGACCCAGCACGTTATCGAGGAAGACCGGGCGATCCATATCCTGCGGCAGGAAGCCGTAGTTGAACGGGTCCAGTTCGGGATGGTGACGCTCGGGGCTGATCTTCAGCGGATCGAGATTGGCCGCCAGATGGCCGCGCGCGCGATAGGCGCGGATCAGCTG
>JAKOQZ010000080.1 GCA_029778105.1 Pseudomonadota bacterium | reverse complement strand
GCGCATCGCCGTTTCGGCGGGGGCCCAGCCGGCGCTGACGGCGATCCTGACGACCCTCGCCGCGCCCGGCGACACCGTGCTGTGCGAAGCGTTGAGCTATCCCGGCCTTATCGCGGCGGCGCGCGCGCTGCGGCTCAGGCTCGTCGGCGTCGCCATGGGGCCGGACGGGATGGACCCCGACGCGCTGCGCAAGGCGGCCCGTCGCACCGGCGCCCGCCTCGTATCGGTGACCCCCACCATGCAGAACCCGACGACCGCCACCATGCCGCTCGCAGCGCGCAGCGCCATGGCGGACGTCGCGCGGGCCGAGGGGCTCGGCGTCATCGAGGACGACCCCTACGCCGCCCTTCTGCAGCGACCGCTGCCGGCGATCGCATCGCTCGCGCCCGAGCGGAGCTGGCACATCTCGACGCTCGCCAAATGCCTGACGCCCGGCCTGCGCACCGCCTTCGTCACAGCCCCCGATGGCGAGGCCGCGTCCGCCCTGACCGCCGCCTTGCGCGCGATCACCCAGTCCGTTGCGCCGTTGATGGCGGCGCTCGCCGCGCGCTGGATACGCGACGGTTCAGCGGCGGCGCTGCGCGACGGGGTGCGCGCGGAGGCAGAGGCGCGCCAGGCGCTCGCGCGGCGCATCCTGCCCCCCGGCGGGGCGGCGCATCCCGGCGGCCTGCATGTCTGGCAGACCCTGCCGCGCCACTGGGATCGGGCCGGACTGATCGCCGCCGCGCGCGCTCTAGGTCTTGGCCTGATGCCGTCGGATGCCTTCGCGGTCGATGCCGCCGCCGCGCCCGACGCCGTGCGCCTGTCGCTCGGCGCGATCCCCGACCGCGTCCGCCTCAAGGCGGCGCTGGAGGCGTTGTCCGGCCTGATGGCCCGCCGGCCCTGATCAAAAAAAGAAAGGGCCCGGCGGTGAGGCCGGGCCCAGTGTGGAGCCGTCAGGAGGAGAGACGGACGGCCGGTTCAAATTCAGTGGGGCATGGCCTTATCCGAAAACCGAACTCACTTTTCGGGGCCATGCCCTGGCGGTCGCCTACATGTTATAGGCGCGCTCGCCGTGCGTGGTGATGTCGAGGCCTTCGCGCTCGGCGTCTTCCTTGACGCGGACCCCGAAGAGAACCTTGACGATGATGAAGAGGACCGCGCTCACCACGCCGCCATAGACGAGCGTGAAGCCGACCGATTTCAGCTGGATCATCAGCTGCGCCATCATGTCGTAGTCGTCGCCCTTCACGCCGCCGAGGCTGGCGGCCGCGAAGATGGCCGTGCCGAGAGCGCCGATGATGCCGCCGACGCCGTGGACGCCGAACACATCGAGCGAGTCGTCATACTTCAGCGCGTTCTTCAGGCCCGTGCAGGCGAAGAAGCAGAGCACGCCAGCGATGAGGCCGAGGATGATCGCGCCCATCGGGCCGACGAAGCCGGCCGCCGGGGTGACGGCCACGAGGCCGGCAATGGCGCCCGAGACGAGGCCGAGCAGGCTGGGGTGGCCCTTGATCAGCCATTCGGCGAAGTGCCAGGCGAGCGCGGCAGCGGCGGTGGCGGCGAAGGTCGTGACCATCGCGAGACCGGCCGTGCCGTTGGCGGCGCCGGCGGAGCCCGCGTTGAAGCCGAACCAGCCCACCCACAGCAGCGAGGCGCCGATCATGGTCATGGTCAGCGAGTGCGGCGGCATGGCGTCCTTGCCGTAGCCCACGCGCTTGCCGACGATGATCGCACCCACCAGCGCCGCGATACCGGCATTGATGTGAACGACCGTGCCGCCCGCAAAGTCCAGCGCCCCGTCGGCGAACAGGAACCCGCCGCCCCACACGATGTGTGCGATCGGCACATAGACGAGCGTGATCCACAGCACCGTGAAGGCGAGCAGGCCCGAATACTTGATGCGTTCAGCGAAGCCGCCGACGATCAGCGAGGCCGTGAGGGCCGCGAAGGTCATCTGGAAGCAGATGAAGACATAGTCGGGAATGTTCGAGAGGACCGGCGAGGCCGCATCCGGCGTCGACATCTTGAGGAAGAACTGGTCGAAGCCGCCGATAAAGGCGTTGGTCGCTTCCGACGCGTTCGAGGTGAAGGCGAGGCTGTAGCCCCACAGCAGCCACACGAGGCAGCCGAGCGCGAAAATGCCGAAGGTCTGCGTCAGCACCGACAGCATGTTCTTGGAGCGGACGAGGCCGCCGTAGAACAGGCCGATCGCCGGCACCGCCATCAGCGTGACGAGCACGGTGGAGGTGAGCATCCAGGCGGTGTCGCCCGCGACGATGGTGGATTCGGCATCCTGCGCGAGCGCAGCGCCGGCAAGTCCGAGCGCCGACAGCGCCCCGACGCCGAACGCGCCCGTCAGGCGATTGATCAAGGACATTCTCTGTTCCCCTTGGCTATGTCCGTAAGAGTTGCTGGCGTCCATGATCAGAGCGCCTCGGTGTCGGTTTCGCCGGTGCGGATGCGCACCACGTGATCCAGCGGGTAGACGAAAATCTTTCCGTCGCCGATCTGGCCGGTCTTGGCCTTCGAGACGATCGCCTCGATCACCGCATCGACCAGCTCCGTCTTCACGGCCACTTCCAGCTTCAGCTTGGGCACGAAGCTGATGGCGTATTCGGCGCCTCGGTAGATTTCGGTATGGCCCTTCTGGCGGCCATAGCCTTTGACCTCAGTAACGGTGAGGCCCATGACGCCGAGCGCGGTGAGCGCCTCGCGGACCTCGTCCAGCTTGAACGGTTTGATGACGGCGGTGATGAGCTTCATTCAGCCCCCCTTGCTTTTGCGTCCGCCCCAAGTACGCGGATTCGGTGGTTAAGCCGGTCGATAGAATCAAGACCCGTGCCACTTGCCGCCGGAACGCTAACGCGCTGATCGGGAAGGAGAATTCACCGAGGGCGCGCCAGGGCGCCGGCTTGCCGCGTCAAATGATGACTAAATCGTCATCAGAAGATCGCGAATGCACAACTATTAGGCAGGCGCTTTTGGGGGTGGACGTCCGCCCTGCGCTGGCGCACACAAACGCGCCATGAGCGGCGCGCACGACACCGAAATTCTCATCTCCGGCGGCGGATTTGCGGGGCTGGCGCTCGGCATCGCCCTGGCCGGGGCCGGCTATGCGGCGGCGGTCGTCGAGGCCGGCGATCTCGATGCGGCGCTCGCCCCGGAATTCGACGGCCGCGTCTCGGCCATCGCGCCCGATGTCCGCCGCATGCTCGAAACCCTGGAGGTCTGGGACGGCATCGCCGAATACCAGACCGTCACCGACATCGTCGTCTCGGGCGGCACGCTCGAAGGCGGCGCCTCGCCCTTCTTCCTGCATATCGGGGAAAATGACGGCGACGTGCCGGCCTTCGACATGGTCGAAAACCGGCACCTGCGCACGGCGCTGCTGGCCCGCGCCCGCCGGACCCCCGGCCTCAGCCTGCTGCCCGGCCGGCGTATCGCCGCCGCCGCCAGCACGCCGGCGGGCGTCACGGCGCAGCTCTCGGACGGGGCAAGCGCCACGGCGCGCCTTCTCGTCGCCGCCGAAGGCCGCAACAGTCCGCTGCGCGACGCCTACGGCATCAAGACCTCGGGCTGGTCGTACAAGCAGTGGGGCATCGTCTGCACCGTCGCGCACGAGCGCCCGCACGAAAGCGTCGCGCAGGAATACTTCCTGCCGTCGGGCTCGTTCGCGATCCTGCCGATGACCGGCAACCGCTCATCGCTGGTCTGGGCCGAGCGCGAGGATCTCGCGCCGGGCTTCCTCGCGCTCGGCGAAGACGATTTCAACGCCGAGATCGCGCGGCGCTTCACCGACTTCCTGGGCGCGGTGCGCGTCGTCGGCCCGCGCTTCGGCTATCCGCTCACCGCCCAGCTCGCCCGCGACTATGTCGCCCGCCGCTTCGCCCTCATCGGCGACGCCGCCCATGTCGTCCACCCGCTCGCCGGACAGGGGATCAATCTGGGGATGCGGGGCGTCGCCGCGCTGGCCGAAGCCGTCGCCGACGCCGGCAGGCTGGGGCTGGATATCGGCGGCACGGCGCCGCTCGAGGCCTATCAGCGCCGCCACCGCATCAACGCCACGCTGATGGGCGCGACCACCGAGGCGCTCAACCGCCTCTTCTCCAACGACATCGCGCCGCTGCGCGCGGTTCGCGAAACCGGCCTTGGCCTCGTCAACGCCGTGCCGCCGCTGCGCCGCCTGCTCGCCCGCGCCGCCGGCGGCGGCCATGGCGAGGGCGCGCCGCGCCTCCTCACCGGCGGCCGAGTCTGAGCCTGTCGACGTCCTGATAGAAGGCGCGCGCCTCGCGCAGCACCGCCTGCCGCCGCGCCTCGTCGGCGTCTTCCTGATTGAGGTGGTTCTTGCCCTCGAATTTCCAGATCGTCCGCCCGAACCGTTCGAAGGTTTCGGGCTGCGGCGTGCGCGCGTCGATCTCGGCGACGGTCATGTAGAAATGCGCCAGCGGATCTTTCGACTGGCGGTCCTGCTCGGCCCTCAGCGCCAGCTTGTTGGCTTCCGCGCGCTCGAACCACGCCTTGATGCGATGACGCAGGCCCACCGCCGTCACCACCGCGAAGCACACCGCGATCGTCCACAGCAGGTCGGGATTCACGCCCGCCATCAGCCGGCCTCGCCCAGCTGGCGCAGATAGGCCCAGGTATAAAGCCCCGTCGCATGGCCGTCGTCGAACACCAGCCGCGCGGCATAATTGCCCACCCGCTCGATCCGCTCGATCGCGACGTTCTGCTTGCCCGTCACCGGCGGCGGCTTGGCGCCGCCATGGCCGCGCACTTCGGCCGAGGGCGAATTCACCCGCAGCGTCTCGGCGCTCAGCGCGAAGCGCGCGCCGTCGTCATAGTCGATCTCCAGCACGCGGGCCGCGCGCACATAGCGCAGCTCCACCGGCCAGGGCGCCGCGCCGGCCGGAGGGGCGCTCATCGCGCGCGGCGCTCCGCGTCGCTCAGCTCGCGCGCCTCGCCGACCAGCATGATCGGAATGCCGTCGCGGATGGGAAAGGCGAGCCCCGCCTGACGGCTGATCAGCTCCTGCTTCTCGCGGTCATAGCTCAGCGGGCCGCGCGTCTGCGGGCACACCAGGATTTCAAGCAGCTTGGGGTCGGCGTCCATGTGGCGTTCCTAGTTGATCGACGAGCCGCCCGGGGCGCCGCCGGCGGCGATCCCGGCTTCGGCGATGGCGACGTCCATCAGCGTCACCGCAGCCGCGGTGCGCGTCTTCAGGTCGGCGGCTTCCAGCAGCGCCTGCTTCTCGGCGGGCGCCAGCGGCGCGAGCATCGCGAAGGCGTTGATCAACACCTCCACCGGGGCCTTCTCCACCCAGTCCCAGTCGATCTGCACCGCGATGGCTTTGAGATAGAGCCTGAGCGTCGCCAGATAGGCGCGGCGGTCGAACGCCGCCTCCTGCTCGCCCGGCTCGGCCTCGCGGAAATCCTCCGCGAACGGCGCATAGTCGGCGCGCACCTGACGATAGGGCGTCATCACCGTCAGCTCCTCGCCCACGCGGAAGCGGCAGATGCCGCGCATCGAGATCACCATGCGCCCGTCATCGGTCTCGCCGTATTGCGTGATGCGGCCGGCGCAGCCCACCGCATGCAGCGGCGGCCGCGCCCCTTCGCCGGCGGGCTGGATCATGCCGATGATGCGCTGGGTGCGCATCGCATCGTCCACCATGGCGAGGTAGCGCGGCTCGAAGATGTTGAGCGGCAGGTTGGCGCGCGGAAAGAACACCGCGCCCGACAGCGGGAACACCGGAATGATCGCGGGCAGATCGTCCGCGCTCTTGTAGAGGACCGGCCAGACGTGCATCGCCGGGCTCAACTGAACAGCAGCGAGGCGAGCTTGCGCCGCCCCGCCGCGACCAGCGGATCGGCCGCGCCCAGCGCCTCGAACAGCGTCAGCAATTCCTTGCGCGCCTTCTCGTCTTCCCATTTGCGATCGCGCTTGAAGATGGCGAGCAGCTCGTCCATCGCCTTCTCGGTCTCGTTCTCGGCCAGCAGCGCCATGGCATAGTCGTAGCGATGCTGCAGATTGTCCGGCTCGGCCTCCACCAGCGCGGCGAATTTCGCGCTCTCGCCCGCAGGCCCCGCCTTTTCGGCCAGCGCCAGGGCCGATTCCACGGCCTTCACGTCTTCATTGCCGCGCGCCTCTTCCGGCACGGCGGCCAGCACCTGCTTGGCGCCCTCCAGATCGCCGGTCGCGAGATAACAGCGCGCCAGCCCCGCCAGCGCCGCGACATTGTCGGGCTCGGCCTGCAGGGCTTCGCTGAAGGCCTGCGCCGCCACGGCCACCTCGCCCGCCTCCAGCGCCTCTTTCGCGCCCGCCACCAGCTCGTCCACCGCCGAGGGGCCGCCGCCGGCCGCCGCCGCGAGGCGCTTGATGAAATCCTTCACCTGGCTTTCGGGCAGCGCGCCCATGAAGCCGTCCACCGGCTGGCCGCCCCGGAAGGCATAGACCGCCGGGATCGACTGGATGCGCAGCCGCCCCGCGATCTGCGGGTTCTCGTCGATATTGATCTTCACCAGCTTCACCGCGCCCTTGGCGGCGGCGACCTGGCGCTCCAGCACAGGGGTCAGCTGCTTGCACGGCCCGCACCACGGCGCCCAGAAATCTACGATGACCGGCTGGTTCATCGATTCCTGGATCACGTCGGCCGCAAAGCCGCGATCCGTCGTGTCCTTGATCAGCGGCGCGGCGGTGTCGGCGGGGGCAAGCGTGGGGTCGGACATCTCGAACTCGAAAAGGGCTGAAGTCTTGAAGCCGACTATATAGGGGGGCCCGGCAGCTCCCGAAAGGCGAACCGGATGGGCTCGTGCCCGGTCGCGGCGAGAAAAGCCAGCAATCCTGCGGGACTGACCCCCAACGTCACGTCATTCCGCAGCGGGTGGAAGTGCACGGTGTCAAAGCCCATCAGGGCCTCGTCCAGCACCACCGCCAACCGGCCGGGCGCGGCGTTCATCAGCGCAAAGGGCGTCACCGCCCCCGGCGTCACGCCCAGCACCTCGGCCAGCAGCTCGGGCCGCCCGAACGACAGCCGCGCCGCCCCCAGCCGCTTTTCCAGCGCCCGCATCGACACGGGCGTCCCGGCCTCCACCACCGCCAGGAACAGCGCGCCCTTCCGGTCTTTCAGGAACAGGTTCTTGGCGTGTCCGCCCGGCATGCCGGCATAGAGCGCCTGCCCGTCCTCGACGGTGAACATGGGCGCATGGACATAGCGCACATAGCCGATGCCCAGCCCCTCCAGCCGCGCCAGCAGCGCCGCTTCGCTCTCATCCGCCGCGCTCACGGATCGGCGTGGCTCTTGCCCAGCGCCTCCAGCGCCTCGGCCATCGGGGGAATGAAGGGCACGAGGCGCACGCCCCGCGCCGTCGGCACGGTGGTGTTCTGGACGACGAAGAACCCGGTCAGGCGCAGCGCCACCTCGCCGGGCAGGGCCGGCGCATAGTCGCAGGACAGCGCGTTATAGGGGGCCTCGGCCGGGCCGACGAACTCCACATCCAGCAGGATATGGGGATAGATCGCCCCGGCCTGGATCGACATCGCGCGGTTGCCCCGGTCGATCATCTGCGAAGCGCCCAGCGCGCAGGGCACGGCGTCCAGCGGCTTGCCGTCTGCGCCATAGATCGTCACGCCGAAATCCAGCTTTTTCTCGGCCGCGTTCGGGTCGGCGACGGCCGGGGCGATGTTGAGATCGAGATAGACCAGCGCCGGGGCGGCCGGGAAATTCTCAAGCAGGGTCAGCGAGGCGTTGCGCTCCTCCGACCCCTCGGCGGCGCCGAAATCGATCGTGCCGGTCACCACCTGGATGCCGACCGGCGGCGCCGCCAGCGCCGGCCCGCCGGCCAGCGGCCCCGCCATCGCCGCCGTCAGCGCCACGGCGGCCGCCCGGCCCCTGGCGGCGGCGGAAAACGCGCCGAAATCCAGCCGGCGCAGACCCTGCCCGCGCGCCATTACCTGTCCGTTCGTCATGCCCTTTTCCCGGCTCTGTCGTTGACGTGTCGCCCCCCGGCAAAGCCTGTCTTGCATCGCGCGAGGATTTCGGCAATAAGGCGCGCCTTCGCGCCGGGCCATACCCTTCAGCCCAGCGGCCTAAAGATGAGCGGGCGTAGCTCAGGGGTAGAGCACAACCTTGCCAAGGTTGGGGTCGGGCGTTCGAATCGCCTCGCCCGCTCCATTTTCCTTCAGCCGATCACACCCGCGTCAGACGCGCCCGTTTCACGCGGGCGTGTGTAGGCGCGCGCCGCATCCGCCCACAGGCTTCCTCCCGCAACACCGACGCAGGGGGCGACGGCATGGTTCGGGCATCCATTCGAGTTCTGGTTCTGGCGACGACGATGCTGACGGGCATCGCGGCGTCATCGGCAGGCGAGCTGCCGCGCCGCGGCGTGCTGGGCGTGAAGCTCAGCGGCGCGGGCGGCATCGTGAAGGTCGAGGAGGTGATGAACCCGGCGCTCGGCGCATTGAAGCCCGGCGATCAGATCGTCGCGGTCGACGGCAAGCCCGTCGCCACCACGGCCGAGGTGATCGGCGCGCTCGGCCGCCGCAGGGAAGGCGATCTTGTCCCGCTTGGATTGAAGCGCGGCGGCGAGGCCGTGCAGATGGATGCCAGGCTCATGGCCGCGCCCGTTCCGGCCGTCGATGGCCGCGCGATGGAGCTGGGCGAGGTGACGCTTCCCTCCGGCATCCGCGTCCGCACCCAGCTCGCGCGGCCGAACTCGGACAAGCTCACGCGCGACGGCAAGGCGCCCGCCATGATGATGCTGCAGGGCATTCCCTGCATCACCAACGACACCTTCGCCTCCACGATCGGCCCCATCGGGCGGCTCTACAAGACGCTCAACGATGCCGGTTTCGCCATCTATCTGGTCGAAAAGCCCGGCACCGGCGACAGCGAGGGCGAAGACTGCCGCACCGGCGGCTTCGACATCGAGGTCGAAGCCTTCCGCGCTGCGGCGCAGGAGCTGGCGAAACTGCCGGGCATCGACGCCTCGCGCCTCTTCGGCGTCGGCATCTCGATGGGCGCGATCCAGGTGCCGCTGATCGCGAACGACGCCGGCTTCAAGGGCATCGTCACCTGGGGCGGCGCGGTCAGCCCGTTCTACGATTACCTGATGGCGACGTTCCGCCGCCGCTTCGTGCTGCAGAACATGCCCGCCGGCGAGACCGAGCCGCTGCTGCGCGTCTGGCGCAAGGTGCTGGCGGCCGCGTTCGTCGACCGGCTCGACCGCGCCGCCATCGCCGCGAGGATGCCCGATGACCTCAAGGTCTTCGAAGACAGCGCCGGCAGCCTCGATGAAGTCGGCGGCCGGTCGCTGAGGTTCGCGCAGGAATGCGACGACGCGCCCGTCACCGCCGGCTGGCAGGCCTATCGCGGCGAACTGCTCGCGCTGCACGGCGAGTTCGACTGGGTATCGGAGGCGTATGACGACGCGCTCAGCGCCTACATCGTCAACGCCAACAATCCCGGCAAGGCGGCCTTCGAAACCGTCCCCGGGCTCGATCACACGATGACGGCCCACGCGACCCTCGCCGACAGCTTCCCCAACCTGATGAAAGGCGCGCAGAGCGATCTCTTCGAAAAGCGCGCCGCCGCGTGGCTGATCGAAAAGGCGGCCCTTTAGCGCGCGAGGCGCACGCATCAGCGTCCGGGTCGTCCTGCCGCACAGCGCAGGCGATCAGGGCCGGCATACGCCGCAGGGCGGCGAGCCCTCCGCCAGAGTTCCGCTGCGACGCTTCGCCGCCCTGAGTTCCGCTTCACGGCGGCGCAGCCGGGCCACCGGCTCTCGACCGGGCGCCACGCCGCCGATTAGGATCATCGGGACTTTCCAACAGGACATCCCTCATGCGCCTCGCCCGCCTCTCCCTCGTTCTTGCCGCTTTCGTCGGTCTCAGCGCCTTCAACGATCCGGCCGGCCGTTACACCGTCGACTTCCCGGAAGGCTGGACCACCACCCCCGCATCGGCGGAAGGCTTCACCTTCGCCCACGCCCCGGACAACGTCACCAATTGCGGCGTCAAGGCGGCGCCCGT
>JAKOQZ010000079.1 GCA_029778105.1 Pseudomonadota bacterium | reverse complement strand
TGTCGGCCACGTGCCGCTGCCGCATTCCTTCGCGGTGCTTCACAAGAACGCCGCCGTCGATCTCTTCCTCGATGGCCGCAAGGTCACCGAAGGGCTTAGCGAGCATCTCGGCAACGGCGTCCGCTTGCGCGACCCGGCCGAGTTCGGCGCGGGGCTCGACGAGCTGAACGGCAAGACCGTCCTCGCCGATCCCGCCACCGCCGCCGTCTGGGTCTTCAAGCGGCTGGAAGCGGCCGGCGCGAAGATCCGCAAGGGCGCCGATCCCGTTCTCCTGCCCAAGGCGCAGAAGAACGAGGCCGAGATCGCGGGCGTCCGCGCCGCCCATATCCGCGATGGCGCGGCGCTGACCCGCTTCCTGAAATGGGTGACGGAAGAAGGCGCCGCCGGCCGCATCAGCGAAATTGAGGCCTGCGAGAAACTGGAAGACTTCCGCCGCGAAACCGGCGCGCTGAAGGATCTCTCCTTCGACTCGATCTCCGGCTCCGGCCCCAACGGCGCGATCGTCCACTATCGCGTCACGAGGAAGACCGACCGCAAGCTGCGCAGCGGCGAACTCTTCCTCATCGATAGCGGCGGCCAGTACATGGACGCGACCACCGACGTCACGCGCACCGTCGCGCTGGGCACGCCGACCGCCGAGATGAAGGATCGCTTCACCCGCGTGCTCAAGGGCCACATCGCGCTCGCCACCGCCCGCTTCCCGGCGGGCACGACCGGCGCGCAACTCGACACGCTCGCCCGCGCCCCGCTCTGGGCCGCCGGTCTCGACTACGACCACGGCACCGGCCACGGCGTCGGCGCGTATCTCAGCGTCCACGAGGGCCCGCAGAGCATTTCGAAGAAGCCGATCGCGCAAGCCTTGCTGCCGGGCATGATCTGCTCCAACGAGCCCGGCTATTACAAAACCGGCGGCTACGGCATCCGCATCGAGAATCTCGTCGTGGTGCGCGAGGCCGCCATCGAAGGCGCGGAGCGCAAGACGATGGAGTTCGAGACCGTCACCCTCGCCCCCATCGACGTCGACCTGATCGAGCCCTCGCTCCTCACGCCGGATGAGCGCTCGTGGCTCAACGCCTACCACGCCCGCGTCCGCGACACGCTCACCCCGCTGGTCGACGCCGACACGGCGGAATGGCTGAAGACCGCCACCCGCGCGGTTTGAACTCCCCATCCCTCACCGCTTGCGGGGAGGGTAGCCAGACGGCGCAGCCGTCTGGACGGGTGGGGTAACCCTGCCTCAGACTTGCGTGATGTCGGCCACCACCCGCGCCCGCGAACTCCGCTCTTCCATGAGCAAGCCGGAAGTCTTGCTCTGGACGCGGCTCAAGGTGCTGCGCGCGCTCGGCTACCACATGCGCCGGCAAACACCCCTCGGCCCCTACTTCGCTGACTTCCTTTGCAAGCCCGCCAATCTCGTCATCGAAATCGACGGTCGCCAACACCTCGAACCCGCCGCGCACCAGCGCGATCTCGCCCGCGACCACCATCTCGCGACGCTTGGGTTCGAGACAATCCGCTTCCACGCCGACGACGTGCTGCGCGATCCTGACGATATCTGCCGCCAGGTTCTTGATCGCTTGCGACAGCGCCACCCGAACCCCACCCGTCCCGCCGCTTCGCGCCGGTCCACCCTCCCCGCAAGCGGTGAGGGATGAAACGCACCATCCCTCCCCTTCAGGGGAGGGTGGACAGATGGCGAAGCCATCTGGACGGGTGGGGAACAGCCCCTCATAACCTCTCCATGACCGCTCCCCTTTCCGCCGTCGATCACGCCCTCGTCGCCGTTCCTGATCTCGAGGCCGCCGCGAAACTCTGGCGCAGCTTCGGCTTCACTCTGACGCCCCGCGCCGTTCACGGCGGCGGCGCGACGGCGAACCACTGCATCATGTTCCGCGACACCTACGTGGAGCTCATCGCCGCCACCGGCGACGCCGCCTCACCGCTCGCCGCCGCCATCGGCGCGCGCCCGCCCGGCGGCCTCGGCATCGCCTTCGCGACGAACGACGCCGCCGCCACCGTCAAGGCTCTCCGCGACGCCGGCGTGCCCACGCAGGACCCGATCCCCCTTGAGCGCCCGCTCGATCTCGACGGCACTGTCGAGACCGTCCGCTTCGAGAACGTCCTCTTCCAGGCGAACCTCCCCGGCCTCATCGCCTTCGCCTGCCGCCATCTGACGCCAGCGCTCACCCGCGCGCGCCACGAATGGCAACTCCACGCCAACGGCGCGACCGGCATCATGGAGGTCGTCATCGGCGCCGATGACCCGTCGGTCTTCCGCCCCGCGCTGGAGCAGCTCTTCGGCATCGCCCACGTCGCCGACGCCCCGCACGGCCTCTCGGTCATCCTTGACGGCATCGCGCTGGCGGTGATGACGCCCACCGGCCTCGCCCACCGCTTCGGCCCCAAGGCGGTCGACGGCCTTGCGCCCCTCCCCGGCCTCGCCGCCACCGTCTTCGGCGTCAACGAGCCCGACGCCGCCGGCGCGATGATGGATATGGGTCGCGTCCCCTACGCCGATCACCACCACGGTCTCGTCGTCGCCGCCAAACACGCCGGCGGCATGATCGTCGCGTTCGAGGAGAACTGATCTGCCGGCCCCGCTCCGCGTTCTTTTCCTCTGCAGCCGCAATCGCCGCCGCAGCCCCACCGCCGAGCAGGTCTTCGCGAACGACCCAAATGTCGAGGCCGCCTCCGCCGGCCTCGCCCCCGATGCGGAAGAGCCGCTGACGCCCGATCACCTGGAAGACGCCGAACTCATCTTCGTGATGGAGCGCAGCCACCAGCGCCGCCTTACCGCCCGTTTCGCCCGCCACCTCAGGGGCAAGAAGATCGTCTGCCTCGACATTCCCGACGACTTCGATTTCATGGACGCAGAACTGGTCGCGCTGATCGAGGCGCGCGTGACGCCGCACCTCAAGCGCGGTGCGGCAAAAGGGGAACGCACATGACCCACATCCTGCTCGTTCACGGCGCC
Source organism: Pseudomonadota bacterium (assembly GCA_029778105.1). Classification (GTDB taxonomy): domain Bacteria; phylum Pseudomonadota; class Alphaproteobacteria; order Micropepsales; family Micropepsaceae; genus JADZAI01. The sequence goes on along the minus strand of JAKOQZ010000079.1, from coordinate 3,971 downwards.
TGGCACGGCGCCTGGTGCTGGGATCGCCTGATCGAGCCGCTGCGCGCCGAAGGCTTCACGCCGCACACGATCGACCTCCCCGGCCACGGCACACGCGCCGCCGAGACGCAAACCCTCGCCGCCTACGCCGAAGCCGTCGCCGCCAGGCTGCGCGAACTCCCCGGCCCTGCCGTCCTGCTCGGCCACTCGATGGGCGGACAGGTCATCTCCGCGGCCGCCGAACTCGCCCCCGAACGCATCACGACGCTCATCTATCTCTGCGCGTTCCTCTGCCGCAGCGGCGAGTCCATCTTCGCCCGCGCGGCCGGCGACGATGTCACCCTGCTCGGCCCCCTGCTTCAGCCGCAGGCCGATGGACGCCTCACTGTCGCCGACGAAGGCGTGAAGCCCGCCTTTTACGCCGACTGCTCGGATGCCGACATCGCCTTCGCCAAAACGCGCTTCGTCCCCCAGTCGCCCGAACCTTTCGCCGCCGAACTCAAGGTCACGGAGGAAAAGTTCGGCCGCCTCCGCCGCGCCTATATCGTCTGCGAAAACGACAAGGCCATCGGCGCCCCCAAGCAGCGCGAGCTGATCGCGACCTCTCCCGTCGCCTCCGAACTCACGCTCCCCACCAGCCACTCCCCCTTCTTCAGCGCCCCCGCCGAACTCGCCGCCGCGATCCGCGCCAGCCTCGACACCGCGCCCTAGCTCGTTGCGCCCTCCCCTTCAGGAGAGCGCGGATCACGCAAAGCGCGAGACGACTGGGGGACGCTAGAGTCCGGCGATCAGGCTGAGCCAACCATCCTCGTCCAGCACCTGCACGCCGTGCTTCTCGGCATCCTTCAGCTTCGATCCCGCTCCCGGCCCCGCCACCACGATGTCCGTCTTGGCCGAAACCGAACCTGAAACCTTCGCGCCCAGACTTTCGGCCTTCGCCTTGGCCTCCTGCCGGGTCATCTTCTCCAGCGTGCCCGTGAAGACCACCGTTTTGCCGGCGACAGGCGACGACGTCGCCACCTGCTCGGCGGGCTCCACGGTGAGCGCCGCCAGCAGCCGGTCGACTTCTTCGGTGTTGTGGGCCTCGCCGAAGAAATCGGCGATCGCCTCGGTCACCGTGCCGCCGATCTGGTCGATGGCCTCAAGCTCGGCCACCGCCGCCTCATCCTTGGCCGCGACGGCGCGCATCGCGGCGACCCACGCCTCCACCGTGCCATAGGCCCGCGCCAGCGCCTTGCCCGTCGTCTCGCCGACATGGCGGATGCCCAGCGCGAAGATGAAGCGGTGCAGCGCGATGGTCCGCCGCGCCGTGATCGCCTCGAACAATTTCGCCGCCGATTGCGGCCCCCAGCCTTCGCGCGCGGCGATGGCCTTCTCGCCGTCGCCATAGCGTGCTTCCAGATGGAAGATGTCGGACGGTGTTTTGATCAGCCCATCGGCCAGAAATGCGTCGATATGTTTCGCACCCAGCCCCTCGATGTCGAAGGCAAGGCGCGAGACGAAATGCTTGATGCGCTCCGAGCGCTGCGCCGGGCAAATCAGGCCGCCGGTGCAGCGCACCGCCACCTCGCCCTCCTCGCGCAGCGCATGGCTGCCGCAGGCCGGACACACGGTCGGAAACGCGAAGGGCTTCGCACCCTTGGGCCGCTTTTCCTCGACGACGCCGATCACCTGCGGGATCACATCGCCCGCCCGCTGCAGACGCACCGTGTCGCCGACGCGGATGTCCTTGCGCTTGATCTCGTCTTCGTTGTGCAGCGTCGCGTTGGTCACCACCACGCCGCCCACGGTTACGGGTTTCAGCCGCGCGACCGGCGTCAGCACGCCCGTCCGCCCCACCTGGATATCGATGCCCAGCAGTTCGGTTTCCGCCTTCTCGGCCGGGAATTTGTGCGCGATCGCCCAGCGCGGGCTGCGCGAGACGAAGCCCAGCCGCTCCTGCAGATCCAGCCGGTTCACCTTGTAGACGACGCCGTCGATGTCATACGGCAGGTCGGCGCGCATCGCCTCGATCTCGGCGTAGTACGCCATGATCTCGTCCAGCGAGGTCAGCACGCGCATCAGCGGGTTGGTCGCAAATCCCCATGCGTGGAAGCGGTCCACGACCGCCTTCTGCGTGCCTTCCGGGCGCGGCTCCGCTTCACCCCAGGCATAGGCGAAGAACTGAAGCTGGCGGCTCGCCGTGATGCTCGGGTCCAGCTGCCGCAGCGATCCGGCCGCCGTGTTGCGCGGATTGGCGTAGGGCTCCTTCCCTGCCGCGATCAGCGTCTCGTTCAGCGCCGCAAACTTGTCCTTGGGAAAGTGGACCTCGCCCCGCACCTCGAACACGGCGGGCGGGCATTGATCTTTCAGCGTATGGGGAATGCCGGCGACCGTCTTCAAATTCGCGGTGACGTTCTCGCCTTCCGCGCCATCGCCCCGCGTCGCCCCGACGGTGAGCACGCCCGCCTCATAGCGCAAGCTCGCCGACAACCCGTCGATCTTGGGCTCGGCCGAAATCTCCAGCACCTCGTCGGCATCGAGATTCAGGAACCGCCGCACCCGCGCCAGGAAATCCGCGACCTCGCTCTCGGTGAACGCGTTATCCAGCGACAGCATCGGCCGCGCATGGCGCACCTTGGCGAACTTGTCCGACGGCTTCGCGCCCACCTTCACCGACGGGCTGTCCAGCGTCACAAGCTCGGGAAAGCGCTTTTCGATCTCCAGCAGGCGCAGTTTCAGCGCGTCATACGCCGCGTCGCTGATCGTCGGGGCGTCCTTCTGGTGATAGGCGACATCGTGCTTGTCGATCACCAGCGCCAGCCGCGTATGCTCGGCCTTCGCCTCTTTCGCCGTCAGGTCGGAAGCGGACTTTTCGGCCGCGCTCGCCTTCTTCGCCATCTCACCCCCGCGCCGACAGCAGCGTATCCGCCGCCGCGCGCGCCTCGTCTGTGATCGACGCGCCCGACAGCATCCGCGCGATCTCCTCGCGCCGCCCCGCCTCGTCCAGCGCCGCCACATGGGTCAGCGTGACGCCGCCCGCGGTCTTCTTGGCGATGCGGAAATGCGTGTCGCCCCGCGCCGCCACCTGCGGCGAGTGCGTCACCACCAGCACCTGCGCCACGCCGCCCAGCTTTTTCAGCCGCGCGCCCACCGCATCGGCCACAGCGCCGCCGACGCCCTGGTCCACCTCGTCGAAGATCAGCGTCGGCGCGCTGCCGCGCTCGGCCAGCGCCACCTTCAGCGCCAGGATCACCCGCGCCAACTCGCCGCCCGACGCGATCTTGGTCAGCGCTCCCGGCGGCATGCCCGGATTGGTCGCGATCTGGAATTCCACCGCATCCAGTCCCGCCGCCGTGCCGTCTTCCGGCTCCAGCGCGACAAGGCCCACGGCGAACTTCGCCTTCTCCAGCTTCAGCGGCTTCAGCTCCTTCGCGACCGCCGTCTCCAGCTTCGCGGCCGCCGCCTTGCGCTTCGCCGTCAGCCCCGCCGCCGCCGTCACGAACGCCGCCCGCGCCGCCGCCGCCGCCTTGGCCAGCTTGCCGGCGCGCGTCTCCGCTTCGGCCAGCGCCTGCACCCGCTCGGCGAGATCTGCGCTCAGCTTCGGCAGATCGGCCACCTGCACCTTGAACTTCCGCGCCGCCCCGCGCAGCGCGAAGAGCCGGCTTTCCACGCTCTCCAGCCGTGCCGGATCAAAGTTCAGCGCATCCAGCGCCGCCTCGGCCTGCGCCCGTGCCTCGGTCGCCTCCACCACGGCGCGCTCCAGCGCATCGGAGGCGGCATCCAGCCGTCCCATGGCCTGCGGCTTCAGCCGCTCGATCCGCCGCGCCGCGCCCAGCAGGCGCGTGTCGACCGCCTTATCGCCGCCGCCCAGCATCTCCACCACGGCGGCCAGCTCGCCGCCCAGCTTCTCCGACGACATCAGCAGCGCCCGCTCTGCGGCAAGGCGCTCTTCCTCGCCCTCTTCCGGCGCCAGCTTCGACAACTCGCCGACCGCCGCCTGCAGATAGTCC
>JAKOQZ010000078.1 GCA_029778105.1 Pseudomonadota bacterium | reverse complement strand
CGGATGGCCGACAGGCCGATCAGGCGGATGCTGCCGGGGTGCACGCAGACGACTTCCTCGTCTTCCGACCAGACGGCCATCATGCCGTCCAGGTCGGCGCGGGCGAGGGCGGCGTAAAAAGCGCTTTCGGCTTCTTCGGGCGAGGTGAAGATCGAGCTGCTCATGGGTGCGTCTCGCAGGGAGGGTTGGAAGCGCGCCCGGCGACCGCCTGAGGACGCGGCCGGGCGTTTCGTTACGGGCATACCGACGTGAAACGGGGGCGTTGCCGCCCCCGTGCTGGCCTGAGCCCGGCCTTGCAGGTCAGTGATGACCCTTGGGCATCTCGCCGGCGAAGACGTACTTGGCGCCGCAGTAGGGGCAGCTGGCCTTGCCGTCGTGGGTAACGTCGAGGAAGACGCGCGGATGGCGCGCCCACAGCGGGGCGTCGGGCATCGGGCAGTGCAGCGGCAGATCCTTGGCGGTGACTTCGATCGGCTTGGATTTGTCCTGATTCTCGGGCATGGAGGTCTCCGTGGGCGGTCAGACGTGGGACAGCCAGTGGGCGTATTCGGGCGCCTGGCCGTTGACGATCTCGAAGAAGCGCTTTTGCAGCTTGTGGGTCACCGGGCCGCGCTTGCCGTTGCCGATGATGCGGCCGTCGACGTCGCGGATCGGGGTGACTTCGGCGGCGGTGCCGGTGAAGAAGGCTTCGTCGGCCACGTACACGTCGTCGCGGGTCACGCGGCGGGACTGCACTTCCATGCCGAACTCCTTGGCGACCTGGATCACCGAGGCGCGGGTGATGCCGGTGAGGGCGGAGGCGATCTCGGGTTCGTAGATCACGCCGTCCTTGACCAGGAAGAGGTTCTCGCCGGCGCCTTCGGCCACGAAGCCGTTGGTGTCGAGGAGCAGCGCCTCGTCGTAGCCGGCTTCGACGGCTTCGGCGTTGGCGATGATGGAGTTGGCGTAGGTGGACGACAGCTTGGCGCGCGGCATCGTCACGTTGACGTGGTGACGGGCGTAGGAGGAGATCTTGACGCGGATGCCGTTCTCGAGGGCTTCCTCACCCAGGTAGGCG
>JAKOQZ010000012.1 GCA_029778105.1 Pseudomonadota bacterium | reverse complement strand
GGATCACCGGCTTCGTCAACAATGTGACGGATGAAGACTATCTGCTGGATGCCGGCAATGTCGGCGACAGCTTCACCATCCCGACCTTCATCCGCGGTCCGGCCCGCACCTACGGCATCGAGGTCGGCGCGAAGTTCTGACGCGCCGGCCTCAGGACGACGGCGGCGGGTCGGGCGTGAGGGGCAGGCTGTTCTCGCGCTTCTCGGCGATCTCGGCCGCCGTCGCCTTCATCAGATCGAAGCGCTCCGAGGAGGCCGGATGGGTCCAGCCGCCATCGGAGGTGGAGGGAAATTCCTTGTCGAGCCGCCGCCAGATCTCGGCGGCGTTGGCGACGTCGTAGCCGGCGCGGGCGGCCAGATAGAGGCCGATGCGGTCGGCCTCGATTTCGGCGGCGATCGAGTTCTGCCGCGCCGATGAGAGGCCGAGCGCCCCCGCCGCCGCATCGCCAAGGCCCGCGGCGAGGTCGATCACCGCGCCGAACACCCGGCCCGCGCCGCTGACGCCGGTGCGCTCGGTCCTGGCGGCGGGGTGGCGCGGGTGGCCCTTGATCGCGTGCGCGATCTCGTGGCCCAGCACCGTGGCGAGGTCGCGGTCGTCGCGCGCGAAGGCGAGCATGCCGGTGGTGACGAAGACGGTGGCGCCGTCGGTCGCCGCATTGGGATCGTCGCCGACCGCCAGGGCGACGGCATAGGGGCACGATTTCAGCGCTTTCAGCGTCGCCTTGCGGGTGCGGCCGTCGCGCTCGAAGACGAAGCGCACCGCGCCGCGCTTGAGCAGCCCGGCGGTGACGCCTTCGGCGAACTGGGTGCGGCCCTCGGGTCCGAGAGCCAGCTTGCGCCCCTCGACCGATTTGAGGATGTCGCCGGGCTTCACGCCCGCTTTGTCGGCGGGCTGGTCGGCGGCGACGGCATAGACCTGAAGCCGCTCGTCGAGCGCGAAGGCGGCATGGGCGGCGTCGCGGATCGGCTCGGCGAAATCGGTGATCGACCACAAACGGAACCCGAAGGCCGGCACATAGGTTTCGCCGCACAGATCGGCGTTGGCGGTGACCAGACGCCCGAAGACGTCATTGAGGCGCTGCTCGTCGGCCAGCAGCGCCTTGAGGCGGGACTGCGAATCGGCCGGATCGGCGCCGCTGGCGGCCGCGCTGGTGATGGTGTCGAGCGGCACAGGTTCGGGGCTGGCGCATGCGGCCAACGCCGCCGCCACGGTCAGCGCAAGGATGGCGCGCAGCCGCATCTGTCGAGAGCCCCAGAACCGCTCAGAGCTCAACACTTAGGAAGACGCAGCCGTCCTGTCGAGCGTTAGAGCATCGCCGGGATGACGCGGTCGGGCGGGCGGTGGCCGTCGGCATAGGTCTTGATGTTCACGATGACCTTTTCGCCCATGTCCACGCGGCTCTCGAGCGTGGCCGAGCCCATATGGGGCAGCAGGACGACGTTCTTGAGCTTGAGCAGCTTGGGGTTCACCGCCGGCTCGTGCTCGAACACGTCGAGCCCTGCGCCGGCGAGTTCCCCGGCTTCCAGCATCCGGGCGAGGGCATTCTCGTCGATCACCTCGCCGCGCGCCGTGTTCACCACATAGGCGGTGGGCTTGAGCATCTTGAGCCGCCGCGCCGACAGCAGGTGATAGGTCGCCGGCGTGTGGGGGCAGTTGACCGAGACGATGTCGACCCGGGCGAGCATCTGGTCGAGCGATTCCCAATAGGTCGCGCCGAGTTCCGTCTCGGTCGCCTTCGGGACGGGCTTGCGGTTGTGATAGTGAATCTGCAGGCCGAACGCCTTGGCGCGGCGGGCGACGGCCTGGCCGATGCGGCCCATGCCGATGATCCCGAGCCGTTTGCCCCAGATGCGCTTGCCCAGCATCCAGGTCGGCGACCAGCCCTTGAATTCCCCGTTCATCAGCACGGCGGCGCCGTCGACGATGCGGCGGGGCACGGCGAGGATGAGCGCCATGGTCATGTCGGCGGTGTCCTCGGTGAGGACGCCGGGTGTGTTGGTGACGGCGATGCCGCGCTGGCGGGCGGTTTCGACATCGATATGATCGACGCCCGCGCCGAAATTGGCGATCAGCTTCAATTGCGGCCCGGCCTGCACGATGGCGCGGGAATCCAGCCGGTCGGTGACGGTCGGGACCAGCACCTCGGCGGTCTTCATCGCCTCGACCAGTTCGGCCTGGCTCATCGCGTGGTCGTCGTCGTTGAGGCGGACGTCGAACAGCTCGCGCATCCGCGTCTCGACGATGTCGGGCAGTTTGCGCGTGACGATGACGAGCGGCTTTTTCACGAGACGTCCCTGGCCTTTGCCGCACGTCTCTAGCAAAGCGAAAGCCGTGCGGAAACCCGTCCCCGAAGGTCAACGCGCCATTAACCTCGCGCGGCGCAGTCTCGCCGCATCGCGAAGGATGAACTCGGCCCCGAAGGGGCGGATATCGCCAGAAGGGCGGGGTGACCTGACGCGAAGGGGTGTTGCTTCAGGCGCGTCGGGACCGTGTTCAGCGTTCGCATATCCATTCTGGTGGGGTTCGGCCTTGCCGCCTGCGCGACGGCGCTGGCGGCCGACGTGACGCCGTTGCCGCGCCCCAAGCCCGACCTTTCCGTGCTCGCGGTCGCCGCGCCCGCCGCCCAGATCGCCGCCGTCAAACCCGACGCCGAGACGGTGACGGACGCCCCCTCGTCGGCCTTCGCGCCTGAAAGCCAGGGCGAAGCCCAGGGCGAAACGCGCGGCGAAACCCGTATCGGCGACAGCGGCCTGCCCGTGCCGCGCTTCGTCAGCCTGAAATCCGGCGAGGTCTATCTGCGCGAAGGCCCTTCGCCCCAGCACAAGGTGCAGTGGGTCTATGTCCGCCGGGGTCTGCCGGTGGAGGTGATCGCCGAATACGACGTCTGGCGGCGCATCCGCGACGCCGATGGCGTCACCGGCTGGGTCCACAAGGGGATGCTGGACGGCCGCCGCTCGGTGATGATGACCGCCGGCGCCAACGTGCCGCTGCGCGAATCGCCCGCCCCCGATGCGCCCGTCGTCGCCTATGCCGAGGCCGGCGTGATCGCCAAGCTCAAGGCCTGCGGCGGCGATTTCTGCGAGATCGAGGCCAAGTCGATCGACGCCTATGTGCCGCGCGCCCGGCTGTGGGGCGTCTACCGGGACGAAACCGTCGAATAGACGCATTTTCCGCCATCTTTTGGTGATGTTGCGGCTTTAAGCGCCATAGCCGCGCCGCCGTCCTGTGCGCATAAGGACAGGCCCCGCAGCCAGCGGGCGCACTTGGGGACATGACATGCAGAAACTGCTGAACCGCCTGATGGGCGTCGCCGCCGCCGCGGCGCTTCTGGCCGCTTCCGCCGCGGCGAATGACGGCTTTGCCGGGCTGACCGCGACGGGGCTGGAGTTCGGCAAGACCGACAAGATCGCCATGCAGAGCGAGGATCTCTATATCGGCATGCATGAGATCCGCGTCGCCTATGTGTTCAAGAACACCAGCGCCGAGGATGTGACCGGGACGGTCGCCTTCCCCATGCCGCCGGTGCTGATCGGCACGTTCATCGTCTCGCCGACCCAGATGACGCCCAAGGATCTCGACGCCGAAAACCCGCTGAACTTCACGGCGACCGTCGACGGCAAGCCGGTGGCGGTCAAGACCGAGCGCCGCGCCTATCTGCCCCCGCCCTACAAGGAGCCGGAAGACCCGAATGCCCCCTATGTGCCGCCGCCCGCCAGGGCCGAGTACGAGGAACCGGGCGAGGATGTCACCGCCTATCTGACCGGACTTGGCGTTCCCATCGTCACCGATCCGGAGACGATCATGGCGGCGCTCGACAAGCTGACGCCGGATCAGGTCAAGGCGTTGAAGGAGAAGGGCCTCGCCGAGAAGGACGACAGCAACGGCCCCGAGATGCGCTGGATCATCGGCTGGTCGGTGGGCATCCGCCATTACTGGGATCAGACCTTCCCGGCCGGGGCCGAGGTGAAGATCGAACACGCCTATACGGCGTTCCCCAATGGCGGGCTGTTCTACTGGTACGACTGGACCAAGCCGACCGAGGACTGGCCGGAAGACCCCAACGGCGAAGACAAGAAGCGCTATTGCATCGACGACGGCACGGCCAAGGCGATCATGACGGCGCTGCCCGCCCAGCCCGACAGCGGCGGCGCCCATGGCGGCACGGCCTATAACATCGCCTATATCCTGACCACGGCGAACACCTGGAAGGGCCCGATCGGCACCTTCAGGCTGACGCTCGACAAGGGCGATACGAAGAACGTGCTGTCGGTGTGCATGGACGGGGTGAAGAAGACGTCCGACACGCAGTTTACGGTCGAGAAGACGAATTTCTCGCCCGACCGCGACCTGGAAATCCTGATCGTCACGCGCGATCCCGCATTCAAGGAGTAGCTTTCAAATGATGTCCCGTTTGCTCAAGGCGACCGCGATGGCCGCCGTTCTGGCGATGCCCGCCCTCGCCAATGACGGCTTTGGCGGCCTGACCACCGGCGGCCTGGAGTTCCTGTCCTCGCCGGCGCGCATGGTCTCGGAAGACCTCTATCTCAGCCTCGACAAGATCAAGGTCAGCTATGTCTTCCGCCATGACGGCGACGAGGATCTGGAGGGCGAGGTGATCTTCCCGCTGCCGCCGATCGGGCTCAGCGGCATCCAGGAATCCGATTTTGCGATTCCGCGCGAGAAGCTCGACGGCGAGAACATCGTCGGCTTCACCGCGACGGTCGACGGCAAGAAGGTGGCCGTCACCACCGACCGCGTCGCGACCGTCCTGCCCGACGACGCGGAAGACGGCGTGACGAAACCCTCCGATCCGGCCGCCGGCTATCAGACGCCCGGCACCGACATCACGGCGGTTCTGAAGAAATACGACATCCCGCTCTCGCTCGACTACGACAAGGTCTTCGCCGCGCTGAAGGCGGCGCCGCAGGCGGGGCGCGACGAACTGGCGAAGATCGGCGCGGTCGAAGTGATCGAAGGCGACGCCTACCCGATGTGGGCGATCATCGAGCGCTATCACTGGACGCAGACCTTCCCTCACGGCAAGGACGTGAAAATCTCGCACGAATACGACGCGGCTGTGCCCGGCGGCATCTTCCAGTGGCGCGACCCGGTGGGCGAGGAGGGCGAATACGCCGCCTCGCTCGCCAAGGAATACTGCATCGACGAGGGGACGCAGAAGGCGATCAAGAAGGCGCTGCGCCAGGATGAGGGCGACAAATCCTATTGGATCGGGTCGGCCTATTATCTCGATTACGTGCTGAAGACCGCGAACACCTGGAACGGTCCGATCGGCAAGTTCAAGCTGACGATCGACAAGGGCGATCCGGGCAATGTGATCTCGCTGTGCGTGGACGGCATCAAGAAGACCGGCCCGACCACCTTCGTGGTCGAGAAGACCGATTTCACGCCCAAGGACGACCTTCACATCCTTGTGGTTCAGAAGACCACGGACTAGGCGGTAGACCTCAACCGGGAGCCATCGTCTGGGAGTTCTGGCGTACGTGACGGGCAGCAACGACAAGGCCGTCGCCTTTGAAGGCGTCGGCAAGAGTTATGGCGACTTCCGCGCGGTGGAGGATCTGACCTTCGCCGTGCCGAAGGGCGCGATCTATGGCTTTCTGGGGCCGAACGGCGCCGGAAAGACCACCTCGCTGCGCATGATGCTGGGCATGATCCGCCCGACGACCGGCATGATCGAGGTTCTGGGCAGCGACAGCGCGATGGGCGTGCGCGAGCGCGTGGGCTATCTGCCCGAAGAGCGCGGGCTCTATCGCCGCATGACGCCGGTGGAGACCATCGTCTATCTGGCGCGGCTGAAGGGCATGGACGGCGCGGCGGCGAGAAAGCGCGCGCTGGAGCTGCTGGAACGCTTTGGGCTTGCCGCGTTCGGCAACACCAAGATCGAAGCGCTGTCCAAGGGCATGGCGCAGAAGGTGCAGATTCTGGGCACCATCGCGCACGGCCCCGATCTGGTGATTCTGGACGAGCCCTTCTCGGGCCTCGATCCGGTGAACCAGCAGGTTCTGGAAGAGCTGATCGCCGATCTGCGCGCCGAGGGGCGCACGGTGCTGTTCTCGACGCATGTGATGCAGCACGCCGAGCGGCTGTGCGACCGGCTGGTGCTGATCGCGCGCGGGCGGCTGGCCTTCGAAGGCACGCTGGAGGCGGCGCGCAGCCTGATGCCGCGCGTCATCCGCCTGAAGACCAGGGCGCCGCGCGCCGCGCTGGGCGATCTGCCGGGCGTGGCGTCGGTGGCGCTGGAGGACGAGGCGCATGGCCGCTACGAGATTAAGCTCGCCGATGGCGCGGAAGGCGAGGCGCTGCTGCGCGCCTGTTTCGAACGCGGTATCGCGCTGGAGAGCTTCGACATGAGCGAACCGGCGCTGCACGACATCTTCGTCAGCCTGGTGGGCGATGGCGCCCGCGAGGCCGACGCACGCACCGGAGGCAAGGCGGCATGAGCGCGCTGGGACGCATTTTTCAGGTCGCCCGGCGCGAGTACAAGCACCACGCCCGCTCCAAGGGTTTCTGGCTGACCATGGTGGCCGTGCCGGTGGTGGCGGTGCTCGCCGGCCTGATCCCGCAATGGGTGCAGGAGAACAAGCCGGCGCGCGCCTTTCTGGTCGTCGACCAGTCGGGCGGCGCCATCGAGGCGGCGATCGACCAGGCGGTCGCGAACGATACCGAGAAACGCGCCCTTTCGGCGCTGAAGGACTATGCTGCCGACAATCTGCCGGCGGAGAGCGTGCCGATGCTCTCGCCCCTGGCGCCGGCGCGGGGCGAGATCACGGCCGCCGATCTGGCGGCCTTCCGCGCCTGGGGCGGCGTGGAGCAGGCCCGGAAAATCCTGCCCGGCCTCGCCCGCGAGGGCGCGCCGCCGTTTGTGCCGCCCGGGCCGCGTTTTGTCCGTGTGCCGGCGCCGGCGGGGGTGGACCTGACGGGCGATCCGGCGGCGATCGGCGCGGCGCTCTCGCCGTATCTGCGCTCGGAAAAGAAGGTGCAGGACGCCGCGCCCGCCTATCTGTCGGGCGCGATCATCGTGCCGCCGGGCTATGATCTGCTGAAGCCGGCGGCGGCCATCCAGTACTGGTCGGTCAACATCAACGAATACGACCTGATGACGCTGGTGGAGAAGGCGCTGACCGTGACCGCCCAGCAGGCGATGTATCGCGAGCAGGGCATGAGCCAGGAGGCGGTCGACGCCGTCGCCGCCCGCCGCGTCGCGCTGCAGGGCTTCAGCCCCGACAAGGCGGCCGAGGGCGGCGAGGTTTCGACCAAGGATCGGCTGCTCAATATCGTGCCGCTGGGCCTGGCGCTGATGCTGTGGATGTCGATCTTCACGGTCGCCAACCTGCTTTTGCTGGGCGTGATCGAGGAGCGCTCCAACAAGCTGATCGAGGTGCTGCTGTCGTCGGTGTCGGCGGAGGAGTTCATGGCCGGCAAGCTGCTGGGCATCGCGGGGATCGGGCTGACTATCCTGTTCGCCTGGATCGTCGTGGGGCTGCTGATCCTCATCAACGGCTCGGGGCCGACGGTGCAGCTGGCCTATGACGCGATCGCCCTGATCCTGTCGGGCCCCTATATCCCGGCCTTCGCGTTCTATTTCGTGGTCGGCTACCTCACCATCGCCTCGGTCTTCCTGGGGCTGGGCAGCGTGTGCAACTCGCAGCAGGAGGCGCAGTCGCTGCTGACGCCGCTGGTCTTCCTGCTGATGCTGCCCTTCTTCCTGATCATGCCGATGATGGAAGACCCCAACGGGCCGATCGCCACGACGGTGGGGTGGATTCCGCTCTACACGCCCTTCGTCATGATGGTGCGCCTGTCGACCAACCCGTCCTGGGTGGAGGTGGCGATGTCGGGCGCGCTGACGCTCGCCTTCTCGGTGCTTGTGGTGTGGGCGATGGCCCGGTTGTTCCGCAATGCCGTGCTGCGGACCGGCCAGCCGCCAAGGCTGGTCGAGGTCTGGCGCATGATTACGCGGCGGGAAGCCTGATCTCCTGGCAGTCGGGGCTCCTGATTGCTTGCGAGGGACCCCGTCGGCTGCTACCTGAGAACCCTTGAAATTCCGGGGCGCGAGCCCCGATCTGCGGAATGAACACGGATGTCGGGGAGTGGGTTGGCGGTGGACGTTATCAAGCGGGCGAAAAGCTTCGATTTCCACAGCCTGATCGACTGCGCCAAGGGCAAGCTCTTCGGCCCTGGAAACGCGCAGCTGCCGATGCCGCCGATGCTGATGTTCGACCGCATCACCCACATCTCGGATGAGGGCGGCGCGCACGGCAAGGGCCAGATCGTGGCCGAGCTGGACGTGAAACCCGACCTCTGGTTCTTCAAGTGCCATTTCGAAGGCGATCCGGTGATGCCGGGGTGTCTGGGCCTGGATGCGCTGTGGCAGATGTGCGGCTTCTTCCTGGGCTGGATGGGCGCGCCGGGCCGCGGCCGCGCCATCGGCGTGGGCGAGGTGAAATTCTCCGACATGGTGCTGCCGGAGAACAAGCTCGTCACCTATGTGGTGGACCTGAAGCGCGTCATCCTGCGCAAGCTGGTGCTGGGCGTGGGCGACGGCCGCGTCGAAGTGGACGGCAAGACCGCCTTCGAAGTGAAGGATCTGAAGGTCGGCCTGTTCACGACCGGCGGCCCCGCCGGCGCGGCGGCGTAATGCTCGGCGCCGCGAGGCCCG
>JAKOQZ010000077.1 GCA_029778105.1 Pseudomonadota bacterium | reverse complement strand
GCGGAAGGCGCGCACGCCGCCCTCGGCGTCGCGCAGCGCGATCACCGGAATGCCGGCGATGGTCTCGGCGAGATAGTCGCCCGCCTGCGGCAGCTGGCTTTCGTGCGCGAGGCACTGCCAGCTGCGCGCGAAAATGCGGCGCGTGAGGGTGACGTCATCCATGCGAGCGGCATCTTCCCCGTGCGGCGATGCCTTGCAAGCGAAGTTACGACAACGCCTCGCCCGCGATGGTGATGCGGTGCATCAGCCGGCGATGGCCGTGATAATCGTTCATCGCGAGGTGCCAGGTGGCGCGATTGTCCCAGAAGGCGACCGAGCCGGGCTTCCACGAGAAGCGATGCACGAAATCCGGCCGCTGGGCATGGGCATAGAGATAATCGAGCAGCGGTTTGCTCTCCTCCGCCGTCCAGCCCTCGAAGCGCAGCGTGAAGCTGGGGTTCACATAGAGCGCCTTCCTGCCGCTGCCGGGGTGGGTGATGATCACCGGATGCACCGATTCCGGCAGGTCGCTGTGGCCCGACAGCGCCTTCTGGTCGCCCGCGCCATAGGCCGATTTCGCGCCGAACACATGCGCCGCCGAATGCACGGCGCGCAGCGTGCCGAGCGTGGCCTTCAGCCCGTCCGACAGCGCCTCATAGGCGGCGTACATATTGGCGAACAGCGTGTCGCCGCCGGCGGGCGGGGTTTCCATCGCGACCAGGATCGAGCCCATCGCGGGTTCGGCGTCATAGGAATGGTCGGTGTGCCAGCCGCCGCCGATATTGGTCGTCTGCTCTTCGGTCTTCTCGACCTTGGCGATTTCGGGGAAACGCTCGGTCTTGGGGAAATAGCGGTTGATGACGATCGGCCCGACGCGTTTGGCGAAGGCAATATGCGCCTCGGGCCCGAGCTTCTGGCCGTGAAGAAAGACGACGCCATGGTCGAACACCGCCTGGCGCACGGCCGCGATCTCGCCGTCATTGGCAGCCGTAAGATCGACGTCGTCGATGAGGGCGCCGCAGCCGGCTAGGGGTTCGATGCGCATGGTGTGCCTCTGACACGTCTTGTTGTTGGCCCATGTTCTGTCCTGGCTGGCGTCACACTGTCACGGGCGTTACACTTAAGGCATGGTTCAGGCCGAAGCAGATCGGGTTCTGGGGGTGCTGCGCCGCGCCGGCTGGCTGGCGCGCGCCGAGCCGGGGCTGGCCGAGGCGATGGTCGAGGCGGGACGCCTGGTGCGCCTGCCGCCGGGCGCCTGGAGCCACGGCGAGGGCGACCCCGAAACCGGCATTCTGGTGGTGATCGAGGGCGCTATCCAGCTTTTCACCGAAGCGCCCGGCGACCGGCAGGTGCTGGTCGGCCATGTCGAAAAAGGCGGCACGATCGGTCAGGCGACCCGGTTCGGCGGCGGCCCGCGCATCGTCACCGCCATCGCCGTGGTGCCGAGCCAGCTGCTGATCATTTCGGACGCCGCGCTGACCCGGCTTTCGGCCGCATGGCCGGGCCTCTGGCGGGTGATCGCCGGCCTCGCCTATGCCCAGATGCGCGTCGCGGTGCGGGCGCTGGCCGAAACCGTCGCCCTGCCCCAGCGCCCCCGCCTCGCGGCGCGGCTGGTCGGCCTGGCGGCGATCAGCGGCGACCCGGCGCCGGTGACGCTGTCGATCGGGCAACAGGCGCTGGGCGAACTCGTCGGCCTGACGCGCAAGACCGTGAACGGCCTGCTGCAGGACTTCGCCAAGGAGGGCCTAGTGCGCCTGCGCTATGCCAAGCTGGAGCTGGTGGATTTGAAGGGCCTGCAGGCCGCGGCGAACGCTTAAGCCCTGCGCCGCGCCTCGATCGCGTCCCACACCAGCGCCGCGATGTCGGGGCCGCCGAAGCGTTTCACTTCCCAGATGCCGGTGGGCGAGGTGACGTTGATCTCGGTGAGATAGTCGCCGATCACGTCGATGCCGACAAAGATGAGGCCGCGCGCCTTCAGCTCCGGCCCGATCGTTTCGCAGATCTCTTTCTCGCGCGCCGTCAGTTCGGTCGCCTCCGGCTTGCCGCCGGCATGCATGTTGGAGCGCGCCTCGCCGGCCGCCGGCACGCGGTTGATCGCGCCCACCGCCACGCCGTCGACGAGGATGATGCGCTTGTCGCCCTTGCGCACCTCGGGGAGATAGCGCTGCACGATCAGCGGTTCGCGCGAGAGCTTCTCGAAGGTCTCCAGCAGCGAGGAGAGGTTTTCATCCTCGGGCCGCACGCGGAAGACGCCCGCGCCGCCATTGCCGTAAAGCGGCTTCACCACCACGTCGCCATGCTCGGCGCGGAAGGCGCGGATCGCGACGCGGTCGTTGGTGATGAGGGTGGGCGGCGTCAGCTCGGGCCAGAGAACGGGAAAGAGCTTTTCGGGCGCATTGCGCACATGCGCCGGATCGTTGACGACGAGCGTCCTGGGGTGGATGCGCTCAAGGATATAGGTCGTCGTCAGATAGGCCATGTCGAAAGGCGGGTCCTGACGCAGCAGCACCACGTCATAATCGCCAAGCTCGACGGTCGCCTCCGGCTTCAGCGAGACATGGTCGCCCCGCTCGTGCTTCACGCTGATATGGTGTCCGCGCGCGAAGACGCGGCCGTCGCGATAGGAGAGGTTCTTCGGCTCGTAATAGAAAAGCGAGTGCCCGCGGCTCTGCGCCTCCAGCGCCAGCGCGAAGGTGCTGTCGCCGCCGATGTCGATGTGCTGGATCGGATCCATCTGGATCGCGACGTTGAGGCTCATGGCGGCATCCCTCTCAGAGGCGTCGGAACGGGCGACGCCGACACGACTTAAGGTCAGTTGCGGCTTCGCGCCAGCCGGTGAGGCTCATGGCCGCCACGCATCGGCGAGATGGCGCGGCCAGAACCGCCCGGCCTCAAGCACCATGGCGTCATAGCGCTGCGCGAAGTCGCGATAGAGGGGGCGGGTCTTCAGGAAATGCGCGGCGGCGCGGGCGATGCGCGCCTGCTGTTCGGGCCCGATGGCCATAATCGCATCGGCCTCGCGGCCGCGCGCCTTCACCTCGACGAAGACCAGCATCCGCCCGCGCCGCGCGACGATGTCGATCTCGCCGAGGCCGTGGCTTTTCGCCGGGCGGAAATTGCGCGCCAGAATGACATAGCCCTTGAGGCGCAGAAGCCAGGCGGCGCGGCGCTCGGCGCTGCGCCCGCGTGCCCCTGCCGCAAGCTTGGCCGCTTCAGCCACCCTTCAGTTCCAGCGCCCGGGCATAGACCTGGCGGCGCGGCAGGCCCAGCGCGCCGGCGACCGCATCGGCCGCATCCTTCACCCGCATGGTGGCCAGCGCCTTGCGCAGCGCATCGTCCAGCGAGGCTTCGGCAGCCTCCGCCGTCTCCGCGGCCCCCGGGCCGACGACGATGACGATCTCGCCGCGCTGGAGATCGCCATCGCTCGCCGCCAGCGCGGCCAATTCGCCCAGCGCGCCGCGCCGCGCTTCCTCGAAGCGCTTGGTGAGTTCGCGGCAGATCACCGCCGGGCGCTCGCCCAGCACGGCGGCCATGTCGGCCAGCGTTTCGGCGATCCGGTGCGGCGCTTCGAAGAAGACGAGCGCCGCGTCGATGGATTTGAGCGCCGCCAGCTCGGAGCGCCGCGCCCCCGCGGCCGGCGGCAGAAAGCCGGCGAACAGCGTGTGTCTGGCCTGAAGGCCCGAGATCGACAGCGCGGCGGTCAGCGCCGACGGCCCCGGCACGGCGACGACATGATGTCCGGCCTCTGCTGCGGCGGCGACCAGCGAGGCGCCGGGGTCGCTGACATGCGGCGTTCCGGCATCGGTGACCAGCGCGACCGCCTCGCCCCGGGCAAGCCGGGCGAGCACGGTGGGAATGGCACGGGCCGCGTTTTCCTCGCGATAGGAGATCAGCTTTGCGGAAATGCCGTGCATGGCGAGCAGGCGCGCGGTGACTCGGGTGTCTTCGGCGGCGATGGCGTCGGCCTGCCGCAGCGTGTCGAGCGCGCGCAGTGTGATGTCCTTGGCATTGCCGATGGGAACTCCGGTCACATAAAGGCCGCTTTGCAGGGCGCTCTTTGCGCGCGGTTTACTCCCCTGAGCCCCGTGATTAGGGTCCGGCGAGATCGTGCTTTGCCGCTTCGGCTCATCCGACGAGGACATTCGATGGCTTTCGCTTCGCCGCTTCCGCTGAATTCAAGGAGTGGTAGCCGCCTTGGGCGCACACTGAAAGCGGCGTTCACGGGTCTGGCCCTGACCGCCGGCCTGCTGGTGCTGTCGGCCTGTAATACCGTGAACGGCGTTATCGGCGATGGCGGGCAGCCGGTCGCGGAAAATGGCGGCCCCGCGCGCGGCCCCCGTCCCAACGTCAATCCGATCGGCCCGGAAGGCCCCGTCGCGACCGGCGGGCCGCGTATGGGCTCGGGCGTCGGTGCCGGACCGCTGAAAGTCGCCCTTCTGGTGCCCCAGTCGGGTCGCGCCCGCGACCAGGTGGCGCTGGGCAACGCGCTGTTCGACGCCGCGCAGATGGCGCTGTTCGACACCGGCCGCAGCGATATCACCCTGATCGTGAAGGATACGGGCGCCGGTTCGGCGGCCAATGCGGCGCAGCAGGCGATCAATGAAGGCGCCGAGATCATCATCGGCCCGGTTTTCGCCGAAGAAGTCGGCGCGGTGCGCGCCGTGGCGGCGCCGATGGGCGTGCCGGTGATCGCCTTTTCGTCCGATAACTCGGTCGCGGGCGGCGGCGCCTATCTGCTGAGCTTCCCGCCGGAGGAGGAGATCCGCGCGGTGGTGAATTATGCCGCCGGACGGGGCGTCGGGCTGTTCGCGGTGCTCGCGCCGCAGAACGCCTATGGCCGCCGGGCGAGCAACGCCTTCGCCCGCGATGTCGCCTCGATCGGCGGCTCGGTCGTGGCCGAGTCGACCTACCCTGCCGCGAAGGAGGCGATGTACCCCTCGGTGATGCGGCTCGACGGCAAGGATTTCGACGCGCTGTTCATCCCCGATGGCGGCGCCAATCTGCGCGATATCGCGGGCATGGTGCGTTTCGGGCCCCCGCCTCCGCCCCCGCCCGCGCCGCTGACCGACGAACAGATCGCCGCCGGCGTCGCCCCGCCGCCGCCGCCGCCCCCGCCGGTGCGCGCCGTGCTGCCCGAGCACATCCTGCTCGGCACGGGGCTGTGGGATGAAGCCGCCAACGGCGCCAGCGGCGGCCTCGCGCGCGGCGTCTTCGCGGCGCCCGAACCGTCGGCCCGCCAGAGCTTCAGCGCGCGCTTCGAAAGCGCCTATGGCTATCGTCCGCCGCGTGTGGCGAGCCTTGGCTATGACGCATTGTCGCTGGCTGCGACGCTGTCGTCGGACCTGCCGGGACAGCGCTTCTCGGCCGCTGCGATCACCGATCCCAACGGCTTCAACGGCGTGGACGGCATCTTCCGCTTCCTGCGCGACGGCACGATCCAGCGCGGTCTGGCGATCATCGAGGCGAACGGCAGCGGCTTCAGCGTGCTGCGTCCGGCGCCGCGCACGTTCCAGGCGGCGGGTTACTAGCGCATCGTCCGAAGAAGCGCAGACTACGCGAGTTCGGCGACCAGCCGGTTCAGCACCAAGCGTCCCCGGGGGGTGGCTTTCAGCCGCCCCTCAGCTTTTTGGATGAGGCCGTGGCCGCTGAGCGTCGCGATGACGTCCGCATCGAAACGTTTACCCGCAAGGGTTTCATAGCGCGCGATGTCGAGACCTTCCGCGAGGCGCAGCGCCATGACGAGATATTCCTCCGCCTGCGCGTCCTGAGGCACCGTCTCGCGCGTCAGGAAGCCTTCGCCGCGCTTCGCCACATGGTCGAGCCAGCGTTCCGGCAGGCGCTCCGTCGCGGTGGCGGTGAGGCGTCCATCCAGCGTGACGCGGCCATGCGCGCCGGGGCCGATGCCGATGAACTCGCCATAGCGCCAGTAGACGAGATTGTGCCGGGACTCGGCGCCGGGCGCGGCGTGGTTGGAGATTTCATAATGCGGCAGGCCGGCATCGCCGGTGATGGCCTGGGTGACGGCGTAGAATTCCGCCGCCTGGTCGTCGTCGGGGATGGTGAGTTTTCCAGCCTTTGCGAGAACGCCGAACGCCGTGCCGTCCTCGATGGTCAGCTGGTAGAGCGAGAGGTGGTCGGCGGCGAGGGTCAGGGCCTCGCGCAGCTCGGCCTCCCAGTCGGCGACGCGCTGGTTC
>JAKOQZ010000076.1 GCA_029778105.1 Pseudomonadota bacterium | reverse complement strand
GGGTCGACATCGGCGAAGACGACCTCCGCCCCGCAATAGCGCACGGCATTGGCGGTGGCGACGAAGGTGACGGAAGGCACGATGGCCGTCTGCGCGCGGTCGAGATGGATGGCGCGGGCGGCAAGATGCAGCGCGGCCGTGCCATTTGAGACGACGACGGCTTCCCTGGCCGCGGTCGCGGCCGCAAGCGCCTGTTCGAACCGTTCCACCAGCGGGCCGGTGGTGAGCAGGGGCGCCATCAGCGCCTCGCGGACCGCCGCGATGTCGTCCTCCTCGATGACCTGCCGGCCATAGGGGAGGAACGGCATCACCGGGGTTTCGGCATTCACGTGAAGGCGCCGGCGAGCAAGGCCTGCAGGCCGCGCGCATCGAGCGCATCGGGGTTGCGGTCGCTGGCGTAGCTGAAGCCGTCCTCCACAGCGTTTGCGCCGCCCTCAAGATAGGCATCGCGCAGATGCCCCCAAGGCGGGAGGATGACATAGCGATCGGCCAGCTCGACCGTCTGGCGCGCGACGTCTTCCGGGATCATCACCTCGTGCAGCTTTTCGCCGGGGCGGATGCCGATGACGCGGTGGGGCAGGCCGGGCGCCATGGCGGCGGCGAGCTCGGTCATGCGCAGGGAGGCGATCTTGGGGACGTAGATCTCGCCGCCCTTCATCATCGCCATCGAGGAGAGCACGAGATTGACGCCCTGGGCGAGCGTGATCCAGAAGCGCGTCATCCGGTCGTCGGTGATCGGCAGATCGCCCGCGCCATCCGCGATCATCTTCTGGAACATCGGCACGACGCTGCCGCGCGAGCCGATGACATTGCCGTAGCGCACGACCGAGAAGCGGGTGCCGTCGGCGCCCGCCAGATGGTTGGCGGCGACGAAGATCTTGTCGGATGCGAGCTTGGTCGCGCCGTAGAGATTGACCGGATTGGCGGCCTTGTCGGTGGACAGCGCCAGAACCTGCTTCACATTGCGGGCGAGCGCCGCCTGCACGATGTTTTCGGCGCCCAGAATATTGGTGTGGACGCATTCGAAGGGATTGTATTCGGCGATCGGCACCTGCTTCATCGCGGCCGCGTGGACGACATAATCCACATCGCGCATCGCCATCTCCAGGCGTTCGCGGCTGCGCACGTCGCCGATGAAATAGCGCATGAAGGGATAGCGGTCCTGCGGGAAGAGCTGCGCCATCTCGTACTGCTTCAGCTCGTCGCGGCTGAAGATGATGAGGCGGCGCGGCTTGTAGCGCGCGATCACCTCGGCGACGAAGGCCTGGCCGAACGAACCCGTGCCGCCGGTGACGAGCACCTGCCTGTCGTTGAGGTCGATCTGCGGGTCGCGGAAGTCGCGGCGGGCGATCCACTGCACCAGCCGGCCATAGGCGGGCGAGCCGGCCTGGGGCGGCTGGGCGAGGTCGGCGGGCTGGGCTTTGAAGGTCAGGGCCATGGGGTCACTGTCGCCGTTGGCGGTTAACAGCCGTTTACCCTGTCGAGGGCGATGGCGTAGCGGATGGTGCGCGGCGGCGACGGCTCGCGCGGGGCTTTGCGGGTTTCGTCCATCTCGAGCGCCGAGAGCATCATGCGGCGGAAGGTCTGGCCGTGGAGGACACGGTGTTCGACGAGGCCGATGACGGCGGCGGTGGCGAGATCGGCCTCCAGCCGCACCGTGTTGAAGCCGTCGTCGATCGCCAGCACGCCCTGCGTCATGCCGATGCCGGCCCGGCACGAGATGAGGAACGAGACGGCGGCGCCCAGATCGACCTTGGCGTCGGCGAGGGGGAAGACCTCCTCCACCGCGCCGCCATTATGGGTGCGATAGCGCAGCTCGGCCGTTTCGAAGGCGTCGGGCTTCAGCGTGATGTGGCCGAGGCGGAGCGAGCCCTTGCCCCAATGCGGCCAGTGGAAGGTCTGTTCGATCTCGATGCGGGGCGCATCGGGAAGGATGCGGACGATCTTGTCGACCGGGCCGAGCGGCGTCTCGTGCCGGGCGGTGAGGATGACGGCGCCGGAGGCATCGGCTGCGATGGCGGGCGTGCAGCGTTCCAGATCGGTGATCTTCGCCTCGCCCGGGCCTTCGAACACGAAATTGCCCGTGTACCAGTCGGCCGAGAGCGTGATGTCGTCGATCTCGCCATGCGCGAGGCCGCCGATGAGGGCGCGCGCATTGGGGCGGCCCATCGCGGTGATCGCGAGGCCGCGGCGCTTGTCGAAGGCGACGCGGAGTTCGGGCGTTTCGACGAAGATGAAGCGCTCGCCGTGTTCGACGGTGGGGGCCGACGACGCGTGGCTCTCGTGGCCGCGGAGGCGGGCCTCCGGCAGCGGCGCACCGTCATGGGTGTCGGCCTGGGCGGGCGTGACAAATCGCGACACGGCCGCGTCGAGTTCGGCGCGGAATTTCTGCCAGCGCTTTTCGGTGATGTGGGTGCGGTAGTCGCTGGACCACAGGTGCAGGAGGGTGCGCCAAGCATCGTCGTTGGCGTCGGTGGCGACGAGGGCGCGGCAGATCCGGTGGCAGGCGGTGTTGACCGCAAGGTCGTCGCGGCCGGATGAGGCCCAGCGGGTGATGTTGTATTTGGGCTGCTTCTTCACCGGCACGGGGTTGTTGGGCGCTTCCAGCGTAAGCAGGTTGCCGGCATTGCCGCCCTGCGCGGCGGCGAGCGCTTCGGACGGATGGGCGAGCGTGACGCCGCGCGCGATCAGCGTCTGCAGGGCGGCGCGCACGGCGCCCCATTCGCCTTCGCTGACGGGATCTTCCGTGCCGAAGCGGGGCGGGCGATAGCCGAAGCACTCGGCGTCGTTGGTGTAGAGCGCCAGCACGCGGTCGACCGGGCCGCGATGGCCGAGAATGAAGTCGGCGTAGTCGTCCAGCGCGATGTCGCCATGGGCGAGGCGCTGCAGCTTCTGGAAGGCGATGGTGTTGGACCAGAGCAGGCCGATCTGCGAGCCGTCGGCGCCGCGCGCGATCTGCGGATGATAGCGCCAGTGGCGGTTCCATTCGGGGTGATGCGCGGCGCAGTCGTCCCAGTCCATGACAAGCGCGGTGAAGCCGGCATCGCGATAGAGCGACACGAGGCCGCCGGACCAGGCCTGCTCGTTGACGAGCGCGATGCGGGGGCGGATGCCGAGCAGGCGCTGATAGACGGCGAGGCCGATACTGAGATTTTTGCTGACTGCCTGATGCGGCATCAGCGGGCCGATGGCCTGGGCGTAGCCGGAGCCGATGAACTCCACGCTGCCGCCGGCGATGAGGGCGCGCAGGCGGGCGATCCAGTCGGGGCGCAGATCGTTGACGATCTCGAGCGTCAGGCCGGTGGCTTCGACGGCGATCTTCAGCCCCGTCTCGGCGAGGTCGAGCAGCGGGTCGTAGCAGCGCTGGATGACCCTGGGCCGTTCCTCCTCCTCGATGGAGGAGAACATCATGTTGAGATGGAACAGCGCATAGCCGGTGAGCGTGCCGATGCGGCGCTGGCGGACGGGGCGGCTGAGCGGTTCGAGAAGGCTCATGCCGCCTGCCTCATCATCTCGATGCGGATGAGGCGAAGCGCGCGGTCGGCATTGGCGCGGGCTTCCGCGACGCTCTCGCCGGTGGCGAGCAGCATCACGGCGCGGGCGGCGCTGGAGGTGGCGGACGGGATGATGTCGCCGGGGCCCTTGCTGGGCAGGACTTCCAGAATGCCGGGCAGCGCGCGGGCGTCGTCCAGACCATGCAGCGCGGCGATTTTGCCGGCGGGCGGGAAGACGTAACGCTGGACGATGGGGCGTTCGAAGGCGGGCGTGAGGTCGGCGGGTGTGACGGGCTCGCCCAAGGCCAGCTTGATGGTCGCGCCGACGAAATCGACGCCGGTGCTTAAGGGGATTTCGCGCGTGCAGAAATAGCCGCCGGACAGGCGCGCGGCGATCTCGATGACGTGGGCCTTGCCCTGATGGACGACCATGTCGCCCTTGTAGTTGTGATTGTCGATGCCGAGCGCCTTGGCGGCGGCGGTGACGGTGGCTTCGACATCGGCGCGGATGGCGGGCGAAACCTGCGCGGGCAGATCGCCGCCGTTCTCGACGAACCAGGGCGCAAAGCGGTCGAGATATTCGTAGTTCCGGTCGCTGAAGCCGGGCGTGTAGCCCGTGCCGTTCAGAAGAATGGACTCGGTCGAGATCTGGGGGCCGGAGAGATAGGCCTCGACCATCACGCGGCCGGTGGGGGATTGGGACTTCGCGGCCTCGAAGGCCTCGGCGGCGTCGCGGTCCGCGTTCATGCGCTGGACGCCGCGTCCGCCGCGGCTGTCGACGGGTTTGACGACGAGGTCGCGGCCGCGTTCCAGAAGCGCGAGCTGGAGATCGGCGGCGTCGCGCAGGGGGGCGAACCACGGGATCGGGATGTCGTGCGCAGCGAGGCGCTGTTTCATCGCCAGCTTGTCCATCGCGAGATGGGCAGTTTCGGGCGAGACGCCCTTGAGGCCCAGCTTGGCGGCGACGGCGGCGACGGTGTGCGGCACGTCAGCGCCCATGCAGATGACGCCGTGGATCGGATGGATCGCGCGGGCGTAGTGTTCGGCAGCGTCGGCGGTGCCTTCGGGATCGTAGGTGGAGGCGATGATCTGGCCGTCCGCCAGTTTCAGGCCCGGCGCGTTGGCATCGGCGTCGCTCACCACGACATGCAGGCCCATCTCGCGCGCGCGGGCTATGCCGTGTGTCGCTTCGATGCCGCCGCAGATGATGAGCAGGCCCTTCGCCATCTAGAAGTAGAGTCCCCCGTTGACGTTGAGCGTCTGCGCCGTGACGTAGGCGCTGGCGTCGCTGGCGAGGAAGAGCACGGCGTCGGCGACTTCGGCGGTGGTGCCGAGACGCTTCATGACGATGGTTTCGGCGGCGGCCTGAACGGCAGGCGAGGCGAGGCCCGCCGCCGCCATGTCGGACTGGATGAGGCCGGCGGCGACGACATTGGAGCGCACGCCTTTCGCCGCGCCGAAGCGGGCGATGACCTGGGCCAGCGAGATGAGCCCGGCCTTGGAGGCGGCGTAGTGCGCGGTGCGCGGGCCGCCATACTGGCCGCTGACCGAGCCGATATGGACGATCGATCCGCCGCCCGCCGCCGCGAGACGCGGAAGCGCGAGCTGGCTGCAGACGAAGGGGCCTTTGAGGTTGGTGGCGAGGATCTGGTCCCAGTCGTCGTCGGTGACCTTGTCGAAATCGGTCGGCTTGTTGATGCCGGCATTGTTGACCAGCACGCGCAAGGGGCCGAAGGCGCTTTCGGTCGCGTCGAGCGCGGCGGTGATGGCGGCGCGGTCGGTCACCTCCATCTGCACGGCGATCGCCTTGCCGCCGCGTTCGGCGATGAGGCGCGCGACGATGGCGGCCTCTTCGGCATTGGAACGATAGGCGACGCAGACCGATGCGCCCGCTTCCGCAAGACGCAGCGCGATGGCGCGGCCGATGCCGCGGCCGCCTCCGGTGACGAGCGCGGCGCGGCCTGTGAGGCTGAGATCAGCCATGACGCTTGCGCTGGATGGCGCGATGCGCGGCGGTGGCGATGTGCGGCGCGGTGAGGCCGTATTTCTCGGCGAGTTCGTCGGGTTCGCCCGACTCGCCGAAGATATCGCGCACGCCGACGAATTCGACGGGGCAGGGATGGGTGGCGGCCAGCGCCTCGGCCACCGCGCCGCCGAGCCCGCCATGGATATTGTGATCCTCAGCGGTGACGATGGCGCCGGTTTCGCGGGCGCATTTCGCGACGAGATCGGCGTCGATGGGCTTGATCGTCGCCATGTTGACGACGCGGGCGTCGATGCCCTCGCGGGCCAGCAGGTCGGCGGCTTCACGCGCGCGCGCGACTTCCACGCCGCAGGCGATCAGCGTCACGTCGCCGCCATCGCGCAGGAT
>JAKOQZ010000002.1 GCA_029778105.1 Pseudomonadota bacterium | reverse complement strand
GGCCCACAGCTTCCCCGGCAGGCGCGGAATGAGAATCCAGGCCAGCCCGATCGCGCCGATCAGATAGACGATGTCGACGCGCCAGCGCTCCGCCGCCAGGTACTGCCCGTAGATCAGCTGGTCGCTGCGCGCCGCGATGAACGGCCAGCACGCGCCCTTGCCATCGCCGATGCAGTCTGCGCGGCCCGTCCCGCTCCACACCGCGTCGAACACCGTCCAGTTCAGGATCGGCGGTACGACGACATAGATGAAGGCGACCGCCAGAATCGTCAGCAGCGTGTTCCACACCGACGAAAACAGATTGTCGCGCAGCCACTCCAGGACCAGCGGCCCCAGCGGCCGGGCGGGAGGCGCCCGATAAGCGGCGGCCGGTTTCGCCATCTCAGCGCTCCTTCAGCCGCGTCATGTGGTTGTAGATATTCATCAGGCCGGAGGTGACCAGCGAGATGGTCAGATAGATCGCCGCTGTGATCGCCAGGATCTCGAGCGCCTGCCCCGTCTGGTTCAGCGAGGTGCCGGCGAAGACATGCACCAGATCGGGGAACGCAATGGCCGCCGCCAGCGACGAGTTCTTGGTCAGATTGAGATACTGGCTGGTCAGCGGCGGGATGATGATCCGCATGGCCTGCGGGATCACCACCAGCCGCAGCCTCTGCCCGCGCGAAAGCCCCAGCGCCGACGCCGCCTCGGACTGACCCTTGCTGACCCCCTCGATCCCGGAGCGCACGATCTCGCCGATATAGGCGGCGGTGTAGATCGTCAGCGCGAACAGCAGCGCGACAAGCTCGGGCAGGATCGACATGCCGCCGGCGAAGTTGAAGCCCTTGAGCGTCGGGAACTCCAGGCTGACGGGCGCTCCTGCCGCGAAGAACGCGGCGACCGGCAGCAGGACGATCAATGCAAACCCGATCAGCAGATCGGGCGGGCGCTTGCCCGTCGCCCGCTGCCGCCGCCGCGCCCAGATCGTCGTCGCAACCGCCAGCGCGATGCCGGCCAGCAACGCCCACACGATCGATCCCGCGCCGTCGGTCCAATGCAGCTTGGGCATATAGAGCCCGCGATTGGTCAGGAAGACCGTATCGCCCAGCGACAGCGCCTGCTTCACCGGCGGCAGCACCGGAATGAGCGCCAGATAGAAGAACAGGATCCACAAAAGCAGCGGAACGTTCCGGACGAACTCCACATAGGCCGCCGCCATGCGCGACACGAGCCAGTT
Source organism: Pseudomonadota bacterium (assembly GCA_029778105.1). GTDB lineage: Bacteria > Pseudomonadota > Alphaproteobacteria > Micropepsales > Micropepsaceae > JADZAI01. The sequence continues at coordinate 27,796 of JAKOQZ010000002.1, read as the reverse complement.
GGGTGACAGGCGCGCGATGCCGATGACGAAACCCAGCAGCGTCGCCAGCGCGATGCCGAGGCCCGAGATCAACAGCGTATTCAGCAGCCCGACCACGAGCACGTCGATATGACGGTCGCGCGCGGTATAGGGGACCAGCTTGAAGCCGATATCGAAGCCGGCCGTATTCCACAGGAACGACCAGCCGGTCGCCTGCCCCGAACGCTTCAGCGCATCGGCCGCATTCGACGCCATCGTCCAGAACAGCCAGACCACGAGCCCCAGCGCGATCGCCTGAAAGACGATGCCCCGCAGCCGCGGATCGGCCCAGAATGCAGTCGACGGCGGCGCGATCGCCGCCGCTTCGTCCTGCCCGCTCAACGTACCGGCCCCTTCACCCCCGTGCGGCCCGGCTCAGCGGATCGGCGGCGCGTATTGCAGGCCGCCATTCGTCCAGAGCGCATTCTTGCCGCGCGCGATCTGCAGCGGCGACCCCGAACCGACATTACGCTCGAAGATCTCGCCGTAATTGCCGACCTTGCGGATGATGCGCACCGCCCAGTCCTTGGTCAGCCCCAACTGCTCGCCGAAATCGCCTTCGATTCCCAGCAGGCGGCGGATTTCGGGGTTCTGGCTGTTGAGCTGCTCGTCGATGTTCTGCGACGTCACGCCCAGCTCTTCGGCGTTGACCATCGCGTAGAAGGTCCAGCGCACAAGGTCTTCCCAGCGATCGTCGCCCTGACGCACGGCCGGGCCGAGCGGCTCCTTCGAGATCAGTTCGGGCAGCACCACGTTCGCATTCGCATCCGAAAGCTCCAGCCGCGCCGCGTAGAGGCCCGACTGATCGGTGGTGTAGGCGTCGCAGCGGCCGCTGTCATAGGCCGAAAGCGCCTCGGCTTCCTTCTCGAAGGTCAGGATCTGGTACTGCATGCCATGCGAGCCGAAATAGTCCGCGACATTCAGCTCGGTCGTCGTGCCGGACTGGGTGCAGATCGTCGCGCCGTTCAGGTCGTTCACGCTGGCGACGCCGCTGCCGGCCTTCACGATGAAGCCCTGGCCGTCATAGTAGGTCACGTTCGTGAACTCCAGGCCCAGCGCCACGTCGCGCTGCATGGTGATGGTGGTGTTCCGCGACAACAGGTCGAACTCGCCCGACTGCAGCGCCGTGAACCGCTCCTTGGCGGTCGTGGCGGTGTACCGGACCGCATTGGGGTCATCGAAAATCGCGGCCGCGACCGCCCGGCAGACATCGACATCGATGCCGGTCCAGTTGCCCTGGGCGTCGGGGTTCGAGAACCCGGCCAGGCCGTCACTGACCCCGCATTTGAGGTAGCCGTCCTTCTTGACCTTCTCCAGAGTCGGGCTGCCGGATTGGGCGTGGGCGGTGGCGACGGCGGCGGCCGCGATCAATACGGCGGAAAGAGCGGTCTTCATGTCTCAGTTCCTCAAGTCACGAGTGGCCGTCTGGAGGCTTCCCCCCGGACGCGCTGCATCGCACTATAGCTCACTGAAAGTGCGCGCGGCGCAAGGGGCTGAATGAAAGACGAAACCCGACTTATCCACAGCGGGCGCGACTCTGCAGGACATATCGGCGCGGTGAACGTGCCGGTCTATCGCGCCTCGACCCTGCTGCATCCCTCGGTGGAAACGCTTGAGGGCAATACGCTGGCCTATGGCTACGGGCGCCGCGGCACCCCCACCACGCGCGGCCTGGAGGCCTCGATCTGCGCGCTGGAAGAAGGCGAGCGCACGGCGTTGACGCCCTCCGGCCTCTCCGCCTGCACGACGGCGCTGATGGCCGTCCTTTCGGCCGGCGACCACCTCCTTATGGTCGACAGCGTCTACGGACCCACGCGCTCGTTCTGCAACACGACCCTCAGGCGGTTCGGGATTTCGACCACCTATTACAGCCCGACGATCACGCCGGACGGGCTTCACGCCCTGATGCAGCCCAACACGCGGGCGGTGTTCATCGAATCGCCCGGCTCCGGCACGTTCGAGGTTCAGGACATTCCTGCACTCGCCGCCGTCGCCCATGCCGGCGGCGCCAGCGTCCTGGTCGACAACACCTGGGCGACGCCGCTCCTGTGCAAGCCGCTGACGCTCGGTGCCGATCTCGCCATCAACGCCGCGACCAAATACATCGTCGGCCATGCCGATGCCCTGCTCGGCACCGTTACCGCCAACGCCTCGCATGTCGCGCGCCTGATGGATTTCCACGGGCATTTCGGGCTCACCGTTTCGGGCGACGAGGCCTATCTCGGCCAGCGCGGCCTGCGCACCATGGCGGTGCGCCTTGCCCGCCATCAGGAAACCGCGCTCAAGCTCGCCGCGTGGTTCGCCGCCCGCCCCGAAGTCGAACGCGTGCTGTATCCCGCCCTGCCCTCCGATCCCGGCCATTCCCTGTGGAAGCGGGACTTCACGGGCGCGAGCGGGCTCTTCGGCGTCGAACTCAAACCTTGTCCCAAACAGGCCGTCGCGGCGATGCTGGACGGCTATCACCTGTTCGGGATGGGCTGGTCGTGGGGCGGCTTCGAAAGCCTGGCCGTCACCACCAAACTGGCGCGCACGGTCGAGGGCGGCTATCGCCCGAAAGGGCCGCTGCTGCGCTTCCACGCGGGCCTGGAAGATGCGGGCGATCTCATCGCCGACCTTGAGGCCGGCTTCGACCGCTTGAATAAGGTCGCCTGAATGGCCTTCGAGAAAGAGCTTGAGGCGTTTCAACGCCGCACCGAGGCCGCACGCGCGATGGGCTCGAAAAAGCGCCTCGCCGAGCGCCAGGACGCCGGCCTCCTCAACGCCCGCCAGCGCGTCGACGTCCTGATCGATGCGGGCACCTTCGAAGAAGCCGGCCTCTTCGCCCGCTCCATACGGCCGGAAGCCGCCGGGATCAGCCCGACCGACGGCGTCGTCAGCGGCTTCGGCCGCATCGACGGGCGGCTCTGCGGCGTCAACGCTGCCGATTTCACCGTGCTCGGCTCGTCATCCGCCGAAGTCCACGGCAAGAAGCAGGCTTTCGTCCGCAACGCCGCCGCGCAGAACGGCCATCCGGTGATCAACCTGATGGAATGCGCGGGGGGCCGCATTCCCGACATCATGGGCGCCGCCGGTATCGGCCGCGCGGGCGAGCATTCGCGCTACACCCGCACGCGCACCACACCCACGCTCTCGGCCGTGATGGGCCTCACCTATGGCGGCGGCGCCTTCGCCTGCATCAATTCCGACCTTGTCGTGATGCGCAAAGGCGCCGTGCTCGCGGTCTCCAGCCAGATGGCCACCAGCGTCGCCATCGGCGAGGAGATGGACCCGCAGGATCTCGGCGGCTGGCGTCACCACTCCGAGGGTACGGGCTTCGTCGACGCCGTTGTCGACACCGACGAAGACTGCATCGCGTGGATCAGAAAGGCGCTCAGCTACTTCCCCGATCACGCCAATGCGACGACGCCCGTCGCGCCAATCCCGCCCGACGCCGAAGACGCCGTGGCGGGCATTCTCGACCTCGTGCCTGAGCATCGCGGCAAGACCTACGACATGCGAAAGGTGATCGCCGCCATCGCCGATCCCGGCAGCGTGCTGCCGGTAAAAGACCGCTTCGCCAAGGTCGCGGTCACGTGCCTTGCGCGCATCCGCGGCCGCGCGGTCGGCGTCATCGCCACGAACCCGATGTTCAAGGGCGGCGCGCTCGATCCCGACAGCTGCGACAAGATCGCCAGCTTCATTGTGCTCTGCGACAGCTTCAACCTGCCGATCGTCTTCCTTGCCGACACGCCTGGCTTCCTCGTCGGGCTGGAAAGCGAGAAGCGCCGCCTCGCCGGCAAGATCATGAACTTCATGGCGGCGCTTGAACTCTCCACTGTCCCCAAGGTCGCGCTGATCCTGCGCAAGAGCTTCGGCCAGGCCTATCTCAACATGGGCGGCGGCAAGTCCGACACGACCGCCAGCTGGTTCACCGGCGAGATCAGCTTCATGGACCCGGCCGTCGCCGTGAACATCGTCTATGCGGTCAAGCGCGAGGACGATCCCGAGCGCTTCGAAGAGCTGGCCAAAGAGGTCGCCAAGGAGACCTCCGCCTACGATCTCGCCGCGCCGTTCATGGCGCATGCGGTGATCGACCCGCGCGAGACCCGCAGCTATATCGCCCGCCAGCTCGACATCTTCAGCCGCGGCCTGACGAACGGCGTCGGCGCCCATCGTCTGGCCGACTGGCCGCCCGCATTCTGAGAACAAGAAAGGAAACGCCCGTGAAGCAATCCAAGGTCGCCAGCGAGATTACCGGCAAGGTCTGGAAGATCGTCGCCGCCCCCGGCACGCAGCTCGCCGAGGACGAGCCGATCCTCATCCTTGAAAGCATGAAGATGGAGATCCCCGTCTCCGCCCCGCTCGACTGCAAGGTCGTCGAAATCCTGGTCGCCGAGGGCGACACGGTCAGCGAAGGCCAGGCGGTGGCTGTGATCGAGGGCTAGGCCCTCACCACTCGCGCCGCGCCATTTTCTTCCAGGGAATGGAGGCGAAGCCGACGGCCATCATCAGACCCGTGCCGAGGCCGAGGCCCAGACCGTCGATCAGATCGAGGCCCTTGGCCACCTGAGAGAGCCAGCCGCCAAGCGCCAGTCCCGAGACGGCGCCGAAGATAAGCCACGCTTTCATGGCGTTAACTTTATCAGCTTTCTGCCCCGGCCGTCATGCCGGTTTCGAACAGACTCGTCAGATAAGGCGACAGGAACTTGCCCTCCGGGTCGACGCGCCGCCGCGCCGCCTGGAAACGCCGCCACTCCGGATACATCCAGGCGAAGTCGCGCCCGGTCAGGTTATGCTGCTTGCCCCAGTGCGGTCGCCCTTCGAACGCCCGGAAGACGTCCTCGCAGGCCCGGAACAGGCGGTCCTGGTCCATCCCTGCGAACTGGTGGACCGACAGCGTCGCGCTGTCGCGGCCATGGAACGGGCTCAACCAGATATCATCGCCCTGCACAAAGCGGAACTCGATGGGGAACGCCGTCGGGATCTTGTCCTTGCGGATTCGGGCCACCACGGCGCGGATCGCCTCGGCCGCCACCGGCCTTGGCACGGCATATTCCATCTCGTTGAAACGGGTGTTGCGGGCCGAGGGGAAAGTCTCCCAGCTCCAGCGTACCCGGCCCGGTTTGGCCTCGCCGGCCGCCATCTGCCGCGTGAGGAGGCGGTGGAAAAAGGCCGAACTGCGGGGCACCGCCTTCACGAATCTGCAGATCGTGCCGAACAGCTTTTCGTCGCGGCTGACCCGCTCGCCCCGCGCCTTCATCGCGTGGATGTCGAGCGCCCGGGTGGGCGGCTCCCCCTGCCAGGGGTCCAGCGTTTTCACCACAACCTGGTCGGCATAGGGAAACCAGAAGAACTCGAAGTGCCGGTGCACGCGGGCGAAGCCTTCCAGATCGTCCAGGATCTGGTCGGCCGGCGCCACATACGACTGCTCGGTCAGCGCGAAGGACGGCACGAGCTTGAGGCGGAAGCGCGTGATGACTCCAATCGATCCGACGGAAAGCCTCGCCGCTTCAAACAGTTCCGGATCGTTATTCCGATCCAGCTTTAAAATCTCTCCAGACGCCGTCACCAAGGTGACACCCGTGACCATGGTCGAAAGCGAGCCGAGCGTCAGGCCCGTGCCGTGGGTGCCTGTGCCGATCGCCCCGCCCAGCGTCTGCCGGTCGATGTCGCCCTGATTGGGCAGAGCCAGGCCATGGTCATGCAGCAGAGGGCCGACAGCATAAACCGGCGTCCCGGCCCATAATTCCGCCTCGCCGGTTTCGGGCGCGGCCGAGATCAGACCGGACATGTTCTCAAGGCTCACGATGGCGCCGTTGGACGCGCACAGGGCCGTGAACGAGTGCCCGGACCCCACCGGCCGGATCGGCCCCGGAAATCCGCGCAACAGGGAGGCGAGTTCAGCCTCGTCCCGCGGACGCCAGATCGCCTGCGGCGTGGCGGTCACGCCACCCGCCCAGTTTGACCATTTTTCAGAAGTGCTGCCGGACATGGCCGCGAAGCTAACCGCTTCGCGCCGCCATTCAATCCTCGATGGCCTTGAAATCGGCCGCCCGTTTCTCGGCCTCCCGCACCTCGCCGGCGCTCAGCGAAACGCGCAGGCGATCCAGCGCGGTCGTGGCCGACTCGTCCACCCGGCCCATTTCGTCGACCGGCGGCGAGAGGAAGCCCTGCTCCGCCGCCAGCGTGTAGAATTTCAACGCCTCGACCCGGTCCTCCAGCACGCCGTCCCCGGTCTCCAGCATCGTGGCATAGTTATACTGCGCCTGCGGGTGACCCCGCTCCGCCGCCTTGCGATACCACTCCGACGCCGTCGCCAGATCGGCCGGCACGCCGGTGCCATATTCGTAGAGCGTGCCCATTTCGAACTGGGCGCGGGGCTCGTTGGCCTTGGCGGACTGGAGCATGAATTTTGCGCCTTCCACCACATCGCGGGTGACGACGCCCGGCTTGCCGTCCAGAAGCTCGACGCCCAGACGATAGGCCGCCCAACGGTCGCCGGCCTCCGCCTTCTGACGCCAATAGGCCAGCGCCTCGGGGTAAAGGCCGTTGCGGAACAGCCGCTCGCCCTCTTCCTTGGGCTCGGCCGCCTCCGCCATGGCGACCCGGTTCTGGATCGCCGTATAGGCTTGGTCTTCGCTCGTGGGAGCGGTGGTCGCTGCCGGCGGGGCGGCCGGAGCCGCCGCCTCGTCCGCCGTCGCAACTTCGCGGGCATCCGCGCTCGCCATTTCGCCTCGCACGGCGGGCGCCGGATACTCGCCGCGGGCGCGCGCGGCGAGCTCGATCTTGGCCGACAGGATTTCCCGCTCGCCGGGGCGCGGCGCAAAGGCGTTGCGCTCCTGCTTCATGCGCTCGATATCAGCGCGTTCGATCTTCTGCGGCGCCGCTGCGGCGACCTGCTGCGTCGCGGCCCCGCGCTCCGGCACGTTGGCGAAGAACAGATAGAATCCCGCCCCCGCCAGCGCGGCCGCAAAGGCGACGCCGCCGAACAGCAGAGTACGGGACGGGTCTCTCATGGAAACTGACATTCACAATCCGTGATCCGAGTCACACTGACCTTGCCCGGCGACTATGGCAAGACGGCGGCGGCGGCGCGGCGGCATGGAGAGCGAGACGTGACATCCAAGGTCATCGCGGTCTGCCGCAGCGCCTCGCATACGATGAGCAAACCCGTTGAGAAAACCATAAGGCTGCTCGCCGGCCTGGGGGTTGAGGGCGACGCGCATGCAGGCCCGACGGTCAAACACCGCTCACGGGTCGCCCGCACCCCCGATTTGCCGAATCTGCGTCAGGTCCATCTGATTCACGCCGAACTGTTCGACGAGGTCGCGCAGGGCGGTTTCACGGTAACACCCGGCCTGATGGGCGAGAACGTCACCACCCGGGGCGTCGATCTCCTCGCGCTCCCGCGTGGCGCCCGGCTTGCGCTGGGGTCCGGCGCGATCGTCGAGATCACCGGCTTGCGCAACCCCTGCTATCAGCTCGACGGGCTCCAGATGGGGCTGATGCGCGCCTGTCTTGGCCGCGACGCCAAAGGCGAGCCCATCCGCAAGGCCGGCGTCATGGCCATCGTGATCGAAGGCGGGATCGTCGCAGCCGGCGACGACATCGTCGTCACGCTGCCCCAGGGACCTCACGAAGCGCTGAAGCCGGTCTGATCGCGGCCGCCAAAAAGATGTTCATGCGCAAGGCCGCTTGATGTAGGTCAGTCGCAAGGCTTCACGATAGATCGATGCTCACGGCATGACCCACACGTCCCGCTCGATAATCGCCATTGCTCTTCTCGCCGGCGTCCTCGCAGGCTGCGCCAGCGAACAGGCCGTGGAAGCCGACGCCGAGGCCGCGTCGGCGGCCCGCGGCAAGGCGCTCGCGGAACAGCGCTGCGCCACCTGCCACGCCATCGGCCCTGAAGGGCTCAGCCCCGCGCCGCCGGCTCCGGTCTGGCGGGAGATGGCGGAAGCGAACGATCTCGATCAGCTCGGCCGGCGCATGGCGGAAGGCAAGCTGATCCACTCCAGCGGCACCGTTTCGATGCCCGAATTCACCTTCACCCCGTCGGATATCGGCGATCTCATCGCCTATATGAAAACGCTCCGCGCCGGCTGAGCGGCTGCCCGCCGAAGCCGGACGGCAGTGCGACAAAGTGGCGACCCCGGCGTGACTCGAACACGCAACATCCTGCTTAGAAGGCAGGTGCTCTATCCGGTTGAGCTACGGGGTCCCCGGAATGCGGCGCTCGTTCCAGCGCCACAGGGCGACGGCAGACCAGATCGCCTCCACGAGTCCGAACGGCCATGCGCCTTGCAGAAAGCCATAGACCGAACCGGCGGCGCAGGCAAAAGCGAAGACCAGCGTCCAGATCGCCCCGCGCGGCTCCAGCGCGTAGGCCGTCAGCATCGCCGTGACGGACGCCAGCCCGAAGGCCGTCAGTGCGTCCACAGGCCCTTGCGGTCGTATCTGAAATTGTCGGCGTAGGCGCGGATGTTCGGCTTGCGCTCACGCGGCTCGAATACCTGATAGGGAATTGCGTTCGCCTCGGCATAGGCGACCGCCTCGTCCTTCGTCTCGAAGGTCAGCTTCAGCTGGGTGCGCGTGTCGCCGGTGGAGGTCCAACCCATCAGCGGCTCGACCTCGCGCTTCTCCGACGGTTCGAACTCCAGCACCCAGTCGGTCTTGGCCTGACCGGACTGCATGGCGGTTTTCGCGGGGCGGTAGATGCGGGCGAGCATAGGCGGATTTCCGTAAGGCCGTTCGACGCGCATGTAGCAAAAAGAAAGGCCGGGGCCAATGCCGCCGGCCTTTCGCCCGAGACTAGAGTTTCGGCGCGGCCGGGCCGCCCGATGCGTTGCCGACTGCCTCCTCCAGCGCCTTGTCGAGGAAGACATCCGTCGCCAGGAAGTTCTCGTAGATCCGCTTCGGCCCAGCCATCAGCGTCTCCATGCTGCGGACCAGACCGGGCGAATCCGAGTCGTAGCTGATGGTCACCGTCATGACGACGTTGCAGTCCTTCTTCAGGCTCTCGAAATGGCGGCGGCCCTGAGCCGATCCCGGCATCGGCTCGGGTTCGTAGTCATAGGTCGGCACCGTCAGGAAGTTCCACAGACAGCCCGGCGCGTCGGGCGTCGCGTCCAGCCGGCGGGCGGTCGCCTCATCGATCTGGAACTTCTGGCCCTGAAAATAGCCCCAGGCGAAGACCTTGCCCCCGCCGAGATCGCTCGAATAGGTCGGCGGTCCGTATTTGGTTGTCAGCGCCGCCTCGATATCGGGCACGCGCGGCTTTTCGCTGGACCACTCCGTCTTGCGCTGGATGCCGGTCACGCGCTCGCCGGAAATGCCGGTCGAGAAGCTGAGCTGGACATAGTCGCGCGAAGCGCCGCCCTGCGGTGTCCAGGCATTCCACCAATAGACATATTTGAAGAAGACCTGCGTGCCGTACTGGTCGGCGATGCCCTTTTCCTGCGCGCTTTCAACGATGGTCGTCGGATCGATCGGCAGTTCGCTCAAAATGGTAGCCACAGCCTGTTCGCGCGGCATGCCGATCTTCACGCCCAGAATGTCGACGGGCATGTCGGCCCCGCCCATGTCCCAGCCTTCGGGCAGGTCGTTCACCACCGGGAATGACGGCGCAGGCTCCTGCGCCAGAGCGAACGCGGAAATCGAAACAGCAGCCAGCAACGCAACAGCAATACGCATGGTCCCTCCTCGTGCGCCCCCAAGCGCCCCTTGCGGCAATTTGCGGATGCAGGTTTGGAGGCGCAATCAACTATTACGCGTATTCGGCATCCTGTGCGCGCCTTGGCTTTAAAAGTTCCCGCACAATCTCAGAAGGCGGGAGCGGACAGCTTGGCCACGCGCCCCGCATGCCGTCCGCCGCCGAACGGCGTCGCCAGAAACGCATCGAGGCACGCCTTCGCCATATCCACGCCGGTCAGCCGCGCGCCCATCGCCAGAACGTTGGCGTCGTTGTGCTCCCGTGCCAGCGCCGCCGACAGCGGCTCCGACACCAGCGCACAGCGGCAGGCCGGATGGCGGTTCACCGCCATCGAAATCCCGATGCCCGAGCCGCACAGCGCCACGCCGCGCTCCGCCACGCCATCGGCCACGGCCGCCGCCAACCTGTAGCCAAAATCGGGATAATCCACCCGCTCCGCCGTCGCCGGCCCAAGGTCGATCACCGCGTGCCCCAGGCCCGACAGATATTCGCCCAGCGCCGCCTTCAGCTCGACGGCGGCATGGTCAGAGGCGATGGCGATGCGCATGGCCCGGGCTTTCCTGGGTGATGGATGGTCGGGGCGGCGTGATTCGAACACGCGACCCTCTGCTCCCAAAGCAGATGCGCTACCAGACTGCGCTACGCCCCGACCCGGGGACGGCTATCACGTAGCGGCGTCGCCGCTCAAGGCACGCTTCGCCCGCCGGGCGTGGCCCTCCATCAATTTGAAGACGCCCGTTGCGGTGAAGATCAGCTTGGCGCCGCTGCGGATTTCGCACTCGGCGAACGCCATGGAGCGCGTCACCCGGGTCGTCCGCGCCGTGCCTTCCACCCATTCGCCGGTCCGCGCCGGGTTCAGGAAGTCGCTCGTCATGCGGATGGTCAGGATCGGCGTGCCGCTGGCCCGGAAACAGGCTTCCGCCAGCAACCCGTCGGCGAAGGCCATCAGCCATCCGCCATGCACCAGGCCGAAGGCATTGCAGTGCCGCGGCAGCACGCGGAAGCCGCGCTTCCATGTCGCGCCGTCGTCGAAGGCAAAGAGCGGGCCGTTATGCGTGGTGAACGGCCCACGTTGTCGCGCGGGCGTAAAGCCCTCCGGCGGCGCGCTGTCGGCCTCGCCGCTCAAGGCGCGTTTCCGAAGATCTCGTTCTTCACCTTGTCGCCGCGGCGGATCTCCAGCGCGTCGACGATGCCGGCATTCACCTCAAGCACCGCGCGCACCCGCCCGCCCGACGGGATGATGTCCAGGCTATAGGGCACCGCCCCCTTCACCACGTCGAACACCGTTCCATCGGCGCTGATGAACACCATGTCGAGCGGCAGGATGGTGTTCTTCATCCACATCGTGATCTCGACGTCCTGGTGATAGTCGAAGATCATGCCGGCATCGCCCGCCATCGCGTCGCGGAACATCAGCCCGCGTTCGCGTTGCTCCGGCGTCTCGGCCACCTCCACCGCGAAGCGGTGCGCGCCGCTCTTGGTCTCGATCACCAGCGGCGCGGTGCGGAACGTCATCGGCGGCGGCGTGTCTTTCGGCTCGGGCAAGGCGTCGGCGCAGGCGGCCGGCAGCAGCGACAGCGCAAAGACGAAGGCGGCGGCGAGACGGAACATGAAACGACTCGATCAGGGGACAGACCTCCTCTTATACTGCGCTTCAAACCAGGGGAGCCGCCAGAGGCGCGGCTGAGAGGTTCCGGCAGGGAACGACCCTTTGAACCTGACCCGGTTCGCACCGGCGGAGGGAGGGAAGAGAGTCTTGGGCGCGCCCGTCGCACCTCGCATTCGCCTGCACGGCTTCGGCATCGCCTATGGCGGTGCGCCGCTCTTCGACGGCCTCGATTTCGAGGCCGCGGGCGCGGGCGTCACCGCGCTGCTGGGGGCCAGCGGCGTGGGCAAATCAACCCTGCTACGCGCCATCGCCGGGCTCGCCCCGCCCGGCGCGGGCACGGCCGCGACCGAAGGCGGCGTCAGCCTGATGGCGCAGGACGACGCCCTGCTGCCCTGGGCCGGCGCCATCGACAACGTCGCCATCGGCGCGCGCCTGCGCGGCGCACGGCCCGACCGCGCCCGCGCCGCCGCGCTGCTGGCGTCGGTCGGACTTCCCCAGCTTGCGGGCCTTCCCGGGGCCTGGTCCGGCGGCATGAAAAAGCGCGTCGCCCTCGCCCGCCTGCTCTACGAAGACCGTCCCGTCGCCCTGCTCGACGAGCCCTTCGCGGCGCTCGATGCGCTCACCCGCGGCACGATCCATGCCCTCGCCGCGCGCCTGCTGGAAGGCCGCCTCGCGCTGCTGGTCACGCACGACCCGCTCGAAGCGCTCGCGCTTGCCGACCGCATCGTGGTGCTCGGCGGCAGCCCGGCCCGCATCGCGCTCGACGAAACGCCGCCGCAGCGGCCCTATGCCGCCCTTCGCGACGCGCTCGATCCCGGCCTCCGCCGCCTCCATGCCCGCATCCTGCTCGCGCTCGGGACGTCGTCATGAAGGCTGCGCTGTCCGCCTTGGGCGTGCTGGTCGCCCTCGTCGCGATCTGGCAGGTCGTCAGCCTCGCGACGGGACTGCCCGCCTATATCCTGCCCTCCCCGGCCCAGACGCTCGCGGCCGGATGCGCCCAGCGCACGATCCTCGCAAGCAACGCGCTCACCACGCTCGGCGAGATGGTGCTCGGCTTTGCCACCGGCGCGCTGCTAGGCGTGCTGTGCGCCCTCGCCATGGCCGCTGCCGCCCCGCTGCGGCGCCTGCTGCGGCCTGCCCTGATCGCCAGCCAGGCGATTCCGGTCTTCGCCCTCGCGCCGCTCTTCGTCGTCTGGATGGGCTATGGCCTCGCGCCCAAGATCGCCATCGCCGCGCTGGTGATCTTCTTCCCCGTCGCCATCGCGTTCGCCGACGGTCTGCGGCGCACCCCGCCCGCTCTGCTCGAGGCGGCGCGGGTGATGGCCGGCCCCGGCGCGCGCTGGCGCGTCCTCCTCCACATCGCGCTCCCTGCCGCGCTGCCGGCTCTCGCGACCGGCCTGCGTCTCGGCGCGGGCGTCGCCGCCATCGCCGCCGTCATCGGCGAATGGGCCGGGTCCAGTTCGGGGCTTGGCTATCTCATGCTCTGGGCCAACAGCCGCAGCCAGGTGCCGCTGATGTTCGCCACCCTCATCGTGCTTTTCGTGCTGGCCATCGCGTTCAGCGCCCTTGTCGACCACCTCAGCCGGAGACTGACCCCATGGCTCAAAGAAACGGATTGACCCGCCGCACTTTGGTGGCCGGGGCCGCGCTGCTGCCCTTCGCCGCGCCCGCTCTCGTGCGCGCCGAGGACGCGCGCCCGCGCGAGAAGATCCGGCTGCTGCTCGACTGGTATCTCAATCCCAACCACGCCCCCATCCTCGCGGCCCAGGCCACCGGCGCCTTTGCGGCCGAAAATCTCGAAGTCGAGATCGTCGAGCCGGCCGATCCCAACGATCCGCCCAAGCTTGTCGCGGCCGGGCAAGGCGATGTGGCGATCACCTATCAGCCCCAGTTGACGATGCAGATCGACCAGGGTCTGCCGCTCGCGCGGATCGGCGTCCTCATCGACACGCCGCTCAACATGCTGCTCGCGCTCGGCGGCGGCCCCATCGCGACGATCGGCGACCTCAAGGGCAAGCGCATCGGCTACTCCGTCGGCGGCTTTGAGGATGCGCTGCTGAAGACCATACTCGGCACGGCCGGGCTCGGCCTTGGCGACGTGGAGCTCGTGAACGTGAACTTCGCGCTCGCGCAGTCCCTGCTGGCCGGCAACGCCGATGCCGTGATCGGGGCCTATCGCAACTATGAACTCAACATCCTCGACATCCAGGGCAAGACGGCACAGCCCTTCTTCGTCGAAGACTACGGCGTCCCTTCCTATGACGAACTCATCTTCGTCGCGAACCGCGACAAGGCCGCCGCGCCCGTCATGGCCCGTTTCCTGCGCGCCGTCGAACGCGGCGTCGCCTTCACGATCAACCAGCCCGAGGCCGCCTGGGGGCACTTCATCGGCCATCGCGCCGAACTCAACGACGAACTCAACAGCCGCGCCTTCAAGGGCACGCTCAACCGCTTCGCGCACGCCACGGCCGCCTCCGATCCCGTCCGCTACGAAGCGTTCGCGCGCTATCTGAAGGATCAGGGCCTCATCCAGACCGCCCGTCCGGCGGCAGATTATCTCGTCCGCCCTCAGACCTGACCCCGGCCCCTTTGCCGCCCCTCCGCCAAACAAAAAAGGCGCTCCGGTCAGGAGCGCCTTTTCTTCGTCCGGTCCGGCCGGTCAGTCGACCAGCTTGATCTCGGCGACCATCACGCCCTTGGGCCCGTTCCCCAGGCGCACGGTCACCTTCTGCCCGGGCTCCAGCTCGCGCAGGTCGGCGCGGCGCAGCGTCTCCATATGCACGAAGATATCGGGCGAATTGTCGTTGCGCGTCACGAAGCCATAGCCCTTGGCGCGGTTGAACCATTTGACGGTCGCGGGCTCCGGATCGCCGGTCGGCACCACTTCCGGCATCGACGAACGGCCGCCGCTGTCGCCGTAATCCCGGCGCGGCTTGCGCTCGCCATAGCCGCCGCCACCGCCGTAGCGGTCGCCGCCGCCATAGCCGCCGGAATCGCCGCCGCCGCCGAAACGGTCGCCGCCGAAATCGCGGCGCGGACGGCGCTCGCCGCCGCCAAAGCGGTCACCGCCGCCGAAGCGATCGCCGCCACCGCCGAAACGGTCGCCGCCACGGTCGCCATAGCCGCCACCGCCGAAACGGTCGCCGCCGCGATCGCCATAACCGCCGCCGCCGAAGCGGTCACCGCGCGGTTCGCGCGGCTGGTATTTCGGCGCTTCGGTGATCGGCACAGGGTTGCCATCGGCGTCGGCCAGGTTCACAAGGCGAACCGCCTGCAAGCCCTTGGGGCGCTTTGCGATTTCGAGCAGCATGCGCGCATTGGGCGGCGGGTTCTCGACACCCGAATTGCGCAGGCATGTCTGATGGATCAACGCATCGCCCTGATTGTCAGCAAGCGTCACGAAGCCGAACCCCTTGCCGGGGTCGAACCACTTCAAAGTTCCCTCTGACGTAAACGTCTCTTCGGGCGCACCACCACCTCCGGCGCGACCGCCATAACCACGATCAGACACTCACAGCCCCCAACGCATTCAGCCTCACCCTTGCACAAATTAGCAGATTGGCAAGGAATGGGAAGGCGGGGTCATTCCCCCCGGCAAGGACAGAACGTCTCATGGACCTGAACGGCGCCTACCTCATCCCTGCCCCTGCGGAAGCTGTCTGGGCTGCTCTGAACGACCCGGAAAAGCTCAAGGCCGCCCTGCCGGGCTGCGAGAGCCTGACCAAGCTCTCCGACACCGAGTTCGAGGCCGTCGCCACCCAGTCGATCGGGCCTGTCAAAGCCCGGTTCAAGGGAAAAGTCGCCCTGCATGACCTCAACCCGCCCAAATCCTACGTCATCCGGGGCGAAGGCTCGGGCGGCGCGGCCGGTTTCGCCAAGGGCGAGGCCAAAGTCGAGCTGCTGCCTGAGCCCGGCGGCACGCGCCTCGTCTATGCCGTCAAGGCCACGGTCGGCGGCAAGATCGCCCAGATCGGCCAGCGGCTGATCGACGGCGTCGCCCGCAAGCTGGCCGACGAGTTCTTCGAAAAATTCTCCTCCGGCTTCGGCGAGGTCCAGATGGTCGACGCCGCCACCGGCGAAAAGGTCGAACGCCCGCCTTCGGGGCTTTCTCCGCTGGTCTGGGGCCCCGGCCTCATCCTCGTCGTCGCCGCCCTGATCGCCCTGGCGCTCTCGCTCTGAGCCCCCGGCGCCCTCCCGCGCGCCTCAGATCCTACTTTCCCGATTATAGGAATATATGCTGTTCGGGCGCGCGCTGCAAGACCCGCCGCAAAAATTCCCCGCCCCGTTGACGGCTGCCCGCCAAAGGCAAACAGTCGGCCCAATGACGGACGGGCACCGACCCGCGCCGCGTCCGCTTGAGTCCGTATCGGGAGGCCCTTCGATGACCGCCGTGTCCATGACGGTGAACGGCAAAGCCGTCACCGCAGACGTCGAACCGCGCACCCTGCTGGTGCAGTACATCCGCGAGAAGCTCCGCCTCACCGGCACCCATGTCGGCTGCGACACCAGCCAGTGCGGTGCCTGTGTCGTCCACGTCGACGGCCTCGCCGTGAAATCCTGCACCGTTCTGGCCGTCCAGGCCGAAGGCGCCGAAGTGCTCACGATCGAAGGGCTCGCCAGGGACGGCAAGCTTCACCCGGTGCAAGAGGCCTTCCGCGAACATCATGGGCTTCAGTGCGGCTTCTGCACGCCAGGCATGATCATGACGGCGGTGGATATGATCCGCCGCCATCCCGGGGGGCTGGAAGAAAAGACCATCCGCGCCGAGCTCGAAGGCAATCTCTGCCGCTGCACGGGCTACCACAACATCGTCAAAGCGATCGAAGCGGCCTCGCAGACGCTGCAGCACCGGGAAGCGGCGGAATAGGAGCGAACCTGCATGTATCAGTTCACCTATCACCGCCCCGCCTCGCTGGCCGACGCGGAGAAACTCTTTACCGGCGCCGACGACCCGAAATTTCTCGGCGGTGGCCAGACCCTTATCCCCACGCTCAAGCAACGCCTCGCCAGCCCCAGCGACGTGATCGATCTTGCGGCCATCCCCGAGCTCTCGGGCATCGTCGCCGCAAGCGGTGCGGTCGCCATCGGCGCCGGCACCCGCCACGCCGACGTCGCGGCCTCCGCCGAGGTTCGCAAGGCGATCCCCGCCCTCGCCGATCTTGCGGGCTGGATCGGCGATCCGCTTGTGCGTCACCGCGGCACCATCGGCGGTTCCATCGCGAACGCCGATCCGTCGGCCGATTACCCCGCCGCGGTCGTGGCGTTGAACGCCACGATCTACACGACGAAGCGTGCCATCGCCGCCGACGCCTTCTTCACCGGCATGTTCGAAACGGCGCTGCAGCCCGGCGAGATCGTCACGAAGATCGTCTTCCCCGTCGCCGAAAAGGCTGGCTACGAGAAATTCCGTAACCCCGCCTCGCGCTACGCCATCGTCGGCGTCTTCGTCGCCAGGACCGCATCCGGCGTCCGCGTCGCCGTCACCGGCGCCGCGCCCAGCGTCTTCCGCCAGACCGAGATGGAAACCGCGCTGGCGAAAAGCTTCACGCCCGAGGCGATCGCCGGGATCAAGGTGCCAGCCGATGGCCTGAACGCCGATCTGCATGCGACGGCCGAATACCGTGCTCATCTGGTGACGGTGATGGCCCGGCGGGCGGTGGCGCGCGCGTTGGGCTGAACGCAGCCCGGCGCGTCTCATATCCCCTTCCCCTGACGCAGCAACTGCGCCTCGCGAATGGTGATGTACGCGCCGGCTGCAAAGATGACCGTCGCGCCCAGCAGCGTCAGCGCATCGGGAATGAGGCTGAAGGCGAAATATCCGATCAGCGACGACCAGATCAGCTTGGTGAAATCCAGAGGCAGCACCGCCGACATCTCGGCATACCGGAACGCCTGCGCGAAGAGATACTGCCCGGCCGTCGCCGTGACGCCCACCATGCAGAGAAACAGGAACTGCTCCAGGTTCGGCGTCACCCAGACGAACGCCGCGAGACTGCCCGCCAGCGGCGTCAGCACCATCCCGATATAGAGCGACTGCGTCAGCGCCGACTCCGTCTGAGACAGCTTGCGGATATAGAGCAGCACCACCGCCCACAGCAGCGAAGCGAGCGCGATGAGCCCGTGCCCCTCGTTCAGCGCCTGAAAGCCCGGCCGCAGCGCGATCATCGCGCCAACGAAGCCGCAGCTCATGGCGACGATCCGCCGCGTGCGCACCGGCTCCCCGAAGAACAGCATCGCCATCAGCGTGGCCAGGATCGGCGAGGTGAATTCCAGCGCGTTCGCTTCGACCAGCGTGATGTGAACGATGCCATAGAAGAAGGCGATCATCGAAGCGGCCTGGATGAGGCCGCGGCTCACATGCGCGCCGAAATGCCGGGTCTTCAGGACCCCAGGGGTCCTCAGCGCGAACGGCGCGAGGATCACCAGCGACACCGCGCTGCGGAAGAAGACGGTCTCGACGGGCGGAATACCGCTTGCGGCCAGGTGCTTGATGACGGCATTTCCGGTCATGAATAGCAGGGCCGAGGCCGCCATGCAGGCCATGCCCAGAAGCGTGGCGCGCCGCCCCGGCGGTTCGGCTTTCGCCTCCGCGCCGGCTGCTCTAACGTCGGTATCCATGACCAATTCCCTGCCGCAATCCATCGACCAGACTTCGGCGTTGCTGTCCAGCACGGGATATGTCCCGGATCGGCCTCTTGCGGTGTCCGTTTTCCTGGCGCTCCGCATGGGCAAGCCGCTCTTTCTCGAAGGCGAGCCCGGCACCGGGAAAACCGAGATCGCCAAGGCGCTCGGCACTGCGCTCGGGCGCCGCTTGCTGCGCCTGCAATGCTATGAAGGTCTCGACACGGCGGCGGCGGTCTATGAGTGGAACTACGCCGCCCAGATGATCGAAATCAGGCTCGCGGAGGCCGCCGCGACGCGCGCCGAAGCCTCGGACCTGTTCGACGCCCGATTTCTCATCAAGCGGCCCTTGCTCGAGGCGCTCGAGCCGCAACCCGGCGGGCCGCCGGTGCTGCTGATCGACGAACTCGACCGCGCCGACGAACCGTTCGAGGCGTTCCTTCTGGAAATCCTCTCCGACTATCAGGTGACCGTGCCCGAAACCGGGACGATCAAGGCTGAGCATCCGCCCATCGTCGTCATCACCTCCAACCGCACACGCGAGATCCACGATGCGGTGAAGCGGCGCTGCCTCTATCACTGGGTCGACTATCCTTCGATGGAGCGCGAACTCGCGATCCTCGCCGCGCGCGCGCCCGCCCTCCCCGCCGAGCTCAGTCGCCAGATCGCCGCCTTCGTACAGACCCTGCGCGGCGAAGATCTCTTCAAGAAGCCGGGCGTCGCCGAGACCATCGACTGGGCGTCCGCTCTCGCCGCGCTCGATGTCGTCCAGCTCACACCGGAAACGATCTGCGACACGCTTGGCGTCCTTCTCAAATATCAGGACGACATCGCCCGCCTCACCGCCGGCGAAACTGCCCGCCTGCTTGACGAGGCGCGGGCCAGGGCCGCCGCGTGACGGCCCTCGGCCCCAACATCCTTCATTTCGCGCGCCTGCTCCGCGCCGCCGGCCTGCCGCTGGGGTCCGGCCAGATTCTCGCGGCCGCAGAGGCCGTCGCGCTCGCGGGTGTCGACGACAGGACGGCGCTGCGTCAGGCGCTCTTCGCCACGCTCGTCACGCGGCGCGACCAGATCGCCCTGTTCGATCAGGCCTTCGATCTCTTCTGGCGCGACCCGCAGCGCGGCGACCGTGCCATGGCGATGCTGATGCCGCTGATGGAGCCCGACGCCGAACCTTCCAGAGCGGCCGGCTCCCGCCGCCTCGCCGAGGCGCTCGCCGCCGGCAAGCCTGCGCCGGAACGCGCGCAGGACGACGTCGATATCGACACGACGCTCACCGCGTCCGCCGACGAAACCTTCCGCCGCAAGGACTTCGAACAGATGAGCGCGGACGAGATCGTGCAGGCGCGCGCGCTCGTCGCCCGCCTGCCGCTCGATCTCGAAGCGCGGGCGACCCGCCGCCTCCGGCCTGCCGCGCACGGACCGCGCATCGACATGCGCCGCACCCTGCGCGCCAGCCTCCGCGACGGCGGCGGCATGATCGAACTCAGGCGCGCGCAGCGCCACGAACGGCCGCCGCCGGTCGTCGCGCTCTGCGACATCTCCGGCTCGATGAGCCGCTATGCGCGCGTCTTTCTCCATTTCCTGCACGCCCTCACCGAACAGCGCCGCCATCGGGGCCAGCGGATCGAGACCTTCGTGTTCGGCACACGGCTCACCAACGCCACGCGGGCCCTGCGTCAGCGCGACGTCGACGACGCGCTCGACGCCATCGGCCGCGATGCCGGTGACTGGGGCGGCGGCACGCGCATCGGCGCGGCGCTCAAGGATTTCAACTTCCGCTGGTCGCGCCGCGTGCTCGGCCAGGGCGCCATCGTTCTCCTCATCACCGACGGTCTCGACCGCGACGATGCCGGCGCGCTCGAGGTCGAGGCCGCGCGGCTGCACCGTTCCTGCCGCGAGCTCATCTGGCTCAACCCGCTTCTGCGCTATGCGGCCTTCCAGCCCAGGGCCGCCGGCATCCGCGCCCTCCTGCCCCACACCGACCGCTTCCTGCCGCTCTACAACATCGCCACGCTCGCCGATCTCGCGGCCGCTCTTGCCGGGACTGGCGCAAAGCCCCATCTGGTGAACCGGCGCGCGGCCTGAGGAGACGCCCATGGATGACGATCACGTTCTGGAACAGGCCGAAGCCTGGCTCGCCCAAGGCCGCAAGGTCGCGCTCGCGACCGTGGTGAAGACCTGGGGCTCTGCGCCGCGTCCAGCCGGCAGCCAGCTCGCGATCAACGATCAGGGCGCCTTCGTCGGCTCGGTTTCGGGCGGCTGCATCGAAGGCGCCGTCGCCGCCGAGGCGCAGCAGATCATGGCCTCCGGCGAGGTCGTGACCTTGTCCTTCGGCGTCAGTAACGAGCAGGCCTGGGAAGTTGGTCTCGCCTGCGGCGGCCAGATCGAGGTCTTCGTGGAGCGCGTCGGGTGAAGCTGGAAAGCCTCAAGGCGCTCACCGCCGCCCGCGCAGCCGGGCGCGAAATCGCTATCGCCACCCGCCTTGCGACCGGCGAGGAACGCGTCATCGACCTCACCCGCCCGCCGGGCGACGATCTCGATGCGCTCGCCGTCCGCGCCGCGGCGCGCGACGAAAGCGGCCCTGCCGAATTCCAGGGCGAGAGCTGGTTCATCAACGTCTTCAACCCGCCGGTCGCGCTCGTGATCGTCGGCGCCGTCCATATCGCGCAGCCGCTCAGCCGCATGGCGGCGGCTCTCGGCTGGCGCGTCAGCGTGATCGACCCGCGCACGGCCTTCGCCAGCGAAGCGCGCTTTCCGGGCGTCACGCTGTCGCATGCCTGGCCCGACGAGGCCCTCGCCGAGATCGGGGTCACCGGCCGCACCGCCGTCGTGACGCTCACGCACGACCCCAAGCTCGACGATCCCGCCCTGCAGGAAGCGCTGCGCAGTCGCGCCTTCTATGTCGGCGCGCTCGGCTCGCGGAAGACCCACGCCGCGCGCCTCGCCCGTCTCGCAGCGGCGGGGTTCAGCGACGAGGCCGTCAGCCGGATTCGCGGTCCCGTCGGGCTCGCCATCAACGCCCGCTCGCCGGGCGAAATCGCCGTCTCGATCCTCGCCCAGATCGTCGAGACCTTGCGGGCGGGCGCGCGGTGAAGTTCGGCCCCGTCGCCACGCTGCAGGCCGAAGGCGCCATTCTCGCGCATGGTGTGACGCATGGCGACCGCAGTTTCCGAAAAGGCCACCGCCTCACCGCCGCCGAGGTCGCCGCGCTGGCGGGCGACGGCATCGCCACGGTGATCGTCGCGCAGCTCGAGCCCGGCGACGTCCCCGAAAACGAGGCCGCCGCCCTTCTGGCCGAAGCCCTCCCGGGCGATGGCGTGCGCGTCGCCAGCGCGCTCACAGGCCGCAGCAATCTCTATGCAAGCGTCGCCGGCGTCGTCACGATCCGGGCCGAAGCCGTCGACGCGATCAACGCCATCGACGAGGCGATCACCATCGCCACCCTGCCCGCTTTCGACGCCGTCGAGGCGCGGGCGATGCTCGCAACCATCAAGATCATTCCCTATGCCGTGAAACGGGCCTCGCTCGACGCCGCCCTCGCGCTCGCCAGGGCGCTCGGCCCGGTGATCGAGGTCGCGCCCTACCGCCCGATGCGCATCGGCCTGATCTCGACCGAGCTGCCGCGCACCAAGCCGTCCATCCACGAAAAAAACCGCGCCACGCTGAACGCGCGTCTCGCGCCGTCCCGCGCCACCATCGTCAGCGATCATGTCGTCCCGCACGAGGCCGAAGCGGTCTGCAGGGCCGTCTCCGGCGCGCTCGCCGACGGCGTCGACGCCATCTTGATCTATTCCGCCTCGGCCATCGCCGATCGCGCCGACGTGGTGCCGGCGGGGCTGACGGCGGCGGGCGGCGAGCTGCTCCGCTTCGGCATGCCGGTCGATCCGGGCAACCTCCTGATGCTCGGTCGGCATGGCGCCACTGCGGTCATCGGCCTGCCGGGCTGCGCCCGCTCGCCCAAGCTCAATGGCTTTGACTGGGTGCTCCAGCGCCTGCTGGCGGGCATTCCGGTGACCGCGCAGGATATCGCCGCCATGGGCGTCGGCGGCCTGCTCAAGGAGATCGCCTCCCGGCCGCAGCCGCGCGACGGGCTCGCGCCGGCCGCCCACGCAAGGCCCCGCATCGCCGCCCTCGTCCTCGCGGCCGGGCGCGCGCAACGGATGGGCGAGACCAAACAGCTCGCCGAAATCGGCGGCATGCCGATGATCCGCCGCACGGCCGAAACCGTTCGCGCCGCCGATCTCTCCGGCGTCGTCGTCGTCACCGGCCACGACGCCGAGCGCGTCGGCGCCGCCCTGCGCGGCCTGCCGGTCACCATCGTCCGCAACCCGGACTATGCGCAGGGGCTCAGCACCTCGCTGCGGGCCGGCCTGGAGGCGTTGCCGCCGGACACTGATGCCGCGCTCGTCGCGCTGGGCGACATGCCTTCGGTCAGCGCCGCCGACATCGACCGCCTGATCGCCGCCTTCGATCCCGCCGAAGGGCGATCCATCGTCGTGCCGGTGCATCGGGGCAAGCGCGGCAACCCGGTGCTGTGGGGCGCGGCCTATTTCGCCGAGATGAAAGCGCTCACCGGCGATGCGGGGGCCAAGCGGCTGCTCGCCGACTATCCCGAGGCGGTGGCCGAAGTGGAACTCGGCCCCGGCATCCTCACCGACATCGACACGCCGGCCGATCTCGCCGCCTTCACCGGAGCCACGCCGTGAGCGAGGATCTCTATCAAAAGGCGCTGCTGCGCCTCGCCGCCGACGCGCATGGCGCGGGCCGCCTGGGCGAACCCTGTTGCACGGGGCGCCAGGCCAATGCGATGTGCGGCGACAGCATTATCTTCGATGCCCGCGTCGATCAGGCGCGCCGCATCGCCGCCGTCGCGACCGAACTCAAGGGCTGCGTGCTGGTGCAGGCGTCGGCCTCCCTGCTCGCGCAGAACGCCCCCGGCAAGAGCGAGGCCGACATCGCCGCCCTGCGCGACCGCGTCGCCGCGATGCTCGACGGCGGCGCGCCGCCCGAGGGCGCGTGGTCCGGCTATGAGGTCTTCAAGCCCGCATCGGCCTATCGCAGCCGCCATTCCTGCGTGCTGCTGCCGATCGACGCCCTCGCCAAAGCGCTGAAAGACTGCGCCCCGGCCTAGATCTGCTGGCCGAAGAAAGCGCCGAAGGGCTTCAGCGTCAGCCCCGGCCCGCCAAAGCCCCACCCGCCCGGCCCGAACTCGAACGGCGACACCGACGACATGCGCGGCAGCGCAAACGTCGCCGGCTCGCGCGACAGATTGAAGACGCACAACACCGTTTGCTCGGGCAGGATGCGGTTGAACGCCAGCACCTGCTCGCTCGCCTCCAGAATTTCGATGTCGCCGGTCACCAGCGCGGGGATGCCGCGCCGTGCGGCGATCAGCGCGCGGGTGAAATTCAACACCGAGTCCGGGTCGCCTTCCTGCACATTGGCGGCGCGTTCGGCGTGCCTGGCGTCCACCGGCAGCCAAGGCTTGGCGGTCGAGAAGCCGGCATGGGCCGCGTCGCGGACCCACGGCATCGGGGTACGCGCCGGATCGCGGCCCTTGCTATAGGGAAAGTAAAGCTCGCCGACCGGATCGCGCACCTCGTCCTGCGCGATGGCGCCGTTGCCGAGGCCCAGCTCCTCGCCCTGATACATCAGCACCGTGCCCTTCAGCGACATCAGCAGCGTCAGTGCCGACTTGGCCAGCGCGTCGTCCTGCTTGCCGCCGCCGAAGCGCGACACGGTGCGGGCGACGTCGTGATTTGAGAAGGTCACGCACGGCCACACATGCGGCCGGTCTTTCAGGAAGCGATAATAGGCGGCGAAGATCGCGGGGCTATACGAGCGGTCGTCGAGGAAGGTGAAGGTATAGCCCGACTGCAGCCCGTGCGTCTGGCCCACGAACTCGCCGATCAACCCCGGCTCTTCCGAGAACTCGCCGAAGACGAAGCGCTCATCGAACCCTTCGACCACCGCGCGCACCTCATCCAGAACCTTGCGGTTCTCGGGCAGGTTCGAATCGTGGATGCGCTTCTGCATGTTGGGCGCATGCGCCCAGTGATGCGCACTGCGCAGATTGGGCGGGATCGGCGGGTTGTCGCGCAGCTTGTCGTCATGAAGGAACGAGTTGGCGACATCGAGCCGGAAACCGTCGACGCCCTTCTTCAGCCAGAACCGCAGCACATCCAGCGCCGCCGCCCGCGCCGCCGGATCGCGCCAGTTCAGCTTGGGCTGCGATTTCAGGAATTTGTGGAAGTAGTATTTCCGCCGCGCCGGATGATACGACCAGGCCGGCCCGCCGAAGACGCTGAGCCAGTTGTTCGGCGGCCCGCCATCGTCCTTCGGGTCGGCCCAGACATACCAGTCGTTCTTGCGGCCTTCCTCGCCCTTCAGGCTCTCGGCGAACCAGTCATGGCGCTCCGAGGTGTGGGCCAACACCTCATCGAGGATCAGCCGGATGCCCCGGCCGCGCATGTCGGCCAGCAGCGCATCGAACGCCGCCATGCCGCCCATCTCGGCGGCGACGTCGCCATAGTCGCTGACGTCGTAGCCGAAATCCTTGTTGGGGCTCGGGTGGATCGGCGACAGCCACACGGCGTCGGGGCCGAGGGCGCTCACATAGTCCAGCTTCGAGCGCACGCCCGGCAGGTCGCCGATGCCGTCACCATCCGCGTCGCAGAAGCTCCGCGGATAGATCTGATAGACGACCGCCCCTTTCCACCACGGGGCAGTCATGCCTCAGCCCAGCTCCGCCACGTTGGCGATCACCTTGTGGACGATGCCGTAGGCCTTGGCGTCTTCCGGGCCCATCCAGTAATTGCGCTCGGTGTCCAGATCGACCTTCTCGATCGGCTGGCCGGTTTCGCGGGCGATGATCGCGTTGATGCGCTTGCGCATCTTGATGATCTCTTCGGCCTCGATCTCGATATCCGACGCCTGTCCGCGCACGCCGCCCAGCGGCTGATGCAGCATGAAGCGCGTATTGGGCAGGCAGAAGCGGTTTTCCTTCTTGGCGCCCAGGAAGATGTGCGCGCCGGCGCTGGCGACCCAGCCGGTGCCGATCACCTTCACCTGCGGCTTCACGAAGGTCAGCATGTCATGGATGGTGTCGCCGCTCTCCACGTGGCCGCCGGGCGAGTTGATGATGACCTTGATGTCGCCGTCGCCGTCGGCCGAATAGGCCAGAAGCTGGGCCGAGACCCGCTCGGCCAGCTTGTCGTTGATTTCGCCGAAAATCAGGATGGTGCGCGACTTGTAGAGCGCCTGCGCCACCGCCGGGAACGCCGGAGCGTCCGCGGGCTTCTCGTCCTTCTTGTCGCCTTCATCCAGCATCCAGGTCACGCGCATCTCCAAATTTGGCGGGATTTCCCCGCGCCGCAGCCCTGTAGATAGGGCGTCCGGCCGACTCGGGGAAGAGACAGGGCCTTGAGCCCCACCATATAGGGCCGGAGGGCTTCCGGAGCCAGTTTTTCGCCCTTTTGCTTACCGAAGGGGGGCGTCAGCCCGGGAATTCGTCAAACTGGGGCAGATCATCGGTGATTTCGTGCCAGGGCGCCTTCGACCCGACGAAGATATGCATCTGCGGCCTGATCGACGGGGCGTCCGCCAGCGTTCCCATCGCCACGTGAACCCAGGCATTCTCGCGCACCACCGAATAGAGCAGCGACCCGCATGCCTTGCAGTGCACGTCATGGGCGTCGTCCGGGTCTCCGACGATCAGCAGCGTCTCGCCGCCGCTGGTCAGACTCAGCTGCCCGCGTTCGATGCCGGCGAAGGCCTTGAACGCCGAGCCTGTCGTCCGGCGGCATTGCGAGCAATGGCAGTTCATCGCGTAGCCGAACGCATCGGCCACCTCATAGCGCGCCGCGCCGCAATAGCACCCGCCGGAGAGTTTCGCCGCCATCTCAGTTCACCTTCGTCACGGCGCTCAGCACAGGCCCGATCTCGGCGTTGATCACCAGATCCGCCATGTGATCCAGCTCTGTCTCCTCGCGGTTGAGGATGACAAGCCGCGCCCCGTTGCGTTTGGCGCTGATGGGAATGCCCGCGGCCGGAAACACCACCAGCGACGATCCGATCGCCAGCATCAGATCGCATTGCGCCGCCGCGAGGTTGGCGCGCTCCATCTCCAGCTCGGGCATCGGCTGTCCGAACGAGATGGTCGCCGCCTTGATGATCCCGCCGCAGACGGTGCAATCCGGGGCCTCGCCGCCGGTCGCCTCCCACATGGCCCGCACCTCGTCGTTCTCATAGCGCGCGCCGCACGACAGGCACTTGCAGTATCGCACCGTGCCGTGGATCTCGATCAGCCGGTCTTCCGGTACGCCGGCCCTCTGGTGCAGGCCGTCGACATTCTGGGTGATCACGTCGCTCACCTTGTCCTGCTCTACCAGCCGCGCCACAGCGCGATGCCCGGCATTGGGTTCGGCTTTGGCGATGGTGTCCTCGCCGGAAAAGCGGCGCGCCCAGGCCTCGCGGCGGATCTCGCGCGAGCGCACGAAATCCTGGAACAGGATCGGCTTCATCCGCGTCCACAACCCGCTGGGCGAGCGGAAGTCCGGTATGCCGCTTTCGGTCGAGATGCCCGCCCCGGTGAACACGACGGCGCGCTGCGCCTCGCGGATCATCTCGGCGAGGCGCGCGATCCCGTCCGCCTGACCGGCGCGGATCAAACCCGCTCTCCGGTGATCAGCCCCCGCAGGCGCTTGGAGACAAAGTCGATCGCATAGACCAGCACCAGGAAAACGATCAGGATGAACGCGACCATATCCCAGTGATTGTTGCGGCTGAGGTCGGACAGGTAATAGCCGATGCCGCCCGCCCCCACGATGCCCAGCACCGCCGCCGAGCGCACGTTGGATTCGAAGAAATAGAGCGACTGGCTCAGCTGCACCGGCAAGATCTGCGGCACCAGCGCAAAACGCAGCACCTGAAGCCGCGACGCGCCGGTCGAGGTCACGCCTTCCACCGGCTTGCGGTCGGCGTTCTCGATCGCTTCCGCGCCCATCTTCGCCAGCGGCGCAAAGTCGGCCATCATCAGCGCCAGCACGCCGGCCATCGGCCCCAGCCCGAAGCCCGCCACGAACAGCAGCGCCCAGATCAGCGACGGGATGCCGCGGAAGATGTCGAAGATGCGACGCACGATGAAATGCGTCGGCGCATTGCGCACCACGTTCGACGCGCCCAGGAACGCCAGCGGATAGGCGATGATCGAGGCGAACAGCGTGCCCAGAAACGCCATGCCCAGCGTTTCGCCGGTCGCCGACAGAAACTCGCCCGCATACGGCCCCGGATCGGGCGGCAGCATCTTGACGACGAACTCGCCCAGCTTCGCCGCGCCCTTCCCGAACAGCTCCAGCGTCAGCCCGAACTTGATCCACAGCCACACCAGATAGCCAAGGATCAGCGCGCTCAGCGCCCAGGGAGCCGCTCTCTTGAAGAAGCTCGGTTCGATCACGTCGCCATAGGCGTTGCGCGCCGCCGCAATCTCTTCCGGCGTGACGGTGAGGCTGCTCTTCATGCCCCCGCCCCGATGAAGCGGTGACGGATACGCTCCGACGTCAGGTCGATCGCGAAGATGAGCACGATCACCATCACGATGATCGCCAGCGCGTCGTCGAAGCGCAGGTTCTCGATGGCGATCACCAGCTCCTGCCCGATCCCGCCCGCGCCGACATAGCCCACCGCCGCCGCCGCCGCGATGTTCACCTCACGGCGCAGCAGGGCATAGGAGAAGAAGTTCGGCAGGATCTGCGGCATCGCGCCGAACCGGATCGCGTGGAACCAGTTGCCGCCCGAGGCGCGCACGCCCTCCAGCGGCTTCATGTCGATATTCTCGTGCACTTCGCTCATCAGCT
>JAKOQZ010000011.1 GCA_029778105.1 Pseudomonadota bacterium | reverse complement strand
GCCGGCTGGCAGGCCTATCGCGGCGAACTGCTCGCGCTGCACGGCGAGTTCGACTGGGTATCGGAGGCGTATGACGACGCGCTCAGCGCCTACATCGTCAACGCCAACAATCCCGGCAAGGCGGCCTTCGAAACCGTCCCAGGCCTCGATCACACGATGACGGCCCACGCGACCCTCGCCGACAGCTTCCCCAACCTGATGAAAGGCGCGCATAGCGATCTCTTCGAAAAGCGCGCCGCCGCGTGGCTGATCGAAAAGGCGGCCCTTTAGCGCGCGAGGCCCACGCACCAGCGTCCGGGTCGTCCTGCCGCACGGCGCAGGCGATCAGGGTCGGCATACGGCGCAGGGCGGCGAGCCCTCCGCCAGAGTTCCGCTGCGACGCTTCGCCGCCCTGAGTGCCGCGTCACGGCGGCGCAGCCGGGCCACCGGCTCTCGACCGGGCGCCACGCCGCCGATTAGGATCATCGGGACTTTCCAACAGGACATCCCTCATGCGCCTCGCCCGCCTCTCCCTCGTCCTTGCCGCTTTCGTCGGTCTCAGCGCCTTCAACGATCCGGCCGGCCGTTACACCGTCGACTTCCCGGAAGGCTGGACCACCACCCCCGCATCGGCGGAAGGCTTCACCTTCGCCCACGCCCCGGACAACGTCACCAATTGCGGCGTCAAGGCGGCGCCCGTCGCTGGCTTCGCCAGCCTCACGCAGGACCAGATCAACACCCAGCTGTTCGCCACGCCATTCGGGGCGGCCGACTGGGCCAACGTCCTCGGCGCCGACATCAACCTCATCACGCTGGAAGGCGGCGAGATCATCGACGCCAACGGCCTGAAGGTTCAGATCGCGACGCTGAAGCTCGGCGCCGGCTTTGAATCGATCCCTTTCGAGACCCGCGCACGCATCGTCGTCTCCGCGACGCCCGGCGTCGTCTATATCGGCGCCTGCCTCGCCGAGACCGCCAAGTTCGACGAATTCAAGGACGTGTTCGAGACGACGGTGCGCTCGCTGCGCCCGCTCTGAAGCGCAGCACGGCCGTCGAAAACGCGCCTCCTCGGGGCGCAAGGCTCACGCCCGATGGCGCCGGCGTTTTTCAGCCGCGCGTGAACAGCTCGGGCGCGTTCAGCGTGAACTTCATCTCCGCGAGGCGCTTGGCATAGAGCGCCTCCATCGCCCGCGCCATCTCGCCGGGCTTGGCGCGGGCCCGTTCCGGCGCGCCATAGCTGATCATGGTGAGATCGGTTTCATAGAGGCTCATCACCCAGTTATCCAAGGTGGTGAGCTCATGGGCGAGGCTCACCACGTGCGGGTCGACCTCCTTGTAGGGGTGCTTGCGCTTGCCGCGCGCCGCCACCGCCGCCAGCCGCATCAGCACCGTCTGCAGATGCTGCACCTCTTTCTGGGCTTCCTTGATCTTCTCCTCGAACACCGCGAACAGCTGCGCGGTCCAGGCCGACGCCTGTTCCGGCGTGATCCTCCTCGCGGCGATGTAGGTTCTGATCGTGTGGAACGCGCCGTCGCGCGCGAAATCCTGCGCGATGGTCTGGGAGTCGAGTTCTGCCATGACGGCCTCCTCAGGGGATGTCGCCCCCCGGCGATCGGCTCATGGGAGACCCTGCAGCCGCACGGCAACAAGACCGCTGCGATGCGTCGAATTGACGCCCGCCGTCCACCCGCCCTAAAGCCGGTGCATGTCCGTCACGCCGCCGCTCAAGCTCGTCACCTGGAACATCAACTCGGTCCGGCTGCGCATGCCGCTTCTGGCGCGGCTGGTGGCGGAAACGCAGCCCGACGTGATCTGCCTTCAGGAAACCAAGGTCGACGACCCGCTGTTTCCGCACGACGCCATCGCAGCGCTCGGCTTTCCCTATCGCGCCATCAACGGCCGCAAGGGCTATCACGGCGTCGCCATTCTCTCGCGTGAGCCCTTCGCCAAGGTCTCAAAGGTCGAATGGTGCGGCAAGGATGACGGCCGCCACCTCACCGTGCGTTTCGCCGACGGGCTGGAGATCCAGAACTATTACATCCCCGCCGGCGGCGACGTGCCCGACCCGGCGGTGAACGAGAAGTTCGCCCACAAGCTGCAGTTCCTCGACGAGAAGGAAGCCTGGTGGGCCAGACGCCGGGGCAAGAATACCGAGCGCGTCGTCGTGGTCGGCGATCTCAACGTCGCCCCGCACGAAACCGATGTGTGGAGCCACAGGCAGCTGTTGAATGTCGTCAGCCACACGCCGCCCGAGACCGACCGCTTCAAGGCGATCCTCGCCGGCTGGGACTGGATCGACGTGACGCGCCAGTTCGTGCCGATCGAGGAGAAGGTCTTCTCCTGGTGGAGCTACCGCAATCACGACTGGAAGATTTCCGATCGCGGCCGCCGGCTCGATCACGTCTGGGCCAGCCGCGCGCTCAAGGGCCACGTGACCGCCCATTCCATCCTGCGCGACGCCCGCGACTGGCCGCAGCCCTCCGACCACGTCCCTATCGTCGTCACGATCGAGCGCGCCTGAAAAAAAGGCGCCGCAGCTCCTGAGGGGAGGAGCTGCGGCGCCGGGGCGATCCGGAGAGCGGGGGAGGCTCGGATCGCGCCGGATGGGTTACGGCATCAGCACGGTGTCGATCACGTGCACCACGCCGTTCGACTGCAGCACGTCGGTCTGCGTGACGGTCGACTTGCCGCCCTTGGCGTCGGTCAGCACGACCTTGTCGCCGTCGAGTTCGGCGGTCAGCGGCTCGCCCGCGACGGTCGTGAGCACCGCTTTGCCGCCGCCCGCCTTGATCGCGGCAACCACATCGGCGGCGGTCAGCTTACCTGCCACGACGTGATAGGTCAGGATCTTGGTCAGCGTCGCCTTGTTCTCGGGCTTCACCAGATCGTCCACCGTGCCGGCGGGCAGCTTGGCGAAAGCATCGTTGGTCGGCGCGAAGACGGTGAACGGCCCTTCGCTCGACAGCGTCTCCACAAGTCCCGCCGCCTTCACGGCGGCAACCAGCGTCGTCAGGTTCGCCGCCGCCGAGGCGTTCTCCACGATCGTCTTGGAGGGATACATCGCAGCGCCGCCGACCTCGACGGTCTTCTCGTCCATCGACGCAAAGGCGGCCGGCGCGGCCGAAAGAGACAAGGACAGGGCGATCGCGGCGACGACGCCGCGCGAAACGGTCTTCATGGGGGCTCCTCGTATGATGCGGCGTCGTGGCCGCGTGCAGAGTCCTACGAAGCCGCCGGGCGCTGGATGACTCCGCGCCGGAATCTTTATTTCGCGCGCTCACGCGGTCGTTATGAAACCGGCCGGCGCGCGCCGCGTATCAGCGCGCCGCGCTAGAACGGTCCTTCGCCCAGCGATTCCACCCAGCCCCTTGTCGCGTGGCAGCTTCGCATCGCACGCCTGTAGCCGTCCCGCCCGCTCGTGCGCGCGACATACGCGGCCTCGTCGGCGCTCATCGCCACGCCGCCCACACGGCGCGCGAAATCCAGCGCATAGGTGACCGAGATGTCGGCGGCGGTGAAGGCGTCGCCCGCCATATAGGGCGCGCGCGCCAGTTGCCGCGCCACAAGACGGCGGCGGCCTTCGAACAACGTCGCCGCCCAGCGCGACGTCCAGTTGTCGCCCTGTCCGTCCGGCGCGATCCGCGGCGGGATCGCGGCGAAGAACATCGTGCCCGCCAGCCCCGCTTCGCCCAGATGCAGGAACTGCTGGTAGAGCGCAAAGCTCTCATCCTCCGCCGCCGGCGCCAGCGCCGAGCCCCGGCCATAGCGCGCGAGCAGGTATTCCAGGATCGCGATCGACTCCACCAGGATCGTCTCGCCATCCTGCAGCGCCGGAATGAACCCGCCCGGATTGACGGCCAGGAACGCCGGGTCGCTGTCCGCCCCCGGCCTCAGATCGACATCGCGCAGGCGATAGGCAAGCCCCAGCTCCTCCAGCAGCCAGACGACGCGAAACCCGCGCCCCTCACCCCAGACCGTGAGCGGGCCCATATCCGTCAGTTCCCCAGTCCCGCCGCGTCCAGCCGCCCCTGCGCCTCGCGCAGACGCCCGGTCGTATCCTCCAGCCGCTCGGCCAGTTCGCGCATCACCTCAAAGGCGAATTGCGGCACGTCGCGCAGCAGCTGGAAGAACGCGTCCTTGCCCACCTTCAGCGCGACGATGGGCGAAGAGGCCACCACCGTCGCGGTGCGCGGCACGTTGCGCAGCACCGCGATCTCGCCGATGAACGCATTCTTCGGCACCTTGGCGACCACGACATCGTGGCCCTCTGCGGTGCGCACCATCACCTCGGCCTCGCCGTCCAGCAGGATATAGGCCGCATCGCCCGGCTCGCCCTCGCGGCACAGCACGCCGCCCACCGGCAGCTGCAGGCGGTGGCTGGCGAAGGCCAGCAGCTTCAGCTTGGCCGAATCCATCGTCGCGAAATAGGGAATGCGCCGCAGCGCCTCGACCTCGTCGATGATGCTCATAACACGCTCCTCATGCCGCGCCTGCGATGCGGCCATGTTCGAAGGCGATCACGCTGTCGAACGGCGAACTGTCCTGGCCGGGCGCCAGCGTCCACACCAAGCCCTTGCCGGCGCGCGCCGCGATCACGCGCTTCAGGATCTCGCCCTGCGCATGCGGGTCCAGCACGGCCAGCGCGCCGTTGACGACCAGCATGTCGGGATTCTTCACCAGCGCGCGCGCCAGCGCCAGCCGCTGGCGCTGCGACGGCGTCAGCCGCTTGCCGGCCGCACCGGCATGAAAGCCGAGCCCGATGCGCGCGATGTCGTCCTCAAGGCCCAGCTCGCCGATCACCTCGTGCAGGATGTGCTGGATGCGCGCCTGCGCGTCCGGCGCGCCATAGACGATGCGGCCGAACAGGATGTTGTCCTCCACCGACGCCGCCTCGTTGTATTCGGCCGCATCGTAGAACGCGATTTTCGAGCGCTCATGCGCCGGCAGCCGCTCGTTGAACAGCCGCCGCACCACCAGCAGCATGGAGCGCAGCCTGTCGTCCAGCAGGCCCAGACGATGGCGCGCCTCGGAATAGTCGAAGGCGAGGCCCAGCATCCGCGCCCGTTGCTCGGCGGTCGAGGGCTGGCCCGCGTCCAGCCGCGCCAGCAGCGCTTCGAAGTAGGGCAGGTCCGCCGCCGCGATGAAGCTGAACTGCGCGAAGAACGGGTGGTCGGCGGGCAGGCCGCGGAAGATCTCCACCATCGTCTCGGCGATGCCGCGGCCCAGCTGGAACAGCGGACGGCCAAGGCCGGTTTCGTCCAGCAGGCTCGAAACCGTGCGGTTGCGCGCCAGATTATGCGGCTGATAGGCCGGCCCCACCGCCACGCCGAACAGCAGGTTCTCGCCGATCGTCGCCTGGTTGTTATAGAGCGCCGCATCGAACGGCTCGACGATGTCGATATCGCCGCTCATCTCGCGCGCCTTGAACAGCGCGCGCGCCTGCAGCAGGCGGCTCGCCACCACCGGCGCGTCGTCGGGGTCGAAGCGGCCCTGCAGTCCGAAGCGGAACACGTCGTCCTCAAGCCCGCTCAGCGCGATGAAGCGCATCAGGCTCGCATCCACGGAGCGCGCGTCGTCGATCCCCAGCGCGGCATAGTCCACCCAGTCGGCGTCCGCGTCATAGGGCGCGTTGCCCGCGCGCTCGTCTTCCAGATGGCGCGCCCGGGCCAGCGCGGCGGCCGGGCCGTGGCGCTCGGCGGGGCGGCGCGGCTGGTTCCTCAGGCCATAGAGCAGATTGTCCTTCAGGCTCGCGCCGAACAGATAGGCGTCCTGCCCGACATAGGCGATGCGCCGCCCGGTCGCCGCCTGCGGCAGCGTCTCGATCGACTGCCCGTCGATCAGCACATGGCCCGAGCGCGCGTTCGCCTGCCGCGCGATCAGCGCCGCCGCCGTCTCCTTGCCGCCGCCCGGCGGCCCGGCCAGCGCCACATGCGCGCCGGCGGGAATGGTGAAGCTCACCGCGTCCAGCAGCCGCGCGCCGGTATCGTCGGCGACCGTCGCCTCGCGCACCTCGATCCCGGTGGTCAGCGGCGCGGGATCGGCGGGTTCGTGCAGCGCCGGATCGATCAGCTTCTCGGCGCCGAACTGTTCGATCACCTGCTCGTATTTGATCTGCGCGTCCTGCTTCTCCAGATACCAGTCCAGCAGCTCCTTGATCGGCCCCGGCAGGTCTTTGTAGGCGGCGATCACCGCCACCAGCTGGCCGATCGAAAGCTCGCCTTTGAGAACGTAATATCCGCCCACCAGATAGAAGAAGAACGGCGTCACCTGCGCGAGGAAGTTGTTCAGGAACTTTACGAAGAACTTGCGGCGATAGATCTCGAACCGGATGTCGTAGATCCGCCCCAGCCGCCGCGTGATATCGGCGCGCTCCCAGTTCGAGGTGTCGTTCGCCTGAATGTCGGCGGCGGCGTCGACGATCTCGCCCACCCGGCCCGACAATTCGCGCGCCGTCAGCTGACGCTGCCGTCCCAACGCGAGGATGGGCTTGCGCAGATAAGGGATCAGAAAAGCCTGGATCGAAACGACGCCCACCGCCACCAGGCCCAGAAGCGGATTCTGCAGCATGATGAACAGCACCGCCGTCGCAGCCTGTCCGCCCAGATAGACCGGCGTGGCGAAGGCCTCGCCGACGAAGCCGCCCAACGGCTCCACCTCGTCCTTCACCATGGACGCGACTTCCGCCGGTTTCGTGCGTTTCAGCCGCGCCGGATAGAAGCGCAGCACCCGGTCCACCAGCTCGTAACGCAACCGGCGCAGCAGGCGTTCGCCCATCTGCCCCTTCATCACGTTGATGCGGTATTTGAACAGCCCGTTGATGCAGACGAGGCCCAGAAACGTGAACGACAGCGCGAACAGCGCGCTCATCTGGTCCAGCGAAAACCCGCCGAACAGATGCCCGCCGCCCAGCCAGTCCGGCAGCGGCACCGTCAGATAGGTCCGGCTCGCACCGTTCTCGAACCCGTCGCCCTGAATGGGGCCGTTGACGATCAGCTTGGGCAGGTTCAGCGCGAAGAAATAGAAGGGCAGCGACGCGGCGATGACCGCCAGCACGCGGATCTGCTCGCCGAGGCTGTGCCGCCAGATGTAACTGAAAAGCCGCCGCTCCATCGCGCCGATGGTTAGGGGTCGCCGCCCCTACACGCAAGGCGCGACAATCACATCGCAGGGATTGTCATGCCCTGGCAGGCCGCGATCGCCGTCCCCCATTCAAGAGGCTGACAACCCCGGCCCCGCCATGCAATCTCCGCCCGTCCCGCCATTGCCCGGAGCGCCCGTTTGACGCCCCCGCCCGCCCGCGTCCTGCTCTACAGTCATGACAGTTTCGGTCTCGGCCATTTGCGGCGCTGCCGGGCGCTGGGCGGCGCGCTGACCGCTGCGCGGGGCGACCTCACCACGCTCATCATCTCCGGCTCGCCCATCATCGGCGCCTTCGAGTTTCCCGAACGGGTCGATTTCGTCCGCGTGCCCGGCGTCATCAAGCTGCGCGACGGCGCCTACACGCCGACCAAGCTCACGGTCGAAACCGCCGACGCCTTCCGCCTGCGCGCCGAGATCATCGAAGAGACCGCCCGCGTCTTCCGCCCCGATCTGGTGATCGTGGACAAGGAACCGCTGGGGCTCAGGGGCGAGCTCACCCAGACCCTCGGCATGCTCAAGAGCCAGGGCGCGCGTCTGGTGCTGGGCCTGCGCGACGTGCTCGACGACGCCGAGGCGCTCGATCAGGAATGGGCCCGCAAGAATGTCGGCCCCGCCCTCGCCGATCTCTACGACGAGATCTGGATCTACGGCGTCCGGGACATCTTCGATCCCCTCGCCGGCCTCACTTTGCCGCCCGGCCTCGACGCGCGCACCCGCTATACCGGCTATCTGCGCCGCGACACCGCCGCCATCGGGCGCGGCCAGCCCCGTTTCGCCCTGCCTGCCGATCCTTATGTGCTCGTCACCACGGGCGGCGGCGGCGACGGCGAGGGCCTGATCGACTGGGCGCTGTCGGCCTATGAACATTTCGGCGATCTGCCGCCCGCCGTCGTCATGCTCGGCCCCTTCATGGACCCCGCCGCGCAGGAGCGCTTTCTCGCCCGCGCCGCCGCGCTGCCCGAGGTCACCTGCGCCGTCTTCGACGCCGAGATGGAGCGCATCGTCGAGCGCGCCGGGGGCGTCGTCGCCATGGGCGGCTACAACACGTTCTGCGAGATCCTCTCCTTCGACAAACCCGCCGTCATCGTGCCGCGCGAAAAGCCCCGCCGCGAACAATGGATCAGGGCGGCCCGGGCCGAGGAGCTGGGCCTTGCCCGCATGCTGGAAGACCCCGCCGAACGCGGCGGGTCGCGCGACATCGCGGTGATGGCCGATGCGATCCGCGCCGTCATGCACCAGCCCCGGCCCTCCGCCGCCTTCACGCCCGGCATGATGGACGGGCTCGACGAGGTGGTGCGCCTCGCCACGCTCTGGCTCGGCCGATGATCGCGGTCGTCCTCAAGGGCTGGCCGCGCCTGTCGGAAACCTTCATCGCGCGCGAGCTGGAGGCGCTGGAGGCCCGCGGCCTCGCGCTCTCCCTCTGGTCGCTGCGCCACCCGACCGACACGAAAACCCATCCCGTCCATGGCCGCGTGAAGGCCGCCGTCGCGTACCTGCCGGAATATCTGCATAACGAGCCGGGCCGCGTGATCCGCGCCTGGCGCAAGCTGCGCTGGACACCCGGCTATGCCGCCGC
Organism: Pseudomonadota bacterium; assembly: GCA_029778105.1. Taxonomy (GTDB): domain Bacteria; phylum Pseudomonadota; class Alphaproteobacteria; order Micropepsales; family Micropepsaceae; genus JADZAI01. The sequence continues at coordinate 46,781 of JAKOQZ010000011.1, read as the reverse complement.
AAAGGCGCTCTTCCGCGCCGACTGGTCGCGCGACCGCACCCGCAACCGCATCCGCCGCTTCGGCCAGGCCCTGGTGCTCGCCGCCGAACTGCCCCCCGGCGCCAGGGCGCTCTACGCCCATTTCATCCATACGCCGGCGTCCGTCGCCCGCTACGCCGCCGCCCTCACCGGCCTGCCCTTCGCGGTCAGCGCCCATGCCCGCGACATCTGGACGACGCCCGACTGGGATCTCGCCGCCAAGCTCGCCGCCGCCCGCTTCACCACCTGCTGCACCGCCGACGGCCACGCCCGCCTTGCCGCTCTTTCGCCCGGAAAACCGCCACATCTCGGCCGCCACGGGCTCGATCTCGCACACTGGCCCGAAGCCCCGCCGCGCCCGCCGCGCGACGGCGGCGACCCGTCCGACCCCGTGATCGTTCTTTCGGTCGGGCGGGCGGTGGAGAAAAAGGGCTATCCGGCCCTGCTGCGCGCGCTCGCCGCGCTGCCGGCGACGCTCAACTGGCGCTTTGTTCATATCGGCGGCGGGCCGCTGCGCGATGCGCTGAAGCGCGAGGCCGAAAGCCTCGGGATCGCCGGGCGCACACACTGGCGCGGCAGCCTCTCCGAAGACGAGGTCCGCGCCGCGATGCAGGCCGCCGATCTCTTCGCCCTGACGCCCGAGATCGCCGCCGACGGCGACCGCGACGGTCTGCCCAACGTGCTGGTCGAGGCGCAGGCGCAGGGCCTGCCCGTTCTCTCCACAGGGGTCGGCGGCGTCGGCGAACTGGTGACGCCCGGCCTCAACGGACTGCTCGCCCCGCCGGGCCGGATCGCCGCGCTCGCCGCCCATCTCGAAACGCTGATCGCCGAACCCGCCACGCGCGCCGCCATGGGCCGGGCCGGGCGCGCCCGCGTCGCCGCCGATTTCGCCGCCGCGCCCACCGCCGACGCCATCGCGTCCATGCTGCGCAGCATGGACGGGGCTGCGGGTGCAGCATGAAGCGCGTCCTTCTCTATGCCCCGATGAACCCGCTCGTCCCCGGCGCGCCGCCATCGGGCGACCGCGCCATGACCGGCCTCCTCGCCCGGGCGCTTGAAACCATCGGCTATCGCGCCGAACCCGCTTCGCCCCTGCGCGCCTATGAGGGCAAGGGCGATGCGGCGCAGCAATCGGCCATCGCAGAAGCGGCGAAGCCCGAGATTTCCGCGCTCATCGCGCGCCACCGCGCCGATCCGCCCGCCCTCTGGCTCACCTATCTCAGCTACTACAAATCGCCCGATCATCTCGGGCCTCACGTCGCGAAGGCGCTCGGCATCCCCTATGTGATCGTCGAGGCCAGCCACGCGCCCAAGCGCGCGATCGGCGATTTTGCTGCGCCCTATGCTGCAGCAAAATTCGCCCTCGAATCCGCCGACGCCGTCATCGCCATGACCGACCACGACGCCGCCATGCTGCAGCAGGTCGTCGCGCCGGAACGCCTGCACCGCCTGCCGCCCTTCATCGACGCCGCGCGCTTCCGGGGGCTGGCGCGCAAGAGCGGCCTGACCCCGCTCATCCTCTCCGTCGCCATGCTGCGGCCGGGCAAGAAGCTGGCGAACTTCCCGCTCATCGCCTCGGCCCTCGCCCGCATCGCCGACCTCAAATGGTTCTACGTCGTCGCGGGCGGCGGGGCCGGCGAAGCCGAGGCCAGGGCCGCTTTCGCCAATTTCCCCAAGGACCGCGTCACCTTCATGGGCGCCGTCCCGCCCGAGGCCATGCCCGCCCTCTACGCCCGCGCCGACCTCTATCTCTGGCCGGGTCTGAAAGAGGCCTATGGCCTCTCCTATCTGGAAGCCCAGGCCAGCGGCCTTCCCGTCGTCGCCTGCCAGACGGCCGGCGTGCCGGCCGTGGTGGAACAGGGCCGCGGCGGGCTCCTTTCGCCGGCCGGCGATGCCGAGGCGCTGGCCCAGTCGCTGCGCATCCTGCTGCTGAACCGTCAGACCCGCGACATCATGGGCGAGGTGGCGGGTGAATTCGTCCATGGCGAGCGCGACATCGCCCACGCGGCGGCACGCCTTCGGGCCATCCTCGCCCCCCTCGCGCCATGACCCGCATCGCCCTCATCCGGCACGGCGCGACCTTCTGGAACGCCGAGGGCCGCATCCAGGGTCACGCCGACACACCCCTCTCGCCCGAGGGCCGGGCCGAACTCGCCCGCCTCGCGCCGCCGCCCGAGCTTCGGGGCGGCACATGGTTTTCCTCGCCCCTCACCCGCGCCGTGGAAACGGCGCGCCTGCTGGGGCACGAACCGCAGATCGAGCCGCTGCTCATCGAAACCAACTGGGGGGCCTGGGAAGGGCTCACCCGCGCCGTCACCACCCCCCTCAGCCACCGCATCGCGGCACGCGGTCTGGCCGGGCTCGATTTCCGCCCCCCGGGCGGCGAAAGCCCCCGGGCGGCACAGGACAGGCTCTGCCGGTTCTTCGCAAATCTCGAACGCAACGGCCCCGATTTCGCCGTCTGCGTCACCCATAAGGGCATCATCCGCGCCGCGCTGTCGCTGGCGCTCGGCTGGGACATGCGCGACAAGCCGCCCTTCAAACTGAAATGGCGCGCCGCCCATATTTTCGTGTGGGAAAGCGGGCATTTGAGGCTGGAAACCGCCAATCTGGCCCTCCCGGCCCGCGCATGACCCTCCGCGTCCTTTTCCATGTGAACCATCTATGGGGCGTCGGGCACTTCACCCGCACCGCGGCCCTCGCCAATGCCGTCGTCGCGGCGGGCGGTTCGGCCACGATTCTCAGCGGAAATACGCCCGTTCCCGGCCGTCTCGATCCCGCCGTCACGCTCGTCGCCCTGCCTGCGATCCGCGCCGAAGACACCACCTATGCCCGCCTCGTCACGGCCGGGGGCTGGCCCGTCACCGAGGACATCTGGGCCCGCCGCGCCGAAATCGTCGCGGAAACCCTCAGCCAAGCCACCCCGGACGTCGTCGTCACCGAGACCTTCCCCTTCGGCCGGCGCAAACTCGCCCGCGAAATCCTCCCCCTGATCGAGGCCGCACACGCCGCCGGCGCCAGGATCGTCGCCTCCATCCGCGATCTGCCCACCCCGCCCGCCGACGAAAAGCGCCTGGCAGAATGCGCCGATCGCCTCGTCCGGCACTACGACGCCGTCCTCATCCACGGCGATCCCGCCGTGACGCCCCTGAACGACGTCTGGCCGGGCGAGATCCCCGTGCCCGCCACGCTCACCGGCTATGTGGCCTCGCACGCCACGCCCGTCCCGCAACCGGCACGCCGCGGCGTCATCGTGTCAGCCGGCGGCGGCGGCGATGCGGCACCGCTTCTGACCGCCGCCGTCAGGGCCTGGAAATCCGGATTTCTGGCCGAAGAGCCGTGGACATTCATCACCGGCCAGCACGCGCCGGAGGGCCTGCACGAGGCCCTCAGCGCCGCGATAACCCGCCAATTCGGCGGCGAAATCCTTCACGCCGCCAGCGATCTCCCCGCCCGCATCGCCGCCGCCCGGCTCTCCATCTCGCGCGGCGGCTACAACACGATGGCCGAAACAGTCGCCGCCGGCACACCCACCCTCATCATTCCCTTCGCCCCACCCGGCGAACCGGAGCAAAGGCTGCGCGCCGCGCGGTTCGCCGCGCTCGGTCTGGTCACGCATCTCCCCGAAGACAGGCTCACGCCCGACACGCTGGCCGCCGCCGCAAGAGCCGCGCTGGCCGCGCCGGCCACCGACCCCGGCGCCCTGCTCATGAACGGCGCTGAGACCGCCGCACGGCGTCTCGCAGAGATCGCAGCGGGCGGCTAAGGTCTTCTCATGCCGGTTCTTTCGTTCCGAGATGTCACGCTCAGCTTCGCCGGCCGCCCGCCGGTGCAGGCGCTGAACGGCGTCACCTTCGATGCGGGCCGGGGGCGCATAACGGCGCTGGTCGGCGAATCCGGTTCGGGCAAGAGCACGCTCGCTCTCGCCGCCATGGGCCTGCTGCCCCAGGGCGCAAAACTCGGCGGCTCCATCCTGCTTGATGACGGCAAGGGTCCCGCCCTCGATCTTGTGAAGCTGAACCCTGCCGACCCCGCCTTCCGCGCTGTGCGCGGCGGGCGCATCGGTCTCGTCTTTCAGGAACCTCTCTCGGCCTTCTCGCCGGTCCACACCGTCGGCAGCCAGATCGCCGAGGCCGCGCGCGCGCATGACAACGTCTCGAAACGCGCCGCGCGCGCTGCCGCCACCGAGATGTTGCGCCTGACCGGCTTTCCCGACCCGGTTCGCGGCTTCGACGCCTATCCTTTCGAGCTCTCCGGCGGCCTTCGCCAGCGCGCGATGATCGCCGCCGCGCTCGCCGCGCGTCCGTCCGTCCTGATCGCCGACGAACCCACCACCGCGCTCGATGTCACCATCCAAGCGCAGGTTCTCGCCCTGCTGCAAAGGCTGAAAGACGACCTCGGCCTCTCCGTCCTCTTCATCACCCATGATCTCGGCCTCGTCGCCGCGCTGGCTGACGATCTCGTCGTGCTCTATCGCGGCCGGGTGATGGAGCGTGGCCCTGCCGACGCCGTCTTCGCCGAGAGCCGGCATCCCTATTTTCAGGCGCTGAAGGGCGCGAACCCCAGCCTGCATCGCCGCACGTCGCGGCTGGCCGTCATCGGCGGCGAAGCGGGCGACGACGCCGCAACCGCCTATGCGGCCCGCCCCGCGCGCAAGCGTGAGGATGCCGCCCCCGGCGCCAAACTGATCGAGGCGATCGACGTATCAAAGACCTTCGGCGCACGACGCGGCGGCGAGCCGGCGCTGGCCCTCGACCGGGTCTCGCTCGCCATCGGCCACGGCGAAAGCGTCGGTCTGGTGGGCGAGTCCGGTTCGGGCAAGTCCACCCTCGCACGCCTGCTGATGCGTGCCGACCAACCCGATACCGGCCGCGTCGTCTTTCACGCCAAAGGCGCGGCGCACGATCTGAAAACCATCGCCGGCAGCGCGCTCTCACGCTTCCGCCGCCGCGTCGCCTATGTCTTCCAGGACCCTTATGCGGCGCTCAACCCGCGCATGAGCATCCGCGAGACGTTGACCGAACCTTTCGCCATTCACGGCCTCGCCGGCCGCAAGGGGCGCGATGTCCGCGCGCGCGAGCTGGTCGATCTCGTCGGGCTGCCGCGCAGCGCGCTCGACCGCTTTCCGCCCGCCTTCTCCGGCGGTCAGCGCCAGCGCATCGCCATCGCCCGCGCCCTCGCGCTGCGTCCCGATCTCCTCATCCTCGACGAGCCGACCTCGGCGCTCGACGTGTCGGTGCAGGCGCAGATTCTCAATCTGCTCGCCGATCTCAAGACGCAGCTGGGCTTTGCCTATCTCTTCATCAGCCACGACCTTGCGGTCGTCGAACATGTCGCCGACCGCGTCGCGGTGATGCGCCGCGGCCGCATCGTGGAGGAAGCGCCCGCCGCCGAGCTGTTCGAGCGCGCGGTTCACCCTTACACGCGCGCCCTCATCGCCGCCGCGCCGGATGCCGACCGTATGAACCGCCTCGACCTCGCAGCCGTCGCCGCCCGCGCGGCGGGCGATATGGGCGATGACCAGGCCCCGCTCGTCGAAATCGCGCCCGGTCACCGCGCCGCCATTGGAGGCCGCGATGCGCAAGCTGCTTAAAGCGGTCTTCGCGCTCGCGCTGCTGGGGCAGGCCGCCGCCGCGACGCCCACGCCCATCGATCCGCCATCGCTTGCGGCAGATGTCGCTGCCGGCGCGCTGCCGGCTGCAGCCGGGCGTGTGCCGCAGGAGCCACTCGTCGGCGGCTTCGAGACGCTGGGGCGCACCACCGGCAAGAGCGGCGGACGCCTGCGCACGCTGTTGCCCAAGGACAAGGACGTCCGGCTGCTCAATGTCTGGGGATATGCCCGTCTCGTCGGCTACGACGAGAATCTGCAGATCAGGCCCGACATCCTCAAAGCTATCGAGATCACGGACAATCGCATCTTCACGATGCATCTGCGCAAGGGCCACAAATGGTCCGACGGCGCGCCGTTCACCTCAGAGGACTTCCGCTATTACTGGGAAGATATCGCCAGCAATCCCGAGCTGACGCCTGCCGGCATTCCTGAAGAACTGACCGTCGATGGCGTTCCGCCCGTCTTCACCGTCATCGACGAGACGACGGTCCGCTATGAGTGGCCCACGCCAAACCCACGCTTTCTCGCGCTGCTCGCACAGGCGCGCGAGCCCTATATCTATCGTCCCGCGCACTATCTGAAGCGCTTCCACATCAAGTACGGCGACAAGGCCGACATCGATGCGCTGGTCGCGGCGGAGAAGGTGAAGGGCTGGGCCGCGCTGCATAACCGGCGCGACTCGATGTACGATAACGACAACTCGGAAATGCCCAGCCTGCAGCCATTCGTCATCGAGCCCGGCGGCGGCCCGGTGTTCCACTTCCGGCGCAATCCCTATTTCCATCGCCTCGACCCTTACGGCATGCAGCTGCCCTATCTCGACGGGATCGACGTGACGATCGTCGAACCGGGGCTCATCGCAGCCAAGACGGCGGCAGGCGACGCCGATTTGCAGTTCCGCGGTCTCGCCTTCTCGGATGCCGGCGCGCTGAAGGCGGCCGAGAACGGCGGCGGCTTCAAGGTGAAGCTCTATCCCGTCACCAAAGGAGCGCAGGTCGCGCTCTTCCCGAACCTCACCACCGCCGATCCGGTCTGGCGCAACCTGATGCGCGACGCACGTTTTCGCCGTGCGCTTTCGGCCGCCATCGACCGCGACGATATCAACCGCTCGCTGTTCTTCGGGCTCGCGACGGCCGGTAACAACACGGCGCTGAAGGAAAGTCCGCTCTACGACCCCGCCCGCACGGTGCGCGACGCAATCTTCGATCTCGCCAAAGCCAATGCCCTGCTCGACGAGATCGGCCTCACCCAGCGCGACGCGCGCGGCATCCGCCTCCTGCCCGATGGACGCGGGCTGCAGATCGTCGTCGAAACCTCCGGCGAGAGCGGCGAGGAGGCGGCGATCCTCGAGCTCATCGCGCCGACATGGCGCAAGGCGGGAATCGGCATGATTGTGCGGCCTTACGAGCGCAGCGTGCTGCGCAACCGCGCCTATGCCGGCGAAAGCCATATGACGGTGTGGTCCGGTTTCGAGAACGGGGTGCCGACGCCGTCCGCCAGCCCCGACGAACTGGCGCCGGTTCATCAGGAATTCCTCGCCTGGCCGCGCTGGGGTCAGTACATCGCCACGAAGGGCGCATCGGGCGAAGCCGTCGACCTGCCGGAAGGCCAGCGCCTGCTTCAGCTCTACAAGGACTGGACTCTCGCCACCGACGACGCCGCGCGCGCCGCGATCTGGCGCGAGATGCTCGACATTCACGCCGATCAGCAATTCTCCATCGGCATCGTTTCGGGCGTCCTCCAGCCGGTCGTTGTTTCCAACGCGCTGCGCAACGTGCCGCAAGCCGGCATCTTCGGCTGGGACCCCGGCGCCCAGTTCGGCATCTATCGCCTCGATGCGCTGTGGCTCGACCGGTGACGCCCTGATGCTGCGCTATACGGTCTGGAGGCTTCTGGCGATCATCCCCGCGCTTCTTGCGGCCAGCCTGCTCATTTTCGCCGTCGTGGAATTGCCGCCCGGCGATTACCTCTCCAACGAAATGCAGGAACTCGTCGCCCAGGGCGAGGGCGCCGGGGCCGCGCGCATCGCCTTCCTGCGCGACGAGTTCAGTTTCGACGAGCCCTTCCTTGCCCGTTACGCCATCTGGGCGGGGTTGATGCCCGGACCGCACGGGTTCGATGGATTGCTGCAAGGCAACTGGGGCTGGTCGTTTCTCTACAACAAGCCGGTGGGCGACGTGCTCGGCGATCGCATCGGCCTCACCGCGCTGCTGAATGTCGCGACGGTCTTTCTTGTCTATCTGATCGCCTTCCCCATCGGCCTCATCTCGGCGCGGCGACCCGGCGGCCTCTTTGATACCAGCGCGACCACGCTGTCCTATCTCGGTCTGGCGATCCCGAGCTTCCTGCTCGCGCTCGTCCTGCTCGTCACCGGACAGGCCTGGTTCGGCCTCTCCATCGGCGGCCTCATGGACCCGCGCTTCGAGGGCGCGCCGATGTCGGGCGAGAAGCTCGCCTCCATCGCTGCGCATCTGGCGATCCCGTCGCTCGTCATCGCACTGGGTTCCGCCGGCATCATGATCCGCCGCCTGCGCGCCAATCTGCTCGACGAGGTGAACCGCCCCTATGTCGCCGCCGCCCGGGCGCGCGGAATCTCCGAAACACGGCTGATGACGCGCTATCCGCTCCGGCTCGCTTTCGCGCCCTTCGTCGCCGATATCGGCAATCTTCTGCCCAGCCTGGTTTCGGGATCGGTGATCGTCTCGGTCGTCCTCAATCTACAGACCGTGGGCCCGGTCCTGCTCGCCGCCCTGCGCGGACAGGACACCTTCCTCGCCGCCTTCATCCTCACCTTTACCGCGGCCCTCACCTTTGCCGGCATGCTGGTTTCCGACCTGATCCTCGCCTGGCTCGACCCGCGCGTGCGGCTGGGCAAGGGGGCAAAGTCATGAGCGGCGCGCGGCCCCTGCGTGACGGCGATCCGCCTCATGTGGTGGACGAGCGACCCTTTCCGCCGCCGGCGCTGCCGCCGGCCGCAGGCGACGCGCGCTCGCCCTTCGGCCAGTTCTGGCGGCGTTTCCGGCGGCGGCGGCTGGCCTATGCCGCCTTCTGGCTGCTGGCGCTGATGTATCTGGTGATCGTGCCCTTCGCCGAGTTCATCGCGCCCTATGGTCGCGACCAGCGCTTCCCCGACGCCATCAGCCACCCCCCTCAGCTGGCACGCATCTGGGGCGAGAAAGGCCTCACAGCGCCGTTCGCCTATCCGACCGCCATGACGGTGGACCTGGAAGCCTTCCGGCGCGTCTATACTGAAGACCGCGCCCGGCCACAGAAATTGCGCTGGTTCTGCGAGGGCGAACCGTATCGCCTGCTCGGCCTTGTCGAAGCCCGCACGCGCCTCTTCTGCGCCGCCGAGGGCGGCACCCTCTTTCTCTTCGGCACCGACACGGTCGGACGCGACGTCTTCAGCCGGGTGATCTACGGCGCGCGGATCTCCCTGACCGTGGGTCTCGTCGGCGTCGCGATCAGCTTTGTTTTGGGCGTCCTCTTCGGCGGCCTGGCGGGCTATCTCGGCGGCTGGACCGACTGGCTGATCCTACGGCTCGTCGAATTGCTGCGCGCCATGCCGGAACTTCCGCTGTGGCTCGCTCTCTCCGCAGCCATCCCGGCCGACTGGCCGCCCATTCTGGTTTTCTGCGGTCTCGTCGTCATTCTCGGCCTGCTCGACTGGCCGGGCCTCGCGCTCGGCGTACGCGCCAAGGTGATGCAGCTGCGCGAGGAAGATTACGCTGCAGCCGCGGTGCTGATGGGCGCAAAACCGCGACGTGTGCTCTTCCGCCACCTGCTGCCCAATTTTTCCAGCCATCTCATCGCCAGCGTGACGCTGGCGATTCCGGCGATGATTCTCGGCGAGACCGCGCTCTCGTTCCTCGGACTGGGCATCCGCGATCCGCAGGTCAGCTGGGGTTCCCTGCTCAATGCCGCCCAAAGCTACGCCGCGCTGTCGGTCACGCCCTGGCTGCTTCTGCCTGTGATTCCGGTGGTGCTCACCGTGCTCGCGTTCAATTTCCTTGGCGATGGCCTGCGCGACGCAGCCGACCCTTATCGGGCTCAGACCTGATCGGCTTCACGTCACTGTGACCCTGGTCACGGACTGAAATCGCTCGTCAGCATAGGTATAAGCCCGCACGAAACGCTGCCGGGGGCGCAGCGGGGACCTTATCCATGAACGACATGACTGCGCCGAAAGGCATCGAGAAGACGCTTGGCGTCGGCAAGAAGAAGATGTCCGGCCGAAAGAAGGCGTTCATCTGGCTGGGCGGCGCGGTCGCCATTCTGGCGATCCTTGTGATGGTGTTCTCCGGCGGCGACGGCGGTCCCGTCGGCTATAAAGCCGAAGCGGTGAAGCGCGGCCCGCTATCGGTCAAGGTCACTGCCACCGGCACGTTGCAGCCGGTCGATCAGGTCGATGTCGGCGCCGAGGTTTCCGGCCGTGTCGTCGAGGTGAAGGTCGATTTCAACTCGGCGGTGAAGAAGGGCGACGTGCTCGCCCAGATCGACACGACCCAGCTGGAAGCCCGCCGTGTGCAGACCGAGGCCCAGCTCGCCGCCGCCAAAGCCGGCGTCAAGGAAGCCGAGGCCGCGATGTCCGATGCGCAGCGCCGCCTGTCGCGGGTGCGCGATCTGGCCAAGAGCCGCAACGTCTCGCAGCAGGATCTCGATACCGCCCAGTCGACTTTCGACCGCGCCGCCGCCTCGCTGGAAGTCGCCAAAGCGCAGGTCGCCATTCAGGAAGCCAATCTCCAGGTCGCGGTCAGCGACATCAGCAAGGCGGTCATTCGCGCGCCGATCGACGGCATCGTTCTCTATCGCAGCGTCGAAGAGGGTCAGACCGTCGCGGCCTCGTTCCAGACGCCGGTTCTGTTCACGCTGGCATCGGACATCAACAAGCTCGAACTGCTCGCCGATATCGACGAGGCCGATGTCGGCCAGGTGCAGGAGGGCCAGAGCGCCAATTTCACCGTCGACGCCTTCCCCAACCGCACATTCGAGGCCCAGATCCGCTCAATGCGCAACGCGCCCAAGAAGTCGGAGACGACGGCCTCTTCGCAGGGCGTCGTGGTCTATCAGGGCGAGCTCAGCGTGAATAACGAAAGCGGCCTGCTGAAACCCGGCATGACAGCCACTGCCGAAGTCACGGTGAAGACCGTGGAATCCGCGCTGCTCGTGCCCAATGCCGCGTTGCGCTTCGTGCCGCAGTCGGTCGCGATGAAAGAGGCGACAGCCGAAAGCAACGCGGCCGACGCCGCCGCCGCCAACGCGCCCCGCGATCCTTCGGCCGGCCGCGTGTTCGTGAAGGGCGATGACGGCCAGCCGGTCGAGCGCAAGGTCAAGATCGGCGTCACCGATGGCGTCACCACCGAGATTCTCGAAGGCGAGATCAAGGAAGGCGACGAAGTGCTGACCGATGTCGAGCGCGCCGGGTCCGGGGCGCAGGGCTGAGGTCTGAGGATATGAGCGAACACAAAGGCCCGGTCCTCGCCTTCCGCAATGTCACCAAGGTCTACGGCCATGGCGACACGGAAGTGCGCGCGCTGAACGGCGTCGACTTCGAGATCTGGCCGGGTGAGTTCGTGGCGGTCATGGGCGCCTCGGGCTCCGGCAAGTCGACGACGCTGAATATTCTGGGCTGTCTCGATGTGCCCAGCTCCGGCACCTATGACTTCATGGGCGTGCCGGTCGAAACGCTGGACCGAAAGCAGCGCGCGCTGCTCCGCCAGAATTATCTCGGCTTCGTCTTTCAGGGCTTCAACCTGCTGAAGCGCACCACCGCGCAGGAGAATGTCGAGCTGCCCCTCGTCTATCGCGGCACCTCGGCCAGCGAGCGCCACCGACTGTCCAAAGAGGCGCTGGGCCTTGTCGGCCTCGCCGAGCGCATGGACCACACCTCGTCCGAGCTGTCGGGCGGCCAGCAGCAGCGCGTCGCCATCGCCCGCGCCCTCGTCACCAGTCCGGCCGTGATGCTGGCCGACGAGCCGACCGGCAATCTCGACAGCCAGCGCACGCACGAGATCATGCGTCTCTTCCGCGATCTCAACGAGAAGCGCGGCATCACCATCATTCTCGTGACGCACGAAGACGACGTCGCCGCCTATACCAAGCGCCACATCCGCTTCAAGGACGGTAAGATCGCCTATGACGGCCCGCCGACCACCAAGGCCGAGCTTGAGGCCCAGATGGAAGCTGCGCAGTCATGATCTTCGCCGGCCTCAGACTGGCGCTGCGCGAGCTCTGGGCCAACAAGATGCGCACGTTCCTGACATGCCTCGGCATGATCATCGGCGTCAGCGCTGTCATCGCGCTGCTCACCATCGGCGCGGGCGTATCGTCGTCGGTCAATCGCGAGTTCGCTTCGATCGGCCAGAACCTGGTCTGGATCTGGCCCGGCGCCGACGGCCAGCGCGGACCGCAGCGCGACGCCAAGAAGTTCACCTGGCGCGATCTCGATCTCGTGCGCCGCACCGTGCCGCAGGTCGTGAAGATCGCGCCGTCTGTCGGCGGCGGCACCACCGTCAAGTTCGGAAATCTCGATACGCGCACCACGATTATCGGCACCACGCCCGACTATTTCGACATCCGCCTCTGGGCGCTGGATGGCGGGCGTTTTTTCTCTGAAGCCGAATCCGACGCCGGCCGTCTGGTCTGCGTGATGGGCAAGACGGTGCGGGAAAAACTGTTCGGATCGCTCGATCCGGTCGGCCAGCGCATCCGCGTCGACGGCGTCTCCTGCGAGGTGGTCGGTCTTCTCAAACCCAAGGGTGCGTCCACTTTCGGCGACGACGAAGACGACCGCATCATCGTGCCGCTCCGGGCCTATCAGCGCCGCTTCACCGGCGATGACTGGATCAACACGCTCCAGCTGATGGCCGGGAGCAAGGGCGATGTCGCCCCGATGATGGAGAACGCCCGCAATGTCCTGCGCGGTCTGCGCAACATCCCCGAGGGCAAGCCGGACGACTTCACGATGCAGGACGTTTCTTCGTTCGGCGAGGAATCGTCCGAGGTTCTCGGCTACATCACGATGTTCGTCTCCGCGGTCGCTTTCATCTCGCTGATCGTCGGCGGGATCGGCATCATGAACATTATGCTGGTGAGCGTCACTGAGCGCACGCGCGAGATCGGCATCCGCCTCGCCATCGGCGCGCAGGAGCGTGACGTCCTGGCTCAGTTCCTGATCGAGGCGATGGCCTTGGCGGTGCTCGGTGGGCTGGTCGGCGTCGCGCTGGGTCTGGGCATCGCCTTCCTCGTCACGGGCGCACTGGGCTGGGCCTTTCTGCCCTCGGCGCCCCTCATTGTCGGCGCGACCCTGTTCTCGGCTCTGATCGGCATCGGTTTCGGCTTCTTCCCGGCGCGCCGCGCCGCTCGGATGAACCCGATCGACGCGTTGCGTTTCGAGTAGCGTCATGAACTGGACGACGATCCGCCTCGCTCTCAGAGAGCTGCGCGCCAACAAGCTGCGCACCTTCCTCACCTGTCTGGGAATGATCATCGGCGTCGGCTCGGTGATCGCGCTCGTCACCATCGGCGCCGGCGTCACCGCGCAGATCACTTCGACGCTGGAAAGCCTCGGCAACAATCTGATCTTCGCCTTCCCCGGCGGGCCGGACGCTGGCGGGCGCGGCGATGACACGCCATTCGATCGGCAGGACGTCGATGCGCTGCGCAACGGCGTTCCCGGCATCATCGACATCAGCCCGTCGGCGCAGACGAGCGCCGAAGTGACGTTCGGCGGCTACAAGGCCGACACCCAGATCGAGGGCGGCGAGGCGTCGATCTTCCGCATCGGGCTGTGGGACTTCGCCGAAGGCCGGGGCTTCACGACGGCAGAGGAAGGCCGCTCGGTCTGCGTCGTCGGCAAGACGGTGCGCGACAAGCTGTTCGCCGGCGGACCCGCCATCGGTCAACGCATTCGCATCGGCCGCGTGTCGTGTGAAGTCATCGGCGTGCTGAAGCCCAAGGGCACCTCTTTCATCACGGGCGATCAGGACGACCGGGTGATGATGCCGATCCGCGCGTTTCAGCGGCGAATTCAAGGCTCGGCGGCCATCTTCAATATCCAGATTTCCGCCGCCACGCGCGAAGACGTGCCGCGCGTGATGGAAGGCGTCCGGGCGGCGCTGCGCCAGTCGCGCGGCGTGGGCATGGATACGGGCGATAATTTCTCCGTCCGCGACCTTCAGGGGTTCGTTCAGGAAGCCCAGAACATTTTCGGCTTCATCACGCTGTTCGTGGCGGCCGTTGCCTTCATCTCGCTGATCGTCGGCGGCATCGGCATCATGAACATCATGCTGGTGAGCGTCACCGAACGCACGCGCGAGATCGGCATCCGCCTCGCCATCGGCGCACAGGAGCGCGACGTGCTGATGCAGTTCCTCACGGAAGCGGCGATTCTCGCGATGCTCGGCGGGCTCATCGGCATCGTGTTCGGCCTCGGCATCGCGATCCTGGGTGTTTCCGCGATGGGTGCGCCGTTCCTGCCTTCGATCGGGGTCATCATCGGCGCGACGCTGTTCTCCGCCGCCTTCGGCCTGACGTTCGGCTTCTTCCCGGCCCGCCGCGCCGCCAAGATGAACCCCATCGACGCGCTGCGCTACGAATAAGCTGCCACCGTCGCGCGGCCGAACCAGAGGCGCTTGCGTCCCATCCTGTCATCCTCGGGGCCGCGCAGCGGAACCCGGGGACCCATGCCTGAGGCAGCTGAGGGGAAACGCACCTCATGCTGCCCGCCCACTTTCCCGGCCGTCGCCGAGCTTTCACCGGCGGGTTGAGGCCTAAAGCGCGGAGCATCACGCGACTGAATTCAGGGTCGAGGCCCTCCCGTGGCAGGGGAGGGAGGCCGAAGGCCGGAATGGCCTGACAGACGGCGCCTCCTGCCACACCACATCTGCGCAAACGAAAAGGCCCCGCCGAAGCGGGGCCTTTCTCAACTCGGTCTAAGGCGCGAAGCCTACTCCGCCTTGCCGATCTTGATGTCTGCGCCGTCGCTCGACAGCGTGCCGGTATAGGCGGCGATCCACACATCGCCCGAGCCCATCACCGAAACGTCCGGATTGTTCGCCGTGCCGCCGAAGCGCACGTCGCCGGAGCCTGCAATATCCACCTTGAACGGATCGGCGACGCCCCCGTCGATCTTCACATCGCCCGAACCGGCGACGTCGATATTCACCTTGCCGTTCACCGACAGGGCGTAGACCTCGCCCGAGCCGGCGATATCGACATCGAAATCGCCGCTCACGGCCCCGACCTTCACTTCGCCGCCGCCGGCGATTTCGACATCGGCGGAGCGCGTGTCGCCGGTGGTCACGCTGCCCGAGCCGGCGATCGAGGCATCCAGCTCGCCCGACACAGCGCCAAGCGCGATATCATCCGACCCTGCGATCGACACGTCGGCGTCGGTCACGCGGCCGGCACGCACCTGGCCGCCGCTGGTGTTCATCTTCAGCGCCGCTTCGATATCGCCGATGTCGGCATCGCCGATATAGTTGTCCACCCGCACCGGCGTGCCGGTGGCGACGGTGATGGTGACGTTGAGGTCCTCGGGCGAGACCGAGCTCCAGTCCCACATGTCGTCCCACCAGTCGCCTTCCACGCCGTCCATCGACATCACCATCGCGTCGCCGGAGGTAGAGAGGCGGATCTTCTGGATCATCTCGGACGAGCCCGAGAGCGTCACGTCGATGGAGGGTTTGTCGCGGGCGACAATGACTTTGAGATTGCCCGCGAGCGCGTCGATCTGGACCCGCTTGGCCTGGAAGCTCTGCGTCACCGTCTGATCCTCGGCCAGCGCGACCGACCCGAGCAGGGCCAGCGGCGCGGCGGCGGCAAAAAGACGGCTTTTGCGCATAGAACTCTCCATCCGAAGGCGCCCCTAGCCCGTTGTGTCATCAAACCTTGGCACGAGCGGGGCTTGTGAGCGGTGACCCGGATCACATCCCCAGGCAATGTTATGCGTGATCAGGCCGGGACCGGCTCGGTCCGTCCGGGCACCAGTTCCATGCGTTCGCGCGCGAAACGGCACGCGACACCGACCTTCTCGGCCGCCAGAACCGCCTCTGCCTCCAGCTTGGCCATGATCGGGTCGGTATGGCCCGGGTCGTGATGGAAAGGCACGTAAAGCCCCACACGAGCCGCTTTGGCCAAAGCGAGGCCCGCATTCCAGGTGGAATGGCCAAAGCCCCGGCGCTGGGCATATTCCTGCTCCGTATAGGAGGCGTCGTAGATCAGGATATCCGTGCCGAGGACGAATTCGACCAGCGCGGGATCGGGCTCGGCGCCTTCATGCTCCAGATCCGTGATGTAGCAGGCCGACCGCCCGGCATGTTCGATGCGATAGCCGGTCGCGCCGTTCGGGTGGTTCAGCGCCGTTGTCTTCAGCGTGATTCCATCGGCCGGATAAAGTGTCTGTCCCGACTTGAAGTCACGGAAGTTGACCTCGGCCTGGAAGATATCGGGATCGATGGGCAGCACCGGCGCCGACATCAGCGAGGCGACGGCGTCACGCGTCGTCAACGGCCAGTCGAGATGGCCCGACCATATGTCGAAATGGTTCTTGGGATCGAACAACGGCCCGAAAAACGGCAGGCCGCAAATATGATCGAAATGCGTGTGCGACAGATAGATCGCCGACGTGATCGCGCCCTCGCGCATCAGCGCTTCGCCCAGGGGGCGGATGCCCGTGCCGCCATCGAAGATCAGCACATGCCCGCCGACCCGCACTTCAAGGCATGATGTATTGCCGCCATAGATCGCATAATCGGGACCGCCGCAGGCGATCGAGCCACGCACGCCCCAGAAGCGGATGAGGAAATCGTCCGTCATTCGGGCGCGTCCGGCAGGGGCGGAAACGTCACTCACGGCGCCAGCCTGTATCCGCCACTCTCGGTGACGATCAGCGAAGCCTTGCCGGGATCGGGCTCGATTTTCTGGCGCAGGCGATAGATGTGGGTCTCAAGCGTGTGCGTCGTCACCGCCGGGTTATAGCCCCACACCTCGTGCAGCAGCGTTTCGCGCGCCACGGCTTTGCCCTGGCGATAGAGATATTTGAGGATCGCCGTTTCCTTCTCGGTCAGGCGCACCTTCTTGTTCGCCGCCGTCACCAGCAGCTTCGCCGCCGGCTTGAACGTGTAGGGTCCGACCGCAAAGGTCGCATCTTCGCTCTGCTCGTGGCTGCGAAGATGGGCGCGCACCCTGGCCAGCAGCACGGCGAAGCGGAAGGGCTTGGTCACATAGTCATTCGCGCCGGCCTCCAAGCCTTGAACCTGGTCGGCCTCCTCGCCAGCTCCGGTCAGCATGACGATCGGCGTCTTCACACCCGCCTTGCGCATCAACCGGCAGGCTTCGCGGCCGTCGATGTCGGGCAGGCCCACATCCAGAAGGATCAGATCGAAGCCGCCCTCTTTCGCCTTTTCCACGCCCGCCGCGCCCGTCTGGGCCTCCTCGGTTTCGAACTCGCCGGTCAGGACCAGTTGTTCGGCCAGGGCCTCACGCAGGTCTTTGTCGTCATCGACGAGAAGGAGGCGGCGCTTTGCGCTCATGGAGATATGGGCTTCCGGCGGCTGCGAGGCCGGACGGCTGACGCGGCCCGGCATTGTGACAAGACGTTCTATCTTATAGGCAAAGCCCCCGGCAAACTGTGACAGGCGCTCCATTGGCGACCGGACCAAATCCATGAGTTTCGTCCTTCTGAATGCCGTCGAACGCGCCGCTGCAGCCCTGCGCCGGGGTGAGCCCGTGCTCGTCGACGGACCCGACGGGAGCCCGGTCCTCATCCTCGCCGCCGAGACTGCGACACGCACCCGCCTCGCCGCTTTGACCGGATCGGGCAATCCGGTCCACGGCGTCATCACCCACGCTCGCGCCATGACCCTGAAGGCCCGGCTCTATACCGACGGTGTCGTGGCTCTGGACCTCGGCGCCGACGACCCGCTGGCGCGCCTGCGCACCCTCGCGGACCCGACCAACGATCTCGCCAGCCCGCTCGCCGGCCCGTTTACCGCCCTCCGCCAGACGCTGCCCGAGGGCTATCAGGCCGGCGTGAAGCTCGCCAAACTTGCCGGATTGCTCCCTGCCCTCGCGGCGACCGGCCTCTCCCGCGATGCCGCGCACACGCTGGAAGAGACGCAACGGCTGGAACGTGTCGGGGCCGAATCCATTGCCGCCTATGACGAAACAGCGGCCCGCAGCCTGAAGGCCGTCTCTCAGGCCCGCGTGCCGCTGGCGGGGGCCGAGCACACCTCCATCGTCGCCTTCCGCGCCAGCGATGGCGGCCCCGAACATCTCGCCTTCCTGATCGGCGACAAGGACGGCAATCCGCCCGCGCCGCCCGGTCCGGTGCTCGCCCGCCTGCATTCGGAATGCTTCACCGGCGATCTCGTCGGCTCGCTGAAATGCGATTGCGGCGACCAGCTGCGCGGCGCCATCCGCACCATCGCCGAACACGGCGGCGGCGTGCTGCTCTATCTGGCGCAGGAAGGCCGGGGCATCGGCCTGATGAACAAACTGCGCGCCTATCAGCTTCAGGACCAGGGCTTCGACACGATCGAAGCGAACGAGCGCCTCGGCTTCGATGCCGACGAACGGCTCTTCCTGCCCGCCGCGACGATGCTGCAGATTCTCGGCTTCACCTCGGTGCGGCTTCTGACCAACAACCCCGACAAGGTCGCCCAGCTCGCCGCCCACGGCATCACGGTGACCGAGCGCGTCCACCACGCCTTCCCGCCCAACCGTCACAACGCGCAATATTTGCAGACCAAGCGCGTCAAGGCCGGTCACGACCTTTAGGAGCGGCAAAGCCTGCCGGGTTCGCGACACAGCAAAGCCCGGTTTTCCAGGGATTCGGGAATGGCCCGCAGCTTGCTGAGCCAACCCCATGAACGACACGCAGATGCAAGCGATGAGCCTGGAGCGCCATCACCGCATTCTCGCGCGCGTCCGCGCGGCGGAAACCCCGAATGCGCCGGGCGAGGCTTTCGCCGTGCCGGGCCCCTTGGCTGCAGAGGTGCCGGCGGCGGCCGAGGTGAGTCCGCCGCGCGAGCCCGTCCGCACGCTCACCACCAGCCAAGCGACACAGACACCGCCTGCGCCGCCGCCGGCCGCCATGCCTCAGCTGAGCGCAGATCAAGCCGCACTGCTCGCCGCCAGCCTGGGGACGACCCTGCCGCCTGAAACGGCCCCCGCCCCGACCGCGCCGGCCGCGCCGTCGCAGGACGCGGCGCCGGAGATGTCGGAGGATCAGATGTCGACGCTCATGGCGGCCTTCGGGCAGCAGGACCCGGCCATCGACACCGCGGTGCCCCAGGCGGCCGCCGCAATGGCGGCGACTGCGATCCCCCAGAGCCGGGACGACAACCTGCGCTATTTCCCGATCAATCAGGCGGCCCAACCCGCCCAGACGACGGCAAATATGACCGCTAGCGATACCTATCTGCGCGCCATGCAGCAGATGGAGCGCAATCTCGGCGCCTATGGCGGTCTTGCCCGCCGTGGAAACTGACCGGCTTGAGCCTGCCTGCGACGGCTTTAGCATCGCCCCCATGCAGTGGACCGTGAGAGCCTGGCCCGAAGGTGGCCATATTCTGGAAGCCGACGGCTTCGCCATGCGCTGCGCCATCGGGCGCTCCGGCGTGAGGGCAGACAAACGGGAAGGCGACGGCGCGACGCCGGTCGGCCGCTGGCCGCTGCGCGAAGCCTTTTATCGCCCCGACCGGATGCCGCAGCCCGAGACACGGCTGAAGATGACGCCGCTCGATCCCCAGGCGGGCTGGTGCGACGCACCGGGCGATGCCAACTACAACCGCCCCGTCCGCCTGCCCTACCCCGCCAGCCACGAAGAGCTTTGGCGGGCCGACACGATCTACGACGTCATCGTCGTGATGGGATACAATGACGACCCGGTCGTCGATGGCAAAGGCAGCGCGATCTTCCTTCACCTCAGCCGCAGCGACTACAGCCCGACGGCCGGCTGCGTCGCGGTGCAGCTGGAAGATATGATGAAGCTGCTGGCGCTGGCCGGCCCCGGCACTGAAATTCTGGTGGAAGGCGCGTGAGGCCGCCGGACTATGTCCGCGCCCCGAAAATGGCGCTGCCCACCCGCACATAGGTCGCGCCCAGCTTCACGGCGACCTCATAGTCGCCGCTCATCCCCATCGACAGCTCGGCGAGGCCGAGACGCTGCGCGAGAGCTGCCAGAAGCGCGAAATGCAGCGCCGGTTCTTCGGCTTCCGGCGGGATGCACATCAAACCCGAGACGGCGAGGCCGAGACCCCGGCACTCGGCCAGAAAATCTCCCGCCGCTCCCGGCATGACGCCGCCCTTCTGGGGCTCCTCACCGGTATTCACCTGGATGAAGAGCCGCGGCGCGCGGCCCTGGCGCGCGATTTCGGCCGCGAGAGCCTTGGCGAGCGACGGCCGGTCGAGACCGTGAATGGCATCGGCCAGCGCCACCGCGTCGCGCGCCTTGTTCGACTGCAGCTGCCCGATGAGATGAAGCTCGATCTGGGGATGGGCGGCCTTGAGCGCCGGGAATTTGCCCTGGGCTTCCTGCACGCGGTTCTCGCCGAACACCGTTTGGCCGGCGGCGATGGCCTGGCTGATCGCATCCGCATCATGCGTCTTCGACACGGCGATAAGACGCACGCTGCCGGCGGGACGGCCCGCCGCGCGCGCCGCGGCGCCGATCCGGGCTTTGGTCTCGGCGAGATTGTCGGCGATGCTCATGGCCGAGCCCATAGCCACCTTGCGCACCTCTGCGCAAGGCGCGAGGAAGAGCCATGGCGAGCCTCCTGCCCCGTATCTGGCTGATGACGGACGAGACACGCGGCGATGCGGCGGGCGCGATGATGAGATTGCCGCGCGGCGCGGCGGTCATTTTCCGTCACTACGGAGCGCCGGATCGCGAAGCTGCCGGAGCGCGGCTGCACGAACTGGCCCGCGAGCGTGGGCTCGTCTTTCTCATAGCGGGCGACCCGCGCCTTGCCGCGCGGCTTCGCGCCGACGGCTTTCATGCGCCCGAAGCACTCGCCCACCGCCTGGTGGCTGCGCGGCGACTGATGCCGCGCGGGCTGATGACGCTGGCGGCGCACGGCGCGGCAGGGCTGGTCAACGCCCGGCGCCATGCGCCCGATGCGGTCATCCTGTCGCCGGTATTCCCGACCGCCAGCCACCCGGGCGCGGCGGCGCTCGGCCCCCTGCGCTTCGCCGCCCTGGCGCATGCGTCGTCACGTCCGGTCATCGCGCTCGGCGGCATGACGGCGCGCCGCTTCGGCCGCCTCAAGGGCGCCGGCGCGCACGGCTTCGCCGGCATTTCGTTCGCCTGACGGAGCGATCAGAAGCCGAAGGAGACTTCCGTGTACACAATGTCGGCCTTCAGATCCCCGGCATACATCGATCCCGGCGCCCCGAACACGCCGGTCTGCGCAAGACCGGCCGGGTTGAGGTTCGCACCCGCATCGAAGTCGTACGACTGCCAGCCCGCCGACACCTGGATGTCGGGCGTGAACGCATAGGCGGCGCCGATCTGCCAGCCATCGCCCTTTTGTTCACCGACGAACCCGCCGAGCAGATCGGCGACGGCCACGTTGGTCGTGCCGCGCACATAGTTCGCGCCGACCTTCCAGCTTTCCCATTCGTAGAGCGCGCCGAACGACCAGATGTCCGTGTCGCTCGCGCCGCCGGTCAGCACGACCGGCGCATGATCGATGAAGCCGCCGCGCGCATTGGAATGACGATAGGCGCCGCCGACGCTGAGGCCCTGCACCTTGAAATTGAGCGCGGCGCTCCACTCTGAAAGGTCGCCGGAGGTCCACGGCGAGGCCGGCGTCGAAGTCGTATCGCTTTCCGCTTCGTTCCGGGCCGTAAGGTAGGTCAGGCTGGCGCGGACGCGCACGTCGTCGAGATTGGTGTCGTAGTTGAGGCCGGCCTCGAAGATGTCAGACTGCTGGTCGAAATCCGTCGCGGCGGTTTTCACGAACCGCTCCAGATTGGCCGAGAACTCCGGCGTGTAGGAGAGCGACAGCTGCAGACCGAACAGACGCGGGCTGCGATAGACCACCTTCAGGCTCTGGTCCGAGGCGTAGCTGTCGCTGCGCAGCATCAACCCGGCCGGCCGGTAATAGGCGCCCGCGCCATCGACCACCGGCATCATCAGCGGGTTGTCGATGCGCATCGACTTGGTGATCGAGGGCGGCGCCGCCTGGGCCTGCTTGGCTGCGCCATCCTGGGCGCCCAACTCGATCCGGCCAAGGCCGCTCTCGGCCCAGACATAGGCCTTCTCCAGCTGCAGCCAATCGTCGGCGCCGGTCGTGGAATTGGACTGGGACCCGCTCTGCAGGCGCAGCTCCGCCCGGCCGCCGAATTCCCAGCCGCCATCGGTGAGCACAGAGCCGCGCAGCTGCAGCTTGCCGTTCGCCAGCGCGCCGAACCCGTCATTATCGAGATCGGCGAAACCGCTGGTGTCCTGCTGGTCGTCGAACAGGGCCGCGTCGAGAAAGCCGGAAACGTCGAACTTGAACTCGTCCCCGGCAAAAGCGACCCCCGTCCCGGCAAGGACGAAAAGGCTCGCACCGAGCAGTGCCTGACGTGACATGACCTGAGAACTCCTGGGTCGGGGGCGCAAAATCAGCCTGACGGTGTTCATCGCCGAAACAAGGTTAATGTGTATTTACCAACTCGACCCCACACGGTCACGCTTGCGTGCGGGCCTCGCCTTGCCGGAAAAGCCGGGCACGGTTAAGAGGCTTCTCCTCAGGACAGGGCCACAAGCGCCCCTCCGCCAAAGGTTCCCTGATGCGCAAGTCGATCGGCCTTCCCTCGAAATTCCGCGCCGCCGCGTTCGGAGCGCTCGTGGCGCTGGTGCCCGGGCTTTCGGCCTGTGAGACGCTCGGTCTGGTTCCGGTGCCGTTCATCCCGGAAAACACCCCGGAGAACCTGACCGTCGACCCCTATATCTGGGCCGGCGCGCAGGAAACATTGAACTTCCTGCCGATCGCCTCCGCCGACCCGGTCGCAGGCCGCATCGAGACCGGATGGGGCGAAGTCGCCGCCGGGTCCGGCGAGCAGGTGCGGGTCATCGTCCAGATCTATCCCGGTCTGGTCTCGGCCAGCTCGGTCGCCGTTTCGGTCTACCGCCGCGTCAACGGCGTCGACGCCGGCGTGAACCCCGAGACTGCGGCCACGGTCCAGCAGGCGATCCTTCTGCGCGCCCGCCAGATCAAAACCGCGCTCGACGAGGAAATGTACTGACGCGCCCTGCGGCGCGCTGAAGCGAGTCTCATGTCTGCCGATCCCAAACAGCCGATCCGCTATGACGCCGCGGCGTCCGAAAGCCGCTGGCGCAAGCGCTGGAAGGCGGAAGATGTCTTCCGCGCCCATACCGACAGCTCGAAGCCAAAATATTACGTGCTCGAGATGTTTCCCTATCCGTCGGGGAAGATTCACATCGGCCACGGCCGCAACTATGTGATGGGCGACGTGGTCGCGCGCTACAAGCGCATGGCCGGCTTCAATGTGCTGCACCCCTTCGGCTGGGACGCCTTCGGCCTGCCGGCGGAGAACGCCGCGATGGAGCGCAAGGTCCATCCCGCCGCCTGGACGCGCCAGAATATCGCCGCGATGAAGGACCAGCTCGATCTGCTGGGCCTCTCGCTCGACTGGAGCCGCGAGTTCGCGACCTGCGAGCCGGAATATTACAAGCACCAGCAGCGCATGTTCCTCGATTTCGTGAGGCTGGGCCTCGCCTATCGCAAGGAAAGCGCCGTCAACTGGGACCCCGTCGAACACACCGTGCTCGCCAACGAGCAGGTCGTGGACGGGCGTGGCTGGCGCTCCGGGGCGCTGGTCGAAAAGAAGAAGCTGACCCAGTGGTTCTTCAAGATCACGCATTTCGCCCAGGAGCTTCTGGACGATCTCGGCACTTTGGACCGCTGGCCGGAAAAAGTCCGCGCCATGCAGGCGAACTGGATCGGCCGTTCGGAAGGCGCGACCTTCTCCTTCGCGCTGACCTCCGACCCCGGCGAGTTCGACAAGGTCGAGGTCTATTCGACCCGCCCCGACACGCTGTTCGGCGCCAGCTTCGTCGCCATCGCGGCCGATCACCCGCTGGCGCTGGAAGCCGCGAAGACCGATCCGGCCCTTGCCGCCTTCATCGAGGAATGCCGCCACAGCGCCACCAACGAGGCCGCCATCGAGACCGCCGAGAAGATGGGCTTCGACACGGGCCTGCGCGCCATCCATCCGTTCGACAAGAACTGGACGCTGCCGGTCTATGTCGCGAATTTCGTGCTGATGGATTACGGCACGGGCGCCATTTTCGGCTGCCCCGCGCATGACCAGCGCGATAGCGAGTTCGCGCGCAAATACGGCCTGCCCGTCAAACCTGTCGTCATTCCGCCGGGCGAGAACCCCGATACCTATGTCGTCGGCGCCGAGGCCTATTCCGGCGACGGCGTGCTCGCGCATTCGGCCTTCCTTGACGGCCTCGATCCGGCAACCGCCAAGACGCGCGCCATTGGCGAGCTGGAAAAGCTCGGCGTCGGCAAGGGTCAGGTGAACTGGCGCCTGCGCGACTGGGGCGTCTCGCGCCAGCGCTATTGGGGCTGCCCGATCCCGATCATTCACTGCGAGGCCTGCGGCCCGGTCGGCGTCCCGCTGGACCAGCTGCCCGTCACGCTGCCCGAAGACGTCAGCTTCGATCAGCCCGGCAATCCGCTCGACCGCCATCCGACCTGGAAGCATGTCGACTGCCCATCCTGCGGCAAACCCGCGCGGCGCGAAACCGACACGATGGACACGTTCGTCGACTCGTCCTGGTATTTCGCGCGATTCTGCGACGCGACGCCGACCGACACGCCGACCAACAAGGAAGCCACCGACTACTGGCTCCCGGTCGACCAGTATATCGGCGGCATCGAGCACGCGATTCTGCACCTGCTCTACTCGCGCTTCTTCGTGCGCGCGATGAAGGCGGCGGGCCATCTCTCGCTGTCCGAGCCGTTCGCCGGCCTCTTCACACAAGGCATGATCACCCACGAGACCTATCGCGACGCGGCCGGCAAATGGCTGGCGCCCGAAGAGATCGAGCGGCGTGACGGCCACGTCTTCCTGCGCGGCACCGACACGCCCGTCACGGTCGGCCCGCCCGAGAAGATGTCGAAGTCGAAGAAGAACGTGGTGCCGCCCGAAGACATCGCGGCGACCTACGGGGTCGACTGCGCGCGCTGGTTCCTGATGTCGGACTCGCCGCCCGAGCGCGACAGCGAATGGACGCAGAGCGGTGTCGACGGCGCCGCCCGTCTGGTCCAGCGCATCTGGCGTTTGCTCAACGAGGCGCTGCCGCGTCTCGGCGCCGCCGGCAACGCGCCCGGAGGCGAAACCGGAGCGGCGCTCGAGCTGCGCCGGGCCGTCCATCGGACGCTGGATGGCCTCACCGGCGATTTGGAACAGTTCCGATTCAATCGCGGCGTCGCGCGGCTTTACGAGCTGGTGAATACCCTGGCGGGCTTCAACGCCGATGCGCCTGCGGCGCTGCGCGAAGCGTACGAAACGCTGGTGCTGATGATCGCGCCGATGATGCCGCATCTGGCCGAAGAGGCCTGGGCGCTGCTCGGTCACGACACCATGATCGTCCACGCGGGCTGGCCCAAGGCCGATCCGGCGCTTGTCGCGCAGGACACGGTCACGCTCGCGGTTCAGATCAACGGAAAGCGGCGCGACGAGATCGCCCTCAAAAAGGACCTGCCGGCGGCAGAGGTGGAAGCCGCCGTTCTGGCGCTGGACTCCATCGTTCGTGCGCTCGAAGGTAAGGCTCCGAAAAAGGTGATCGTCGTGCCGAACCGCATCGTCAACCTGGTGATCTGATGAAATTGCGCGCCGCTCTCGCTGTTGTCGCGGCGCTGACGGTTTCGGCCTGCGGATTCCGGCCGCTCTACGGCACATCGTCGATACCCGAAGGGGCCGAGTCGGCCTTCGGCGCCATCCGCATCGCGCCGGTCCCGCCGACCAACGACAGCGACCGCATCGGCTATCTCGTCTCGGACGCGCTGGATCATGCGCTGCATACGCCCGGCCACAACGAAGCGGCGCGTTACGAGCTCAAGCTCGCGCTGGCCGACGAGCGCCGCGGCCTGTCGATCCAGGACGACAGCTCGACCACGCGCTACAATTACCGCCTGACCGCCGACTGGACTCTGGTGCCCGTCGGCAGTTCGGCCGCGCTCGCCAGCGGCCGCGCGGAGACGACCTCGTCCTATAACGTGGTGGATTCGCAATACGCGACCCAGATCGCGCGCAAGGATGCCGAGGAGCGCGCGGCCCGCGAGATCGCCGAACAGATCAAGCTGCGTCTGGCCGTGGCTCTGATTGAAAAAAGCCCGGGTGAAGGGGGCGCCGCAGCGCCCCCGTCCGTTCAGAATCCGTAGACGACGCCAAGGCGCGTCGCCGTGTCGGTTTCCTTCAGTCCCGGCAGCGGCGCGCTGTCGTAGGTCACCTCGTACGAGGCCCGCAGAGCCAACGCGTCCGTCACCTTGGCCGTCACCGCGCTGATCGAGTCGACGGTGTTGGATTCGCCGATGATCCCGATCACTTCCTGGCTGACCGACACGTTCTCATTGAATGCGTGGCTCAGATAGCCGCGCAGGCGGGCCGCCGTCTCGCCGTTGCCGGCGCCGAGCGTGTAGTCGGTCTGGCGAAAGGCGATGCCGCCTTCCAGATCCAGCTGCGTCGTGGGCGTGGCGATCGCATGGACGCCGAGGCCGACCGATTCCGTCCAGCGATTGGTCCTGCCGGCGAATTCGTTCCGTTCCCAGTCGACGCTGCCAAAGCCGTAAAGCTGATCGTCGACATCGTAGTTCAGCTGATAGCCGAGGGCATATTCCTCGTTCGTCGTGACGTCGAAGCTGTCGCGATAGTCGGCCAACGCCCTGAAGCTGTGGCTGAAGCGGTCGGCCGTGTAGTTCAGCTTGAGCGCCGCCAGCAGCGCGGTGTCTTCCGTATTGCCGGTGGTCAGCGACACGCCGAGCTGACCCTCGCCGGACCAGCCGTCCTCCGCGGCCAGAGCGGACGCCATCGTCGCGGGGGCGGCGGCGAGCAGCAGCGACGCCGTAGTGAGCAGGGATCTGCGCATATCCAAGTCCTTGGGTTGGAGTGGGGTTCGTGCGTCGCCACCGCTGCCCTGAGGGGAAGGCGGCCGTTCTGGCCGGGTGGCTCACACGGGGCTTGAATGGCGCAGACCGCCGCATTCCGTCGCCACATGGCTGCGAATTAACCGTTCACCTCCAGCCAAAGCGGTGATCGTCACGCGGGCGGCGGTTTGCTAAAGCTGGCGCAGTCACGTCGTGTTTGCGGATCGAAATCTTTGGAAGTAAAGGGCCGCCAGATCGAAGCCTTCCTGAAGGGGCCTTCGGCGAAGCTGCGTCTGGCGCTGTTCTACGGCCCCGATCTGGGTCTGGCGCGCGAGCGGGCCGACATGGTCGCGCGCAAGGTCTGCGAAGACCTGAGCGATCCCTTCCGCATCGCCGATCTTCCGGCCGGTGAGATCAAATCCGACCCGGCGCGTCTGGGCGACGAGGCCGCCGCCATTTCGATGATGGGCGGCCGCCGCGTGGTCCGCATCCGCGACGCCGACCATGCCACCGCCAAGGTGATCGAGGCGTTTCTGGACGATCCGCCGGGGGATGCGCTGGTCGTCGTCGAGGCGGGCGATATCGGCAAGGGTGCGCTGACCCGCGCCGTCGAGGCGGCCGGCGAAGAAGCCGCCGTGATCGCCTGCTATCCCGACGAGGGCGAGGATCTGCGTTCGCTGATTTCGGGATCGCTCAAGGCCGAAGGCCTCACCATCGCGCCCGATGCGCTGGCCGATCTGGTGGCGCGTCTTGGCGACGATCGCAGGATGACCCGGAGCGAACTCGCCAAGCTCGCGCTCTTCAAAGGCCCGGACGGAGCGCGGCGGGGCGAGGTTTCACGTGACGACGTGGAAGCGGCGCTCGGCGTCGAGGCGGAGGCCGATCTGTCGGAAATCGCGGACGCCTGCGGCGGCGGCGATCTGGAAGCGCTCGACAGCGCCTATGCGCGGGCGGTCGCGGGAGGCGAGACGGCGCCGGGCATTCTGCGGACGGTCATGATGCACATGCAGAAAGTGCATCTCGCGGCCGCGTTGATCGACGAGGGGCTTGAGCCCGAACGCGCAGCCGACAAGGCCTTCCCCCGCCTTTTGTGGAAGCGCAAGGCCGCCATCCAGCGGCAGGTCCGCGCCTGGTCGCCGGCGACCGCCATGCGCGCCATCGAACAGCTGGCCGAGGCGGAAATCCTGACCCGCCGCAGCGAGATTCCGGCGGACGCCGTCACCGGCCGCGCCCTGCTGCTGATCGCGGCGCAGGCCCGCCGCGCCGGCCGCCAGCGCGCCTAGCCGCGCAACAGACGGGTCGTCACCGCATCCAGCTTGTCCATATCGGCGAAGCGGATCACCAGCTTTCCGGCTTCGCGCCCCGCCTCGACATCGATGCTGACGGCGCAGCCGGTCGCCGCCTTGAGCTCGCGCTCCAGCCGCACCGTATCGATGTCTTTGGGCAGCTTGCCCTTGCGGCCGCCTTTCGTGGGCTCGGTGCGCGCCGCGTTGGCGAGCGCCTCCATCTCGCGCACCGAGAGGCCCCGCGCCACCGCCTCGCGGGCCAGCGACACGGCGTCGTTCGCCGTCACCAGCGCGCGGGCATGGCCAGCCGAGAGTTTGCCGTCCTCGACCATCTGGCGCACTTCGGTCGGCAGGTTCAGCAGGCGCAGCATATTGGCGATATGGCTGCGGCTCTTGCCGATATTCGTGGCGAGGTCTTCCTGGGTGTAGTTGAAGCGCTCGACAAGCGCGTGATAGCCGAGCGCCTCTTCGATGGCGTTGAGGCCGGCGCGCTGGACGTTCTCGACGATCGCGACTTCCAGCGCATCGTCATCTGTCATCTCGCGGATGACGACCGGGATCTCGTGAAGGCCCGCACGCTGCGCCGAGCGCCAGCGGCGCTCGCCGGCGATGAGCTGGAAGCGCCCGGCCGCCTTGGGGTCGGTGCGCACCACGATGGGCTGCAGGACGCCGTTGGCGCGGATGGAATCGGTGAGCTCGCGCAGGTCCTGTTCGTCGAAGGTGCGGCGCGGCTGAAACGGGTTGGGTGTGATCAGGTCGATCGCCACATTGCGTCCGCCATTGCCCTTGGCGCCGTTATCCTGAGCGACAGGCGCGTCGCCCAGCAGGGCCGAGAGGCCGCGTCCCAGCCCGCGCGGAGAAGAGGGCTTCGCGGTCATCGTTTCATTCCGTTGCTAAAGCGAATCGACATCTGTCCTACGCGGCCTTGAGCGCGCGCTCGCGCTGAATCATTTCCGAAGCCAGCTGGATATAGGCCTGGCTGCCCGGCGCCTTGATATCGTAGACGATCGCGGGCAGGCCGTGGCTCGGCGCTTCTGATAGGCGAACATTCCTAGGGATAACAGTCCTATACACGGTGTCGCCCATATGCGCGCGCACGTCCGCCTCGACCTGTTCGGAAAGACGGTTGCGCTTGTCCGACATGGTCAGCACCACGCCTTGGATCGACAGGGTCGGATTGAGCGAGCCGCGTACCAGCTCCACCGTGCGCTGCAGCTGGCTGAGACCTTCCAGCGCAAAGAACTCGCACTGCAACGGCACCAGCAGGCCGTCGGCCGCGGCGAGCGCATTCATGGTCAGCAGGTTGAGGCTGGGCGGGCAGTCGATCAGCACATAGCTGTAGGACTGCCCGCGCGCCGACAGGCTGGCCAGGGCGTCGCGAAGGCGGAAATTGCGGTTCGGGGCCGTGTAGAGCTCGTGCTCGGCGCCGGCGAGATCGGGCGTCGCGGGCGCGATGAAAAGACGCGGGATGGCGGTCGGCAGAATAGCGTCTGCCAGAGACGCCTCGCCGATCAGCACCTCATAGGTGGTGCGCGCGCGGGCGTTCCTGTCGATGCCGAGCCCGGTTGAGGCGTTGCCCTGGGGATCGCAGTCGATCAGCAGCACGCTCTCGCCGACCGCCGCCAGGGCGGTGCCGAGATTGATTGCCGTCGTGGTCTTGCCCACCCCGCCCTTCTGGTTGGCGACGGCGAGAATGCGGGGACGGCCTGGGGTTGCGGCGGCGCTGGTCACGATCGGCGGCCTTTGGGCGCAAAGTGGCGGATAGCGATGATCGACGCCTCGCGGTCGCTCCGGCTCGGGATCATCTCGGACTCGATTGTCCAGGATCGCCGCGCGGCGGTCAATTCATCGGCCGCCGTTCTGCCCTTGGGAAACAACAGCTTCGTCTCTTTATCCGCAAATCTTTTTGCATAGCCGAGCAGCGTCTCCAGCGGCGCCATCGCCCGCGCCGTCACCATATCGGCCTTGAGGCCGCTGACCTCTTCGGCCCGGCCCCGGATCACCCGGACACGCCCGTCCAGTCCCATCGCCGTGGCTGCGGCACGCAGAAACGCGCACTTCTTCTCGATGCTTTCGACGAGGACCGTTTCGAGTCCGACTCCATCCGGGCGCATGGCGGCCAGAACCAGACCGGGAAATCCTGCGCCCGAACCCATGTCGACGATCCGGCGTGTGCCATTTGGAATCAACGGCACGAGCTGGGCGCTGTCGAACATGTGCCGGCGCCAGAGATCGGCCATCGACGCCGGACTGACGAGGTTCATGGTCTCGTTCCAGGCGGCGAGGGTTGCGGCATAGGCATCGAGCCGCGCCATGACGTCGGCATCGGCGCCCGTCTGCGTCACGAAATCCGAACGCGTGAACGCACCCTCAGACACGCCGCGCATCCCGCTTTTTGACGCCCGCCAGAATGGCGGTCAGGGCGGCCGGCGTCACCCCCTCGATCCGCGCCGCCTGCCCCAGCGTGGCCGGCTGAATCCGCCCCAGCCGCTGCACGACCTCGTTCGACAGGCCGGGTACGGCGCCATAATCGAAGCCGGCATCCAGCTTCAGCGCCTCGTCGCGCCGGAACGCCGCGATATCGGCCTCCTGCCGCGCCAGATAGGCCGAATAATGCCCGTCGATCTGAAGCTGCTCGGCGATCTCCGGGCGGATATCGCCCAGCTCCGGGAAAATGCCCTTCAGGACCGCGAGATCGATCTGCGGAAACCGCAGCAGCTCCAGCGCCGTGCGCGTCACACCATCCTGCGCAATCTCGATCCCATAGGTCTTCAGACGGCTGGGGCTGAGGCTGAGCCCCTGCAGCCGGGCGCGCGCCGTCTCCAGCGCCATTCGTTTGTCGCTGAAGACACGGCATCGCTCGGGCCCGACACAGCCTAGTTTCATGCCCAGCGGCGTCAGTCGCTGGTCGGCATTGTCGGCTCGAAGGCTGAGACGATACTCCGCGCGGCTGGTGAACATTCGATAGGGCTCACTGACCCCCCGGGTCACCAGATCGTCCGCCATCACCCCGGCATAGGCCTCGGCCCGGTCGAGCACGATGCCCTCGCCGTCGCCGGCGAAGGCCGCGGCATTCAGCCCCGCCAGAAGCCCCTGGGCGGCGGCCTCTTCATAGCCGGTGGTGCCGTTGATCTGCCCCGCGAGGAAGAGCCCCGGGACTCGTTTCACGTGAAACGTTGGCGCCAACTCGCGTGGATCGACGTAATCATACTCGATCGCGTAGCCCGGCCGGCGCATGACCGCCCGCTCGAGCCCCGGAATCGTCTTGAGGAAGATGTGCTGCAGATCCTCCGGCATCGAGGTCGAAATGCCGTTCGGATAGACCGTGTCGTCGTCCAGCCCCTCGGGCTCCAGGAAGATCTGATGGCTGTCGCGTTCCGCGAACCGCACCACCTTGTCCTCGATCGACGGGCAATATCGTGGGCCCTGCCCGGCGATCTGACCCGAGAAGAGCGGGAGCCTCGCCAGATTATCGGTCAGAACCTTGTGGGACGCCGCAGTCGTCCGGGTGATCCCGCACTGGATCTGCGGGGTGGTGATCGCGCGCGTCAGAAACGAAAAGGGCACCGGCGGCTCGTCGCCGGGCTGCATCTCCAGCGCCGCCCAGTCGATGGTCGAGCCGTCCAGCCGCGGGGGCGTGCCGGTCTTCAGCCGGCCCATCGCCAGCCCCAGCCCATACAGCGTCTTTGACAGCCCGAGCGCGGGGGCGTCCCCCATCCGTCCGGCCGGCATACGCCGTTCGCCGATATGAATGACGCCGTTGAGGAAGGTGCCGGTCGTCAGCACCACGGCCTTCGCCGCCACCACCTCGCCGGTCGCCAGAACGACGCCCGTGACCGCACCCCGGTCGATCCTCAGGTCCTCGACGCTGGCTTCAAGAATGGTCAGGCCGTTGATCTCGGCCAAAGCGGCCTGCATCGCCTGGCGGTACATTTTTCGGTCGGCCTGCGCGCGGGGCCCCTGAACGGCCGGACCCTTGCGCCGGTTCAGCAGCCGGAACTGAATCCCCGCTGCGTCCGCGACCCGGCCCATCAGCCCATCCAGCGCGTCCACCTCACGCACCAGGTGACCCTTGCCCAGCCCGCCGATCGCCGGGTTGCACGACATTTCGCCGATCGTGCTGCGCTTGTGCGTGATCAGGGCCGTTCGCGCCCCGAGCCGCGCCGAAGCGGCGGCGGCTTCCGCCCCCGCATGCCCGCCGCCGATCACGATCACATCGAATCCCATGCGCCCGCAAAGGACTCGCCAGGGTCGTGAAGTCAAGAATTTCGCCAGATGCGCGAGCGTTTCACGTGAAACAGAAGGGCGTGCGCTGTTTCACGTGAATCATTTCCCGATACAGAAGCTGCTGAAAATCCGGTCCAGCACCCGTTCGACGTCGAACCGGCCGATGATCCGCGCCAGCGCCTGCAAAGCGATCCGGACATCTTCGGCGGCAAGGTCGGGCGCGTCCCTCATCTCTGCAGCCCGCACCACTGCCGTCCGGGCCTCCTCCAGATTTTCCCGGTGTCGCACCCGAGTGACGAGCGCGCTGCCGGCTCTGGCCGAAGCCTTCACCCGGGCGGTCATATGGCCGACGAGATCGGCCAGCCCTCCACCCCGCAGCGCCGATCCCACGATGATCGAGAGGCCATCCTCGCGGGGCGCCAGGTCAGAACTCCCGAGATCGACCTTGTTGAGGAACAGGATGTCGCCCGGACGCGCTGTGTCGTCCGTTTCGAGTCCGACTCGAGTCTGGGAGTCCGCGACGAAGATCCGCAGGTCACTTTCGCCGGCGCGCGCCCTGGCCCGCCTGACCCCCTCCTGCTCAATCGGGTCTCCCGAGTCCCGCTGCCCGGCCGTGTCGGCCAGAACGACAACATAGCCCTCAAGATCGAGCCGAACCTCGATGATGTCGCGGGTCGTCCCGGGCGTGTCGGATACGATCGCGACTTCCCGTTGAGCCAGCGCATTCAAAAGTGTCGATTTTCCCACATTTGGTGGTCCGACGATCGCGACCCGCAACCCATCGCGGATCACCTCACCTCGACGGCCGGACGTGAGATGGGCGTTCATCTCGGCAGAGATCGCCGCCAGCCGTTCCGGAACCGAATCCGTGACGTCATCGGGCACGTCGTCTTCCTCGACGAAATCGATTCCTGCCTCCAGCAAGGCCAGCACATCCATCAGCCGCGCCTGCCAATCGGCGATCACGACGCTCCAGGCGCCGCCCATCTGGGCCAGCGCCTGCGCACGCTGCGCTTCGCCATCCGCCGCGATGAGATCGGCCAGCCCCTCGGCCGCCGTCAGATCCATCTTGCCGTTGCCAAAGGCCCGCCGGGTGAACTCGCCCGGCCCGGCCGCCCGCAGACCCAACCGGCTCAGCGCGGCGAACAGCCGCTCCAGAACCGCCGGGCTGCCGTGCAGGTGCAGCTCGACCACGTCCTCGCCGGTGAAGCTGGCCGGCGCCGGAAAAAGCAGGGCCAACCCGTCATCGATCGGCGCTCCGTCTTCGGGGTCGGCCAGAAGGACCCGGTGGGCCATGCGCGCCCGGACCTGCAGCCCCGGCGCAAGGGCACCCAGAACGCGGGGCGCTGCGGGGCCGCTGATGCGCACCACCGCGACCCCGGCGCGCCCGCCGGCGCTCGCCAGCGCATAGATCGTATCCGAATCGACCAGCGGATTCCCTATTCCTTGGGCGCGGGCTTACGCCGTCCGGTCGCCATGCTGGCGAGATTGCCGAACAGCTTCTGAACCTGGTCCAGCCCCTGAGGCGCCAGCGAGAACCACTGCCGCATCAGGGCCTCCGGCTCCAGACGGGCGATGTTCTTCTGGATGCGGTCCTGGACGTCCTTGAGGATCGCCTGCTGCATGGGCTCAAGATCCGGCAGGCCCAGAAAGGTCCGCGCCTCTTCCGGCGTCACATCGATCTCGACGTTGATCTTCATCCGCTCCACCTCGGGCGCTCCCTCGCGCCGGACCCCATTCTGGACTCGCAGCGGCAAACATGCGAGTCACCCGGCCCTCCCCGGCGGACGCTCATATCCGCCGCCAAGCCGCCCGAACGGCCCCCAACGGACTTTGTTTCACATGACCGAATTCGCCGCCCGCAACCTGCTTGCCGACGAAACCAGCCCCTATCTGCTGTCGCACAAGGACGACCCCGTCGCCTGGCGGCCCTGGGGTCAGGCGGCCCTGGACGAGGCGAAGGCGACCGGCAAGCCGATCTATCTCTCGTCGGGCTATTCGTCGTGCCACTGGTGTCACGTGATGCACCGCGAGACGTTCGCCGATCCGGCGATCGCAGAGCTGCTCAACGCCAACTTCGTCAATGTCAAACTCGACCGCGAAGAACGCCCCGACATCGACCAGATCTACCAGACGTCGATCCAGGCCCTGGGTCAGGCGGGCGGCTGGCCGCTGAACCTCTTCCTCTCGCCGGACGGCATCGCCTTCACCGGCACCAGCTATCTGCCGCCCGAAGACCGCGACGGACGCCCGTCGTTCCGCCGCACCCTGACGGAAGTCATCGAGGCCTATAAGACGCGGCCGGACGACATCGCGCGCGCCGTGCAGGGCGTCCGGGACGCGCTGGAGCGTGTGTGGAACACCGACCAGCCGCTCAACGTCGATCCGAACATCGTCGAGCCGGTTTCGCGCCGCCTCACCCAGCGCATCGACCTCTTCTTCGGCGGTTTCGAAGGCGCGCCCAAATTCCCGCAGACCTCGGCCCTCACGCTGGTCTGGCGCGCCTTCATGCGCACCGCCGCGCCGCAGTTCGGCAACGCCGTGACGCTGACCCTCGACAACATGTCCCAGGGCGGCATCTACGACCATCTCGGCGGCGGCTACGCGCGCTATTCGACGGACGAGCGCTGGCTCGTGCCGCACTTCGAAAAGATGCTCTACGACAACGCCGGCACCATCGAGCTGCTGACGCTGGTGTGGCAAATGACCCGCTCGCCGCTTTATGCCGCGCGCGTCGACGAGACGATCGACTGGGTGCTGCGCGAGATGGTCGCCAAGGAAGGCGCGTTCGCCTCGTCGCTGAACTCCGACACGGAAGGCGAGGAAGGCAAGTTCTACGTCTGGTCGGAGGCCGAGATCGATGAGGTGCTTGGCCCGAACGATGCCCCGTTCTTCAAGCAGGTGTATGGCGTCACGGCCGGCGGCAACTGGCAGGGCAAGAACATCCTCCACCGCCTGAACGCGATGGGCTTCCTGCGTCCCGATCAGGAAGCGGTGCTGACGCGCTGCCGCCGCATGCTCCAGATGGCGCGCGCCAAGCGCGTCGCGCCCGCTCTCGACGACAAGATTCTCGCCGACTGGAACGGCATGATGATCGCCGCACTGGCGCAGGCCGGCGCCGTGTTCCGCAAACCCGAATGGCACATGGCGGCGCTGCGCGCCTTCCGCGCCATCGAGGACAATCTCGGCGAGGGCGACAAGCTCTACCACATGGCCCGAGACGGACGGCGCAGCGCCTTCGAGACGACGGCCGAGGGCTATGCCCAGATGATCCGCGCCGCACTCATCCTGCTCGAATTCAGCAGCGACGCCCGCTATCTGGACCGCGCCCGCCAGTGGACGGCGCGTCTGGACGCGAAGTTCCGCGACACGGTCCGCGGCGGGTACTACCTGACCAGCTCCGATGCGACCGACGCGGTCATCCGCATCCGCACCGGCCTCGATCAGGCGACCCCGAACTATAACGGCGTCATCGTCGAAAGCCTGGCCCGCCTGTACTTCCTGACCGGCGACGAGACCTATCGCCAAAGCGCCAACGCCGCCGTCGGCGCTTTCGGCCAAGAGGTCATCCGCCAGGCCGCGAATGTGCCGACGCTCCTGAACGCGACGGAATTCGTCGTCGCGGCAGCACAGATCGTCATCATCGGCGACGAACGCGCCCCCGAAACGCAGGCCCTCGTCCGCGCTGTGCTTGAGCGCTCGGTCCCCTGCCGCATGATGACCGTGCTCAAGCCCGGTCAGAAGCTGCCCGCCAGCCACCCTGCACATGGCAAGGGGCAGACCAACGGCAAGGCCACGGCCTATGCCTGCGTCGGCGCCACCTGCTCGGCCCCGATCAACGATCCGGTGCAGCTCTCCAACATGCTTCTGCCGCGCCCGTTCCAGATCCAGGCGCAGATGATCGCGCAGCAGCAGGCCGCCCAGCGCGGCGGCGCGGCGAACGCACGCTAAACAATCCGCGAGGGCGAAGACCATGGGCGAGAAAATCCAGATCAAGACCGAAGGCGGCGCGTTCGACGCCTATCTCGCAAGGCCGGCCTCGGGCACAGGCCCCGGCATCGTCGTGATCCAGGAGATCTTCGGCGTGAACGCCAATGTGCGCGCCATCGCCGATGAGCTCGCTGCGGCGGGATATGTCGCGCTGGCGCCCGATCTTTTCTGGCGCATCGAACCCGGCGTCGACATCACCGACCAGAGCGAGGCCGAATGGGCCAAGGCTTTCGACCTCTTCGGCAAGTTCAACGCCGATCTGGGCATCACCGATATCGCCGCGACCATCAAGGCGCTGCGCGCCATGCCGGGCGTCACCAAGGTCGGCGCCGTCGGGCACTGCCTCGGCGGCCTGCTCGCCTATCTCACCGCGGCCCGCACGGATATCGACGTGACGGTCTCGTATTACGGCGTCAATATCGCCAGCCTCATCGGCGAAGCCTCGAAGATTTCGAAGCCGATTCTTCTTCACGTCGCCGAGAAGGACCAGTTCGTCCCGGCCGAAGCGCAGAAGCAGATGGCCGATGTCCTCGGCGCCAACAAGCATGCGACGATGGTGACCTATGCGGGCCAGGACCACGCCTTCGCGCGTATCGGCGGCGCACACTTCAATGCAGGTGCGGCTCTTGCCGCGAATGCAGCGACCAGCGCCTTCTTCGCGTCACATCTGAAATAATCCGTAGGCTGATCATATGACCAGGGCGATCCGGTTCTCCGAAACAGGCGGACCGGAGGTGCTGCGCCTTGCAGATGCCGAACTGCCGCCACCCGCGGCCGGGGAAATCCGGCTGCGGCAGACGGCGATCGCCGTCAACTTCATCGATACCTATCACCGCTCGGGCCTCTATCCGGTCAAGCTGCCGTCGGGCCTTGGCCTGGAGGCGGTCGGTGTCGTGGATGCGATCGGTGCGGGCGTCATCGATTTCGCCGTTGGCGACCGAGCCGGCTACTGCACCGGCCCGATCGGCGCCTATGCCGAAGCCGCCAACCTGCCGGCGGCCCGGGCGGTGAAAATTCCGCACGACATCTCCGACGACATCGCGGCGTCGATCCTCATGAAGGGCATGACGTCGGAATACCTGCTGCGCCGCACCTATCCGGTGAAGGCGGGCGAGACGATCCTGTTTCACGCAGCGGCCGGCGGCGTCGGTCAGGTCGCTTGCCAGTGGGCGAAAGCGCTGGGCGCGACGGTGATCGGAACGGTCGGCTCCGACGCCAAGGTCGATCTCGCGAAATCATTCGGCTGCGACCACGTCATCGTCTCCGGGCGCGAGGACATCGCGGCCCGCGTCATGGAGATCACCGGCGGCAAGGGTGTGCCGGTCTCGTATGACGGCGTCGGCAAGGACAGCTTCGAGGCTTCGATCGCCAGCCTCGCGATCCGTGGCGTCCTGGTCAGTTTCGGTAACGCCTCGGGGCCGGTCCCGCCCTTCTCGCCGGCCATCCTGTCACCGAAGTCGCTTTACCTCACGCGCCCCGGGCTCTTCGCCTATGTTGGCACGACGCAGGAACTGCGCGACAGTGCCGCCGCTCTGTTCGACGTGGTGCTGTCGGGCAAGGTGAAGATCGCCGACCCGGCGGTCTATGCCCTGTCCGACGCAGCCAGGGCACATGAAGATCTGCAGGCCCGCCGCACCACGGGCAGCATCATTCTGCGGCCCTAGGTTTCATTCCGCCGCCAGCGCGGCGTCCTTCCTGAGATAGATCGAGTTCTTCGGGCGCGCGAAGACACGGCCGATCATGGGCTCGAACGCCTCCAGCGGCATCGAGTCATAGTCGGGATCGAACGAGTTCTGATCGTAGAGATGGCAGAACTGCGCGCAGGCCTCGAAGTGCGGATGGCCGCGATACTGTTCGCGCATGTCGCGGTCGAGACCGAGATGGTGGAAGAAATAATAGCCCTGGAAGATCGCGTGCTTCTCGGCGATCCAGTGGTTCTTCTCGCTGACATAGGGCCGCATGATCGCCGCCGCGATATCGGCATGGTTCGATGGCCCCAGCGTGTCGCCGATGTCGTGCAGCAGCGCCATCACGACATATTCCTCATCCATCCCCGCCCGATGGGCCCGGGTGGCGGTCTGCAGGGAATGCGTCAGCCGGTCCACGGCATAGCCGCCGAAATCCCCATCCAGAAGCTTCAGGTGAGCAAGGATGCGCTTGGGCAGCCCGCGGCCGAATTCGGCTGCATGGCCGGCGATGGCCATCCAGTCTTCCTTCGTGCCCTCGGTCATGGCGTGAAATTTGGCGTCGCCGAGCGTCCCGGTCATTTGGCTCTCCCTCATCCTTAAGGAAGAGCCTAGACCGGAAGCGCAGATCAGACCAGAAGCTCGGCGATCTGCACCGCGTTGAGCGCCGCGCCCTTGAGCAGCTGATCGCCCGCCACGAACAGGCACAGCGACTTGCCCGACGGGTCGGACGAATCCGGCCGGATGCGGCCCACCAGAATGTCGCCCTGCTCGCTCGCTTCGTTGGGCATCGGGAAGTGGTTTGCGGCGACATCGTCGACGACCCGCACGCCCGGCGCCTTGGCCAGGATCGCCCGCGCCGCGTCCGGCGTCATCGGCCGCTCGAACTCGACCGTCAGCGCTTCGCAATGCGCGCGCAGCACAGGGATGCGAACGCAGGTTGCGGAGATGCGGATCGTATCGTCGCCGAAAATCTTGCGCGTCTCCTTCAGCAGCTTGGTCTCTTCCTCGTTGTAGAGCGAGACGGGATCGACCTTGCTGTTATGGCTGAAGGCGTTGAACGCATAAGGATGCGGGATGACGGTCTGCTGGAACGGCTTGCCGTCAAGCGCCGCACGAGTGGCGTTTTTTAGCTCCTCCATCGCCGCCCAGCCGGCGCCAGACGCCGCCTGATAGGTCGAGGCGATGATTCGCTTGATCGGGTTCACCTGATGAAGCGGCCACAACGCCACATCGGCGATGATGGTCGAGCAGTTCGGATTGGCGATGACGCCCTTATGGGTCCTGGCCGCTTCCGGATTGATCTCCGGCACGACCAACGGGACCTCGGGGTCCATGCGGAACGCCGACGAATTGTCGATCATCACGGCGCCCGCCGCCTTGCTGGCCGCCAGAAACTGCTTGCTGATCGAGCTGCCCGCCGAAAAGAGCGCAATATCGACGCCCTTGAGGCTCTCCTCGGTGAGCTCCTCGACGGGGATCTCCTGGCCCTTGAAGGTCATCGTCCGGCCCGCCGATCGCTTGGACGCGAGCAGCTTGAGCTTCGAGAGCGGGAATTTCCGCGTCTCAAGGCACTTCAGCAGCTCGACACCAACAGCGCCGGTCGCACCCGCGACCGCGACGACAGGACCCGTCACGACACATCACCTCAAAGGCTGGAACAAAAGGTCCGGCCTTCTACGCGCGTGCGGCGGGCGTCACAAGCCTCACCCTCACGGGCAGCGATGCAGCTCCAGCGGCCCATCGGCGTACGGGTTCGCCTGCACCAGACCGCCTTTGCCGTCAGGCGTGAACGTATAGTCGCCCGCCTCGAAAGCGTTGCCCTCGGTGACGACATAGGCCTCGCCGTCCTTCACGATGTTCAGCGCATAGGACGTCGAGACCGCTTCGCCCCCGAACGGCCCGCGCAGGACATGCGGCACCGGGCGGGTCAGCTGGAAGGTGATGCTATCGGCGTCGCGGGCGCAGATCCCGCCTTTTCCGTCCCCGGTCGCCCAGGCGCCTTCGAGCGCCGCGACGGTTTCGGCGGGAAAGAGGGCGGTTCGTGCCGGGCAGGGCTTCAGCGACGCCGTGGGCATCCCGGGAGACAGCGGCTGGCCGTCATCGCCGATCACCACCATGCCGTCCTTGACCCGCTGGGTCGTCGGTTCGCCCTCCTGGCCCTCTTCGCCAAAGGCCGGATCGTAGATTTCCGACCAAAGGCGCAGACTGCCGTCATCGCCAAGATGATAGACCGAGCTGGTCCGGCCGATGCCGACGTCGTCCGTGGTGGTGAGAACGCTGCCTTGCAGCGTGAAACCTGACAGCGGCGTGAAACCGTTGTTGCGGATATAGGGCTGGCCGTCGGTGTCGATGACGAAGTCCATAAGATCCGCCCCGCAGCCTTCTCCCGCCGTCCACGAACGGCTCAAGACGGGATCGAGCCCGGCTCTGTCGAGGACAGGCGGCGTCTGCGCAACGGCGCTGGATGCAAGAAGGACGGCGAGAAGGAGACGCATGACGAACCTGTCGGATTACTGTGCGACCACCGTGGTCTCCTCACCGGTCGTACAGCGCAGGTAGTCGCGCTGCCACTCGGGAATCGTCACATGATCGCCCTTCACCTGCAGGCGGATCGTGGTCGTGTCGCCGCGCGATCCGTTGGGCGGGATGAGCTCGGTGAGGGCCGCCTCCCAGCCGAGCCCCGTTTCGGTCAGCGACTCCAGCGTGTA
Organism: Pseudomonadota bacterium; assembly: GCA_029778105.1. Taxonomy (GTDB): domain Bacteria; phylum Pseudomonadota; class Alphaproteobacteria; order Micropepsales; family Micropepsaceae; genus JADZAI01. The sequence goes on along the minus strand of JAKOQZ010000011.1, from coordinate 6,140 downwards.
GTTGCCAAGATCGTCGAGCGGCAGTTTCACCTTCTCGTCGACCGCGAGCTTCTCGGCGATCGCCGCGCTGTTCCAACGGCCGAGCGAAAAACCGAGCGGGCCGACCATATCGAGTTCCAGATACTGCGCCTCCGGCTCCAGGCACAGATCCTTGCCCTTCTTGGCGAAGCGCGTGTCGACGAAACGCACCGGCGGCGCATCCGGCGCGCCGCCGAAGAAGGCGAGCGCCTTGGCGCTGCCATCGATCTTCGCGCGGTCGGCCGGCTCGTAGCATTTGCGGAACTGCATACCGGCGAGGTCGCCGGCGAAATCGGCCATCTTGGCGCCCGACAGCGTGCCGTCGTCGTTGAGCTCGAAGGTCAGGCCCGGGCCATCCGGCGAGAGGAGTGAAATGGTCTTGCCGTCCTGCGAGGCCTCGACCGCCAGATTCATGCCTTCGCCGTCCGGCGAGGTCCATTGCGCCCGGCCGCCCGTGACCGCGAACTCGAAGGTGATGACCTGCCCCATCTCGCTGGGCGCCTGATCGCAGGCCGGCGGCGCACTGCCATCCGGCTCATATCGCCAACCGCCGGCCAGCAGGGCCTGAGCGGAGGAGTCGGACGCGCCCGGCGAACTCGCCGCCAGCGCCGCAGGAAACGAGAGACCAAGGCAAAGCGGCAAGACGAGCAGACGCATGATCGACCCCTGAGTGACGGCCCGGAAATTCCATCGCGCCCGCCTCGCACTCAACGCCGCATTTGGCCGCATCGCCGCAGCGGGTTCCTTCACGCGGTATTCAGCGACCTGCGGAACTCGTGATCGTCGACCCAGCGCCCTCGCAGCCTTTCCCGCCGGTCATGTGTGGCGACGAGTGCGAACCCCAGCCGCCGGGCAAGGCGGATCGAGGGTGTGTTGCGCGTGTCGATGAACGCGATCGCCTCCGAACACCCGATTTCTTCCAGGTGCCGCAGCATGACCGCGCCCGCCTCGGCCGCGAAACCCTGACGCTGGGCGCTCGTGAAAACACGCCAGGCCACAAGTGACGTAGAGTCACGCCTGACCGTCGCCTCAACAAGACCGACATAGCCCTGCCTGCGATCCAGTACCGCCCAATTGAGCCACAGCTCGCCGCCGTCCGGCGAACGCCGGCCTTCCAGCGCTTCAAGGCGGCGGCTCAGCGCCGAGACCGAAAGCGGCGGTTCGTCGGACGTGTAGGCATAGAGCAACGGGTCCTTCAGACCGGCGAATATCGGCTCGCCGTGCCAGGCGTTGACCGGCTCAAGCAAAAGCCGCGGCGTTTCCAGCCGCGGCTCCTGATAGGCGTCGAAATCGACCGGCACGGAGTTAGGTGTTCATGCTGTCGAAGAAGTCGGAGTTCTGCTTCGACGAGCGCAGCTTGTCGATGAGGAACTCGATCGCATCCACCGTGCCCATCGGATTGAGGATGCGGCGGAGCACATACATCTTGGAAAGGATACCCTTCTCGACCAGCAGCTCTTCCTTGCGGGTGCCGGAGCGCAGGATGTCCATCGCCGGGAACACGCGCTTGTCCGCGACCTTGCGGTCGAGAATGATTTCGCTGTTACCCGTGCCCTTGAACTCTTCGAAGATGACTTCGTCCATGCGGCTGCCGGTGTCGATCAGGGCCGTCGCGATGATGGTCAGCGAGCCGCCCTCTTCGATGTTGCGCGCCGCGCCGAAGAAACGCTTGGGACGCTGCAGCGCGTTGGCGTCGACACCGCCGGTCAGCACCTTGCCAGACGAGGGCACGACGGTGTTGTAGGCGCGGCCGAGGCGGGTGATCGAATCCAGCAGGATGACGACGTCGCGGCCGTGCTCGACCAGGCGCTTGGCCTTTTCGATGACCATTTCGGCGACCGCCACGTGACGTGTCGCCGGCTCGTCGAAGGTCGACGAGATGACTTCGCCCTTCACCGTGCGCTGCATGTCGGTGACTTCTTCCGGGCGCTCGTCGATCAGAAGAACGATGAGGTAGCACTCGGGATGGTTCGCCGTAATCGACTTGGCGATGTTCTGCAGCAGCACCGTTTTGCCGGTGCGCGGCGGCGCGACGATGAGGCCGCGCTGGCCTTTGCCGAGCGGGGCGACGATATCGATGATGCGTGCCGAACGATCCTTCAGCGTCGGATCGTTCACTTCCATCTTGAGGCGCTCTTCCGGGTAGAGCGGCGTCAGATTGTCGAAATGAACGGTGTGGCCGGCCTTTTCGGGGTCAGAGAAATTGATCTCGTTCAGCTTGGTGAGGGCGAAGTAACGCTCGCCGTCCTTGGGCGCCCGGATCAGGCCCTCCACCGTGTCGCCGGTGCGCAGCGAGAAGCGGCGGATCTGCGACGGGCTCACATAGATGTCGTCGGGGCCGGGAAGGTAGTTGGACTCCGGCGAACGCAGGAAGCCGAAACCGTCCGGTAGGGCCTCCAGCACGCCGACGCCGGAAATCTCGATGTCGCTCTCGGCCAGCGCCTTGAGGATGGCGAACATCAGCTCCTGCTTGCGCATGGAGCCGGCGCCCTCGATCTCGAGTTCCTCGGCGAACGCCAGCATCTCGACGGGCGACTTGGCCTTGAGATCCTGCAGCTTCACGGTCTGGAAGCGCACATCGGCCAGGGTCATGGTCGGCGCTTTTTCGGGCTCCGGCGCGCGCTTGGGCTCGGCCTTGACCTCGGCCGGCGCTTCGGCCGCTGCGGTTTCGACCTCGGGTTCGGGCTGGGGCGCGGCCTTTTTGCGGCCGGTCAGCGTGGGGCGGGTGGGCGTAGGAATGGGCGTAACCTGAACTTGGACGATGGAACCGGGAAATTTGCGGATGGGTGGCCCGAAAAGGCCTGGCATTCGCGATTCAGCCGTCGATCTGGAAAGGTTCGGCGGGTGAAGGAGGAGGTGCTTTGAAAGGCGTCCGGCGGTTGGATCCCGCCAGATTGCGCCGCCGTCCCAGGGGCCCTTGAAAAAGGGCCGACCGCCCGGCGGGCGCTGTCTTGTCACGCTCTATAGCGCCGTTTCCGGCGCGGTTTCAAGCCTTTCAGAACGGCTTGGCGATGACCAGAACGACCACAAGGATAACCCCGAAACTCGGGATCTCGTTCAGAATCCGCCAGGTCCGGCTGTTTCGGATTCCCCCATCCGCGCGGAACTTCCGTACCTGACCGGCCAGAAAACCGTGAAATCCGGTCAAACCCACCACCAGCAAAAGTTTCGCGTGCAGCCAGCCGCCACCCTGAAAAAGCTCGGGCCGGCCGACAAGCATCAGCACCGCGAAGAGCCATGCCGCCAGCATGGCCGGGGTCAGGATGATGCGCAGGATGCGGGTCTCGCGCGCCTTCCAGGCCTCGCTCTCGGGCGAACCCACCGCCGTTTCGCTGTGATAGGCGAGATAGCGCGGCAGCATGAAAAGCCCCGCCATCCAGAAAATCACAAAGATGACGTGTCCAGCTTTGATCCAGTCATAGCCGACGCCTTCAAGCCAATCGATCATGCTGCCGCCTTTACGCAAGGACACCCGGCTGCGCCACCGCAGCCGGTCCACGAGGAATCCGGAGCCAGCCTGCCGCGGGCCGGTGATTGCCTGACCAGATCGGCAAGCGCCGCGATGAACTTCGGATGGGTTCCGACCGCCGGCACACGGATATAGGCCGGCGCCCCGGCCGCGAGCGCCGCATCACGGTAGATCTGATCGAGCTCGTAAAGCGTCTCGGAATGCTCGGACACGAACGACAAGGGGACAACGACCGGCACCAGCTTCGCCGTGGCCGAAGCCTCAATCTCTTTATCCGTATCGGGCCCGATCCATTTCAGCGGACCGACCCGGCTCTGATAGGTGACACGCCAGTCCAGGCCGTCCGCGCCGGCCGCTACGGCGATCTCCCTGGCCGTCGCCTCGACCTGGCGCGGATAGGGATCGCCCGCCGTCACGATCCGTTCGGGCAGCCCGTGCGCGGAAAACAGCAGACGCGGAGTGGCGCCGGCAGGCAGGTCCGCCAGCGCCTGACGCACCAGATCGCCATAAGCGGCGATGAACCCGGGATGGGTCGGATAGCAGCACAAAGCTGTGGCCGGGGCCGTGAGCCCCGCTTTTGCGGCCGATCGTTCCCAATCGTCCAGAGAGGACTGCGTGGTCGTCGTCGAAAACTGCGGATAGAGCGGAAGCAGGACGATCCGGTCCGGCCCCCAGGATTTCAGTTCGGCGGCCGCTTCGGCGGCGAAGGGATGCCAGTACCGCATCGCGATCACCACCTTGGCGGTCACACCCTCGGCTGCCAGCGCCGCTTCCAGCGCCCGGGCCTGCCGCTCGGTTTCCGGCACGATCGGCGAACCCCCGCCGATCGAACGATAGATATTCTGGGCATACGGCGCACGCCGGCTGGAGATCAGGCGCGCGAGCGGCCAGCGTACAAACGATGGCGCGCGAATGATCGCCTTGTCCGAAAACAGGTTGCGCAGAAAGGGCTTAACCGCATCGAGCGTATCAGGGCCGCCAAGGTTGAAAAGAACGATCCCGACCCGCTGGCTCATGCGCCCCTCACCGCAGCCAGCAGCTGCGCCACATGTTCGGGCGGCGTGGCGGGCAGGACGCCGTGCCCCAGATTGAAGATATAGGGCCGCCCCGTCATGGCCCGTACCAGACGGGATGCCTCGTCGGTCATGGTCTCGCCGCCCGCCAGCAGCAGGATCGGATCGAGATTGCCCTGAAGCGCCTTGTCGGGGGTCACGGCCCCGGCGGCGAAGCTCAGCGGTGTCATATGGTCGATCCCGACGCCATCGACCCCTGTACGCGCCGCATAGGCCGCCAGATGCGGGGCGGCGGCACGCGGAAATCCGATCACCGGGACATGCGGCGCGTGCGCCTTGATCGCTTTGACGATCTGCGCTGCGGGCTGGATGACGGCGCGTTCGAACAAGGGTGCCGGAACACTGCCGGCCCAGGTGTCGAAAAGCTGCAGGACCTCGGCGCCGGCATCGATCTGCGCAATCAGATAGGCGATGGTCGCCTCGGTCAGGGCGTCCAGAATGCCCCCGAAAAGAACCGGATCTGACCACGCCATCCTACGGATCAGCGCGTGATCGCTGCCGCCGCCGCCCTCGATCATGTAGGTGGCGACCGTCCATGGCGCACCGGCGAACCCGATCAGGGCGACGGTGCCGGGCAGCGCCGCCTTGACGCCCTTCACCGTCTCCATGACCGGCTGCAGGCGTTCGGCGACGCCGTTCACGGTGAGCCGCTTCAAGCCTTCCCGGTCCCGGATCGGCTCAAGCTTGGGGCCCTCTCCTTCGACGAAAGCGAGGCTTTGTCCCATCGCCTGGGGGATCAGCAGGATGTCGGCGAACAGGATCGCCGCGTCCATCCCGTAACGGCGGATCGGCTGCAGGGTCGCCTCGATCGCCAGGTCCGGGGTCAGGCAGAAATCGACGAAATCACGCGCCTTGGCCCGGATCTCGCGATACTCCGGCAGATAACGCCCGGCCTGACGCATGATCCAGACAGGAGGGACTTTCTGCGCTTCGCCACGCAGGACTTGCAGGAACGGCTTCATCACGGGGAACCAGACTGACGGGCTTTCTTTCTTCTCTATCTATGACTCTAGAAGAGAAAGGTAGTGGTGGAGGCTGGTAGTAGGGCCTGTGAACAAGGGGGATCAATGTCGTGCCGACGCTGTCCACACCCCCCTGTGAACCGTCGGCCGGATTCCGGTTTCCGGGGGCTAAAGGTTAATCAGCTCTTAATTTCCGCGGATTCAAGGCTGTTGAGAACCCTGTGGGATCTGGGGAAAGCGGGAATCCTTAAGCTGGCGCGCCTTCGTCCCCGGCTTTCCCGCCTCGGGCGCTGAAGTTTCCCCAGCCACGAAACCGCGCTGAAAAACATCCTTGAGCCGCGTGCATCAGGAGCGCATGACGTGAAGAATTTCGGGGGCCGGGCGCCCTCCACAGACTTGCCGGTTCACTTCTCCACATGGTTTTCCCATGAGCGATGAGATCCCCGCGACGGCGCTCAGCCATGGATGGGGACCAACCAATGTCTATTTCCATCTCCACCTGGTGTCGGACTCCACCGGCGAGACGCTGCAGGCCTATGCCCAGGCCGTATGCGCACAGTTCGATGAAGCCCGCCCGATCCTCCACATCCACCCGCTGATCCGCTCGGACCGTCAGCT
>JAKOQZ010000075.1 GCA_029778105.1 Pseudomonadota bacterium | reverse complement strand
GATGGCGGCATCGACGTGCCGGCCTCCAGCGCGCCGGAGTATCGCGGCACGATGGACAGGGTCGACCCCGAGCGCGCGCTCGTCGCGGCGCTGTCGAGCTGCCACATGCTCACCTTTCTCGCGCTTTGCGCCCGCAAGCGGATCGTCGTCGATGCCTATGAGGATGCAGCGTCGGGCGTCATGACCAAGAACGCCAGGGGCAAGCTCTTCGTCAGCCACTGCACGCTGCGCCCCAGGATCACATGGGCAGGCCCGGCCCCGTCGGATGCCGACATCGCAGCTTTGCATCACAAGGCGCACGAGGAATGCTTCATCGCGAACTCGGTGCTCACCGAAATCGCGATCGAACCGCAGCCCTAAGGCATCACCGGCGTCTCGGGGATGCCGGGATCGTCCTTCACCCAGACGATCCGGAAGTCTTCCCCCGTCTCGACGAACCGCACCGTGAAGTCGGCCAGGCCGTCGACGATCTGCCATTCGCCGCAGATCTCTGGCGTACCCGCCGACAGCCTTCGCACGCGCAGCTCCGCGCGGTTCTCCTCGTCCATCACCTTGACGTTGAAGTCGGGAAAACTGTCGACGATCCGCACCTTGCCCATCAGGCGGTGGCCGCGGAATTCGCACGGCCGCTGATCGTTCACGACGCCGCCGGGCGCCTGCGCGCTGGCGGCAGTGGTGAGGCAGAGGCCGAGTATGGGGCCGAGTATGGCGGCGCGCATGTCGGCCAGCCTAGCGGGCGGCGGTTAAAAAGCCGGAAAGCCTTAGGGTTCGCCCGGAAAGCTCGTGACCATCTGGACTTTGAAGTCCGGGAACGAGGTCACGTACTGGATCGTGAAATCGGGGAAACTCTCGACGATCTGCCACTCCCCGCAATCGTCCGGGAAGCTCTCCACGAACTGCACCTTCAGGTCGGGAAAGCTGGTCACCGCCTGGACTTTGAAGTCGGCCCCGCTGGACACGATCTGCACCTTGCCCTTCAGGACCTTGCCGTGCAGGGCGCAGCCTTCGATCTTGTCCTCGGCGGCGGCGGTCCCCGCCAAAGCTGCGGCCAGCGCCGCCAGCCAGATGCCACGCATATGCGATCCTCCCTCGTCGCGAGCGGCGGGTTTCATTCCGCGTCCCGTTTCCCTATGTTCCGCGCCGATCATGGCCGAATTCAAGCCCATTCATGTCATTGGCGGCGGATTGGCCGGTTCCGAGGCCGCCTGGCAGGCGGCCGAGGCCGGCGTGCCCGTCATTCTGCACGAGATGCGCCCGGTGCGCGGCACCGATGCGCATCAGACCGAAAGCCTCGCCGAGCTCGTCTGCTCCAACTCGTTCCGGTCTGACGACTGGGAAAACAACGCCGTCGGCCTGCTCCACGCCGAAATGCGCCGCTGCGGCTCGATCATCATGGCCTCCGCCGACGTCAACCAGGTTCCCGCGGGCGGCGCGCTGGCGGTCGACCGGCACGGATTTTCCGCCGCCGTCCAGGCGAAGATCGAGGCCCACCCGCTCATCGAAATCCGCCGCGAGGAAATCGCCGGCCTGCCGCCCGACGACTGGGACAGCGTCGTGGTCGCCACCGGGCCCCTCACCTCGCCCGCCCTCGCCGAGGCGATCCGCGCCTTCACCGGCGAAGATTCGCTCTCCTTCTTCGATGCGATCGCCCCCATCGTGCACCGCGAGTCGATCGATTTCGACATCGCCTGGTTCCAGTCCCGCTACGATAAAACCGGCCCGGGCGGCGACGGCGCCGACTATGTGAACTGCCCGCTGAACGAGGCCGAATACAACGCGTTCATCGACGCGCTTCTCGCCGGGGAAAAGACCGATTTCAAGGAATGGGAGAAGTCGACGCCCTATTTCGAGGGCTGTCTGCCCATCGAAGTCATGGCCGAACGCGGCCGCGAGACGCTGCGCTTCGGCCCGATGAAGCCGGTCGGTCTGCGCGACCCGCGCACCGGCACGCGGCCCTATGCCGTCGTCCAGCTCCGCCAGGACAACAAGCTCGCCACCCTCTTCAACATCGTGGGCTTCCAGACCAAGCTCAAGCACGGTGCCCAGACCGAGGCGTTCCGCCTGATCCCGGGCCTGCACAACGCGCAGTTCGCGCGGCTTGGCGGCATCCACCGCAACACCTTCATCAACAGCCCCCGCCTGCTGAACCGCGACCTCTCGATGAAGGCGATGCCGCGCCTGCGCTTCGCCGGCCAGGTCACCGGCGTCGAGGGTTATGTCGAGAGCGCTGCGATGGGGCTGCTGGCGGGCCGCTTCGCCGCCGCCGAACGCCGCGGCCGGCCGCTGGACGCACCGCCGCCCGAAACCGCCATGGGGGCCCTGATCGGCCACATCACAGGCGGCGGCGACGCCAAGACCTTTCAGCCCATGAACGTCAATTTCGGGCTCTTCCCCGATCTTGAAATCGGCAAGCTCCCCAAAGGTCAGGATCGCGGCAAGGCGCGCAAGCAGGCCATGGCCCGCCGCGCCGTCGCCGCACTCGACGCCTGGCTCGGCGCACGGGCCGAAGCGGCGGAGTGAACCCCGCCTAGAATCTGTTGAAAATCGCCATCCGCAGCGCCCGGCCATAAAGCCGGACCTGCGTCACCGGGTGCGGCGCATCCAGATAGGTCGCAGGCAGATATGCAGGCAGCTCGGCCTTGCGCGCACGACGCTCCTGCTTCCACAGCCGCCGCGCCTCCGCCAGTTCGGCCTTCCCGCCCGACGTCAGCGCCGCCGCCACCGCATCCGCGACGCGGTTGGGCCCGGCCACCGCCCCCAGAACCCGCGCCGCCGTCCCGACCAGCTCACGCTCACCGGCGCCGCCTTCGCGCGCGTCCGCCAGCGCCACCAGCGCCCCGGTCTCCAGCGCCCCCGAGGCGATCGCGTGGCTCAGTTCGTCCAGCACGGGATGGCCGCGCGAAGGCTCCGGCAACCGCCCGACGGCGTCGCGCCACCATTGATGGCGCATCGCCACGATCATCGGCTCGCGTGCGGCGTCCGGGATGTGCCGCAACTCGGCGTCGAGCCCGTACAGCGCCAGCAGCGCGCGACGATTGGCTTCGGGCGCGAACAGCGCGGCGACGAAGCGCGCCGGGTCGCGCCGCTTCACCTCGCTCGAAACATGGGCCGCCGCATCTTCGGGTTTCATCAAAAAAGCCGGGCCGCCCGTCGCCGGGCGGCCCGTTCCTCAAAGGCGCATCGCCCGGCTCAGAAGCCGGTATTGCCGTAATTGGTGCCGCCGCCGGTCATGGCCAGCAGCATCGGGATCGAGAGCATCACGTTGGTGCGCGAGAAGAGCATGGCCATGCGCGCCGCCTTGTCCTTGGCCGCCTGCGGCAGGTCCGGATAGGCGTTATTGATGTTCAGCGCCTTCTTCTGGTTCGGCCAGATGATGAACCACACGTTGAACCACATGATGGTGCCCAGCCACATGCCAACGCCGATGAAGAAGTACGGCAGGACAAAGCCTTCCTTGGTGAAGCCCAGCATCAGCGCTTCGTGCACATAGCCGCGCAGCGTGGCGACGACGAGGCCCGTCACGATGGTCGACATCGCGCCCCAGCGGAACCACCACAGGGCTTCCGGCGCGATGAACTTCGACACCGCCGGCTTCTGCTCCGCCGGGATCTTCGGCATCTGGATCATCTGCACGAAGTTGAAATAGTAGAGATGGCCGATCCACATGACGCCCGAGGCGACATGCAGCCAGACGAAGAGATAGGCCCACGTCGTCGTGCCGCCGAAGCTCAGGCCCAGATCGCCCTCCGCCAGCACGAACACGGCAGCCAGCAGGATCAGCGCAAGCACGAAGCCCGCGCCGATGGTCCGGTAAAGATTGGTCAGAATTACAGCCATGGCCGCCCCCCAGCGGTTTCAGGAGAAAGTCTCAGACCGGCAGCACCTTGGGTTTCCGCCAGCGGTACCACGATACAACCATAATGCGCGTGAGCAACACGGCCGTGAACATCGACACCACGATGCCGATCCCCAGCGTCACCGCGAAGCCGCGCACCGGCCCGGACCCCAGATAGAACATGATCGCACAGGCCAGAAGCTGCGTCATGTTGGCGTCGAAGATGGCGTTCGACGAGCCGCTGAAGCCGCCGGCCAGCGAACTCGCCGCCGCCTTGCCCAGCGCCCGTTCCTCGCGCATGCGTTCATAGAACAGCACATTCGCGTCCACCGTCATGCCGATCGACAGGATGAGGCCCGCGATGCCGGGCAGCGTCAGCGTCGCGCCGATCATGGTCATGATCGCCAGCGTGATGACGAGGTTCAGCAACAAGCCGACCACCGCGAACGTGCCGAACAGGCCATAGCACAGCACCAGCAGCACGATCACGATCACCACGCCGACCACGGCGGATGTGGTGCCGTCGCGGATCGAGTCGACGCCCAGCTCGGCGCCGACCGTGCGTTCTTCCACCACCTTCAACGGCGCGGGCAGCGCGCCCGCCCGCAGCAGGATGGCGAGGTCGTTGGCCGACTCGAACGTGAAATTGCCGCTGATCTGGCCCGATCCCGTCAGGATCGGCTCCTGGATGCGCGGCGCGCTGATGACCACATTGTCCAGCACGATCGCGAACAGGCGGCCGACGCCCTGCTTGGTCGCATCGCCGAACCGGCGCGCGCCCTGCGAGTCGAACGTGAAGGAAACAACCGGCTTGCCCGAGCGCTGGTCCACCGACTGCTGCGCATTGGTCAGCTGCTCGCCCGTCACGATGACGCGCTTTTCGATCAGATAGGGGATCTGCTGCCCGTTCGGCCCGGCTTCATACAGCAGCTCGTCGCCCACCGGGATGCGGCCCTGCAGCGCCGCCTGGATATCGCCCTGCTCGTCCACCATACGGAACTGCAGCTTGGCGGTCTTGCCGATCAGCTCTTTCAGACGCGCCGGATCGTCGAGGCCCGGCACCTGGATCAGGATGCGGTCCGCGCCCTGCTGCTGGATCGTCGGCTCCTTCGTGCCCAGCTCGTCGACGCGGCGGCGCACGATCTCGATCGACTGCGACAGCGTCTGCGTCCGGTAATAGGTCGCCGCGCCCTCGGTCATCTTGAACGTCAGCGTGCCGTCGGCGGCCGACGTGCTCAGCGTGTAATTGTTCGCGCCGCCGCCCAGCAGCCCCTGCTCGACCGACTGGATCATCGGCTTCAGCTTGGCCTCGGCCGCCGCCAGATCGTTCGCATCGGTCAGCTTGACGACCAGCGTATCGCTGCCCTGCACCGAGATCGTGTGACGGATATTCGCCTCGCGCAGCGCCCGGCGCGCGTCTTCGCGGGTCGACTCCAACCGCTCCTTGTAGACCGCGTCCACATCCGCCTCGAGCAGCAGATACGACCCGCCCTGCAGGTCGAGACCCAGGCTCAGCGTATTCTTCGGCATCCACTCCGGCAGCGCATCGCGCCAGGCCTGGGGCAGCGCGTTGGGCAGCGCGATGAACGCGGCGATGATGCAGATCAGGATCGAGGTCCAGATCGTGCGGCGGCTGAAGGCGATCATAAAGGTTTACTCGGCCGTCTTTTCGGCGGACTTGGCGTCGCGCAGCGGCTCGGTGCGCGAGCGCACATCCGAGATCGACGAACGCACCAGACGCACTTCCACGCCCTTGGCGAGCTCCACGGTCACTTCGTCTTCCGCGTCGTGCACCGACTTGATCTTGCCAATCATGCCGCCCGCGGTCACCACCACGTCGCCGCGGCGCACGGCCGCGACCATGTCGCGATGCTGCTTCATGCGCTTCTGCTGCGGACGGATCAGCAGGAAGTACATGATGACGAAGATCAGGATGAAGGGGACGATCTGGATGAAAATCTCCAGACCGCCGGGCGCGCCCGCACCCTGGGCATACGCCGGCGTCACGAACATGGAAAACTCCAAAACCTTGCCGCCGGCGAAGCACCGGCCAAAAACCGCGCGGAATATAGCTATCGGGGGCGCTTTTTCAAACGCGGATCACGCGCTATAGCGGGGTTGTGTCCGCGGCGGAAAGCCTTGTGAATTCAATGGATAATCAGCAGATGCAGGTCTTGACCCGGATCGCGGCGGCGCTCGAGCGCCTCAGCCCCGCGCCGCTCCAGGCGCCCGACTGGTCCCTCGCCGACGCCTATGTCTGGCATGCCGAAGGCCCCGGCCTCACCCCGGTGCCACGGGTTTCGCGGGTCGAGATCGATCTTCTCAAGGGCATCGACCGCGTGCGCGACCTGCTGGTGGAAAACACCCACCGCTTCGCCGAAGGCCTCCCCGCCAACAACACGCTGCTCTGGGGCGCCCGCGGCATGGGCAAGTCGTCGCTGGTCAAGGCCGCGCACGCCGAGGTCAATCTCGGCCGCGCACAGCCCATCGTCCTCATCGAAATCCACCGCGAGGACATCGCCACCCTGCCCGCCCTGTTGCGGCTGCTGCGCGAGGCCGCGCCCCGGCAGTTCGTCGTTTTCTGCGACGATCTTTCCTTCGAGGCGACCGACCAGTCGTACAAGTCGCTGAAAGCCGTGCTCGATGGCGGCATCGAAGGCCGGCCGTCGAATGTCGTCTTCTACGCCACGTCAAACCGCCGCCACCTGCTGCCGCGCGACATGATGGAGAACGAGCGCTCCACCGCCATCAACCCGCACGAGGCGGTCGAGGAGAAAGTCTCGCTGTCAGACCGCTTCGGCCTGTGGCTCGGCTTCCACAATTGCAGCCAGGACGATTTCCTCGCGATGTGCGCCGGCTATGCCGCCCATTACGGACTGCCCGATGGCGACGCGCTGAAGGCCGCCGCCATCGAATGGACCGCCACGCGCGGCAGCCGTTCGGGACGCGTCGCCTGGCAGTTCATCCAGGATTATGCGGGCCGCCACGGCGTCAAGCTGGCCTGAAGCGCCTCAGCGGCGCGACACCAGCATCTTCTTCGGGTCGATCGACTTCGTGCCCTTGCGGATCTCGAAGTGGAGCTGGGGCGACTTCACATTGCCGGTCTGCCCGGCGCGCGCGATCACATCGCCCCGCGCCACCTTGTCGCCGCGCTTCACCGTCAGCGCCTGGTTATGCGCATAGGCGGTCACATAGCCGCCGGCATGTTCGATCAGCACCAGATTGCCATAGCCGCGCAGCTCGTTGCCGGCGTAGCGCACGGTGCCCGCCGCCGCCGCCTTCACCGGTGTGCCCGACGCCACGGCGATATTGATGCCTTCATTCGTCAGCCCGTCGCTGCCCGAACCGAAGCTGGAAATCACCTTGCCGGAAACCGGCCAGTCGAAACGCGGGCCTTCCGCACTTGCGGTCTCCGCAGGCGCAGGCGCGGCTTTCGATCCGGTGGCGGGCTTGGGCTGGGGAACGGCGGCCTCGCCCTCCTTCACATAATCGCCTTCGCGCGGCGCCTCGGCCCGGGCGCGCCCGGGGATCTTCAGCTTCTGACCGGCCTTCAGGCTGTACGGCGGCTTCAGCGCGTTCGCCTTGATGATGTCGACCTCGCGCACGCCATAGGCGTCGGCGACGTCGCTCAGCTCTTCGCCGCTCTTCACCTTGTGCAGCGTGCCGGTATCGGCCGCCGCCGTCTCCGTGCCGCCGCCACGCGTCGTCGTCGTCAACGTCCGGTCGGCCCGGCCGTGATCGGCGCTCGACTGGGGATAGGGGTTCTCCGGCGCGCGCGCCGTTTCGCGATACTCGCCCGGCGGCGGCAGTTCGGCCTGATCGATCCGGTCGGTGCCGTAATTGTCGCCCCGGCCGGCCGTACGGGTAATGCGCTCCGAGGGCTTGCTCTCGGTCCGCGTCACGCGGCTGGAGCCATAGCCGGCCTCCTTATAAGGGTCGGTCCGCCCGCCATTATCGCCGGCATAGGCGCCGTCCCACATCTTGGGGGCCGGCGGCGGGCCGCCGGGATCGCCGTCAAACGGATTGAAGCCGGAATAGCCGGTCGACGAACACGCAACGGCAAGCTGCGCGGCGGCGGCGACGAAAACCAGACGGAACAGGACAGCGGGGGCACGCATGGGCAGGATACCTCAATGGGACAGAGGCCCGCTCAGCCGTCGCGCGCCACCCCCTGCAGCATCGGCACAAACGCGACAAAACCGAGGCTATCGACCTCTTTGCCCCCATCGTGCTTGGTTAGCCTTAACAAAACCTGACCGGACTCGGCCGGCCCCACCGGGCACACCAGAATGCCGCCGGGCTTGAGCTGATCGATCAGCCTCTGCGGCAGTTCCGGCGCCGCCGCCGCCACCAGGATGCGGTCGAACGGCGCCTGTTCGGGCCAGCCCTCATAGCCGTCGCCATGCCGGGTGACGATGTTCGAAATGCCTTGTTCTTTAAAGCGTTGCTCGGCGATCTTCATCAGCGGACGCAGCCGCTCGACGGTATAGACCCGCAGCGCCATGCGGGCCAGGATCGCCGTCTGATAGCCCGAGCCCGTGCCGACCTCGAGCACCTTCATCCGGTCGCCCAGCTTCAGCGCATGGGTCATCAGGCCGACGATATAGGGCTGGCTGATCGTCTGGCCCCAGCCGATCGGCAGCGGCTTGTTCTCGTAGGCTTCGTGGCGCTGGCTCTCATCCAGGAAGGCGGCCCGCTTCACCCGCTCCATCGCGTCCAGCACCCGCGCGTCCGTCACCCCCTGACGCCTCAGATCCATGATGAGGCGGATGAGGTCGGGCGACGGCGCGTCGGACATATGGGCTCAGCCCTCGAGCGCCTTGGGTTGCGGCTTGCCCTTGCGCGGCGTTTTGGCCGGCGTGCCCAGCACCTTTTCGAACGCGCCGATGGTCGCGCTCTCGGTCAGGTTCAGGTGCAGCGGCGTCACCGAAACGAACCCGTCATAGATGGCCCGCAGATCGGTGCCCTGCGGCGGGTTCGACAGGATGCGGCGAAAGCCGATCCAGAAATACGGATTGCCGCGCGGATCGGCGCGCTCGTCCACCGCCAGCGTCGCCTGATCGCGCTTGCCCTGCGCGGTCACGCGCACCCCTTCCACCTTGTCCGGGGTCCGGTCGGGGAAGTTGATGTTGACCAGCACGTCCTTGGGCCACCCGGCGGCCAGCAGCTTGCGGATCACCTGCGGCCCGAAGGTCTCGGCGGTCGACCAGCGCACCTGCACGTTCTTGTCGGGCGTAAAGGCCTGGCTCAGCGCGATCGAGGGGATGCCCAGCACCGTTCCTTCCATCGCCGCCGCGATCGTCCCCGAATAGGTCACGTCGTCGGCGATGTTCGATCCGCGATTGACGCCCGAGATGACCAGATCGGGCCGCGCGTCCTTCATCACATGCAGCACGCCCATCATCACGCAATCCGTCGGCGTGCCGTCGACCGCATATTTCTTGGCCGAGATCTTCCGCACCCGCAGCGGCATGGTCAGGGTGAGCGAATGCGACGCCCCGCTCTGCTCGGTCTCCGGCGCGATGATCCACACATCGTCGCTCAGCGCCCGCGCGATCTTCTCCGCGGCCTTCAGGCCCGGCGCATGGATGCCGTCATCGTTCGAAACGAGAATGCGTAAGGGACGCCAGCCGTCCTTGTCTTTCGCGCCGCTCTTGGCCGACGCCTTCGCCTTAGCCACCGATAACCTCGATCCCGCCCATATAAGGTTTCAGCGCATCCGGCACCGCGATGGTCCCGTTGCCCTGCTGATAATTCTCCATCACCGCGATCAGCGTGCGCCCGACCGCAAGGCCCGAACCGTTCAGCGTGTGCACGAAGCGCGTGCCCTTCTCGCCCGAGGGACGATAGCGCGCATCCATGCGCCGCGCCTGGAAGTCGCCGCAGTTCGAGCACGACGAGATTTCGCGATAACGCCCCTGCCCCGGCAGCCAGACTTCGATGTCGTAGGTCTTGCGCGCCGAGAATCCCATGTCGCCCGCGCACAGCTTCATGGTGCGGAACGACAGGCCCAGACGTTTCAGCACGGTTTCGGCCGCCTGTGTCATGCGCTCGTGCTCGGCGTCCGACTGGTCGGGCGTCGTGATCGACACCAGCTCCACCTTCGAGAACTGGTGCTGCCGGATCATGCCGCGCGTATCGCGCCCCGCCGCGCCCGCCTCCGAACGGAAACACGGCGTCCAGGCGGTGAACCGCTTGGGCAGCTCCGCCTCGGTCATGATCGTCTCGCGCACGATATTGGTCAGCGAGACTTCAGCCGTCGGGATCAGCCAATAGCCGTTCTCGGTGCGGAACAGGTCCTCGGAAAACTTGGGCAGCTGGCCTGTGCCGAACACCGCCTCGTCACGCACCAGCATGGGCGGATTGGTCTCGGTGTAGCCGAACTCGCTCGTGTGCAGGTCCAGCATGAAATTGCCCAGCGCCCGCTCCAGCCGCGCCAGTTGCCCGCGCGTGACGACGAAGCGCGCGCCCGACATCTTCGAGGCGGTCTCGAAATCCATCTGGCCCAGCGCTTCGCCCAGGTCGAAATGCTCCTTGGCCGGAAAATTCGGAACCCGCGCCTCGCCGTGGCTGCGGATCTCGACATTGTCGTTCTCGTCCTTGCCGGGCGGCACATCGTCCGCCGGCAGGTTCGGGATCGCGGCCAGCGCGTCGAACAGTGTCTTCTGGCGCGCTTTCTCTTCCAGATCGCCCGCCGTCAGGTCGTCCTTGATCGCGCTCACCTCGGCCATCAGGCGCTGCGCTTCGGCCTCGTCCTTCTTGGCCTTGGCCGCGCCGATCTGTTTCGACGCCTCGTTGCGGCGCGCCTGCAGCTCCTGCAGCTGCGTCGTCACGGCGCGCGCCTCGGCGTCCAGCGCCAGGATCGAGGCGGACAGCGGCGCGAGCGATCGCTTGCTCAGACCGGCGTCGAAGGCTTCAGGCGTGTCGCGGATGAAACGAATGTCGTGCATGGCTTTGAACTGAGTGACGGCGAACCGGCGAGTCGCCCCCGAAAGGCCGACGGCTGACCTATAGGGTGCGACGCACCCCGTCTCAACCTGTCATCCCGGCCGAAGCGAAGCGTAAAGCCGGACCCCAGAGCTGGATACGCAGGCGCTTGCGACCGGCAGGCCAAAGTGCGGCTCGACCGAAAAGTCTCACCCCTTCGACGTCGTCCCCTGATCCGGCTGCGCGCGCTTCTTCTCGCTCGCCCGCACCAGCCAGATCGAAATCTCGTAAAGCGCCAGCACCGGCACAGCCAGCGCGAACTGGCTCAGCGCGTCGGGCGGGGTCAGGATGCCCGCCACCACGAACACGCCGAAAATCGCGAAACGGCGCGCCTTGGCCAACCCCGCGCTCGTCACGATCCCCACCCGCCCCAACAGCGTCAGCGCGACCGGCAGCTGAAAGCACAGGCCGAACGCGAACATCAGCGACATGGTCAGGCTGAAATATTCCGAGACCTTCGCCTCCAGCTGGATCGGCAATTGTCCCGGCCCGGCCGGCGCCTGAAAGCTCAGCAGGAAGTTCAGCGCCAGCGGCATGATCACATACAGCACCAGCGCCGAGCCCATGATGAACAGGATCGGCGTGGCGAACAGATAGGGCAGAAACGCGCCGCGTTCGTCCTTGTAGAGCCCGGGCGCGACGAACAGCCAGATCTGCGTCGCCAGAACCGGAAACGACAGGAACACGCCGCCCCACATCGAAAGCGTCAGATAGGTGACGAAGGTTTCCTGCGGCGCGGTCGCGATCAGCCGCTGGTTCGGCTGCCCCTCCAGCGCGTGATAGAGCGGCTGCGCCAGGAAGTTATAGATGTCGTGCGCGAAGACGTAGCAGACGATGAAGCACACGAAGAACGCCACCACCGACCACAGCAGCCGCGTCCTCAGCTCGATCAGATGATCCAGCAGCGGCGCGCGGCTCGCCTCGATCTCACTCTCGTCCCTGACGGCGCTCATTGATTGGCGGCCTTGGGCGGCGCGACGCGTGCGCTTTCGGGCGCGTTTTCGGGTGCGGCGGCCTCCGGCGCGGGCGGCGCGATCGGGCCCTCGATCGGGCCGGGCAAGGGCAGCGGCGCCGGCTTTTCGTTCTCCGCCGTTTCGCCCAGCGACACCATCAGATTGTCGGGCGGCGGCGTGGTGGTAGTGCGCGGATCGACCACGATCGGCGCACGCAGATCGTTGCGGATGGTGTTGAGGTCCTTGCGCAGGTCTTCCAGCTCCGCCTGCCGGATCATCTCATCGACCCCGGCCTGGAAATGCGAGGCCATACGCCGGGCCTTGGCCACCCACTCGCCGATCCCTTTCATCAGGCGCGGCAAATCCTTCGGCCCCACGACCAGGATGCCGACCACCGCGATGACAAGAATTTCGCTCCAGCCGAGATCGAACATCGGCGTCCTGCTTCAGCCCGGGGG
>JAKOQZ010000074.1 GCA_029778105.1 Pseudomonadota bacterium | reverse complement strand
TGCCGCCGGAGCCGATCTTCACGGCGGGAATGCCAAGGCTCATTGGGATGTTGGCATCGGTGCTGGAATAGACCTGACGGACGTCGATGCCATGCGCCTTCAGTGCCGCGGTGGAATGGCGGACGATGTCGGTGTCGGCCGCCGTCGATCCGGCGGGGCGATCGCCGATCAGCTTGGCCTCCACAGTGATCGCGCCCTGGGCGGTAGAGCGGGCATGGTTCTCGGCCTGGACCGCCTGGTCGAGGATGGCGAGGAAGCGCTTTTCCAGCCGGTCGAGTTCGGCGGGGGCCTCGGAGCGCAGGTCGACCTCGACCCAGACCTCGTTGGGGATCGAGTTCACGCTGGTGCCGCCGCCGAAGACGCTGGCGCTGAAGGTGGTTTTCGGCTTGGCGGGAACCGCGATGCGCGAGAGTTCGAGCATCGCCTGGCCCATGGCGAAGGCGGGGGAGACCAGGCCGAAGGCGCCGAAGCTGTGCCCGCCCGGGCCGCGGAAGGTGGCGCGGTAGCGCTTGGAGCCGACGCCGCCGGTAACGAGCCCCTCCATGTCGGGGCTGTCGACGGTGAAGAAGGCGTCGATGCGGCCCTTGTACTTGCCCTCGGTGAAGAGGTGGCGGATGCCGCGCAGGTCGCCGAGGCCCTCCTCGCCGACGTCGCCGACGAAGAGGATGTCGGCGTTTGTGCGCACGCCGGCGGCGTCGAGCGCGCGAATGTAGGCGAGCAATACCGCGAGGCTGCGCGTGTCGTCGCCGACGCCGGGGGCGTAGAGCTTGGTGCCCTCGCGCTTGACCTTCACGTCGGTGCCGGCGGGAAAGACGGTGTCGAGATGGGCAGCGACCACGATCAGGCGGCCGTTGCCGGCGCCGCGGCGCAGGCCCATGGCGTTGCCGATGCCGTCAAGCTCCACATCCTCGAGGCCGTGGGCGCGGAGCATCTCGACGTAGTGCGCGGCCTTGGGGGCCTCGCCGAAGGGAGGCGCGGGGATTTCGGTGAGGGTGATGATGTCGGCCACCGTGCGGTCGTGCTCGGCGTCGAGCACCTCGACGATCCTGCGGTAGGCGGGGGATTGCATGATCTCGGGGACGGACATCGGGGGCATCCTAAGTGGAAGGAAGAGTCTTCTTTTTCTGAAGAAAGA